>JAATEY010000347.1 GCA_015655465.1 Gammaproteobacteria bacterium | reverse complement strand
TCCTCGAACTTCAGCGGCCGGTTGTCCAGCGCAGACGGCAGGCGGAATCCGTATTCGACCAGCGTTTCCTTGCGCGAGCGGTCGCCCTTGTACATGGCGCCCAGCTGCGGAATCGTCTGGTGGCTTTCGTCGACGATCAGCAGCGCCTCGGGTGGCAGGTAGTCATACAGGCAGGGCGGCGGCTCGCCGGACTCGCGGCCCGACAGATAGCGCGAGTAGTTCTCGATGCCCTGGCAGTAGCCGATCTCCTTGATCATCTCCAGGTCGAAGGTCGTGCGCTGCTGCAGCCGCTGCGCCTCGACCAGCTTGTTGTTGGCGTAGAGGTCCTGCAGGCGCAGGCGCAGGTCTTCGCGGATCTGCTCCATGGAGTTGACCAGACGGTCCTTGGGCGTCACGAAATGCGTGCCGGGATAGACGGTGTAGCGCGGAATCTTCGCGCGCACTTCGCCGGTGAGCGGGTCGAAGCGCGCCAGCGAATCGATGATGTCGTCGAACAATTCCACGCGGATGGCATCGCGATCGGATTCCGCGGGAAAGATGTCGATCACATCGCCGCGCACGCGGTAGCAGCCATGCGTGAAATCGATGTCGTTGCGGGTGTACTGCATCTCGGCCAGGCGCCGCAACAGCGCGCGCTGGTCGAGCTTGTCGCCACGCTTCAGGTGCAACACCATCTGCAGGTAGGCCTCGGGGTCGCCGAGGCCGTAGATCGACGACACCGTCGCCACGATGATGCTGTCCTTGCGCTCCAGCAGCGACTTGGTGGCCGACAGCCGCATCTGCTCGATGTGTTCATTCACCGAGGAGTCCTTCTCGATGAAGGTATCCGAGGCCGGCATGTAGGCCTCGGGCTGGTAGTAGTCGTAGTACGAAACGAAGTATTCCACCGCATTGTGCGGGAAGAACGCCTTGAACTCGCCGTAGAGCTGTGCTGCCAGCGTCTTGTTGTGCGCGATCACCAGTGTCGGGCGCTGCACCGCCTGGATCACGTTGGCGATGGTGAAGGTCTTGCCCGAACCGGTCACGCCCAGCAGCGTCTGCGCCGCAAGACCGCTGCCGATGCCTTCTATCAGACGGGCGATGGCCTCCGGCTGATCGCCGGCAGGCGTGTAACGGGCTTCGAGCTGAAATTGGCCGGATGACATGAAGAACCTCGTATTATACGGCCTGGCGTAGCAGCTTCGCGCAAGTCCGCTACCACAGGTTTCATTGAGGTTGCACACCTTGAGTCTGCAGATTTCCCGACGCGCCCAGCGCGTCAAGCCCTCGCCCACACTGGCCATGACGGCACGCGCGGCGCAGATGCGCCGGGACGGATTCGATGTCATCAGCCTGTCGGTAGGCGAGCCGGATTTCGACACACCGGCGCATATTGCCGCTGCGGGTGTGGCGGCAATCCAGAATGGCTTTACGCGTTACACCAACTCCGATGGCATGCCCGAACTCAAGGATGCCATCATCGCCAAGTTCCAGCGCGACAACGCACTGACCTACCAGCGCAACCAGATACTGGTGTCCACGGGCGCCAAGCAGACGCTGTTCAACCTGTGCATGGCGGTGCTCGATCCAGGCGATGAAGTGATCATTCCATCTCCATACTGGGTGTCGTACCCCGACATGGTGCTGCTGGCCGACGGCCTGCCAGTGACGCCGGATGCAACCGCCGCCCATGGCTACAAGATCACGCCACGGCAGCTGGCCGCCGCCATCACGCCGAAGACGCGCCTGCTGCTGCTCAACAGCCCCTGCAATCCAACCGGCGCCGCCTACACACGCGCCGAACTTGCGGCGCTGGGAGAGGTGCTGCTGGAATATCCGCGGGTGCTGATCGGCACGGACGACATCTACGAAAAGATCTACTGGGGAGCCGAGCCCTTCTCGAGTTTTGCGCAGGTCAACCCTGCCCTGCATGGCCGCACGGTCACGATCAATGGTTGCTCCAAGGGTTTCGCCATGACCGGCTGGCGCATCGGCTATTGCGGCGGTCCGGCGGAAGTCATCGCGGCGATGGCGACCATCCAGGGCCAGTCCACCACCAATGCTGCCAGCATGAGCCAGCAGGCCGCGCTGGCCGCGCTCAATGGGCCCGAAGACGATGTGCGACGCATGAACGAATCATTCCGGCAGCGGCATGATTTCTTCGTCAAGGGCCTGAATGCACTGCCGGGCATCAGCTGCCGTCCGGGTGCAGGCACCTTCTACGCCTTTGCGGATGTCAGCGGCGCCATGCAGCAGCACGGCTTTCGCGACGACAGCGCCTTTGGCGAGTTCATCCTGCGCGAAGCGCTGGTCGCAGGCGTGCCAGGCGAAGGTTTCGGTGCGCCGGGGCATCTGCGCCTGTCCTTCGCCGTCAGCATGGAAACGCTGGCCAAGGCCCTGGAGCGCATGGGGCAGGCCCTGGCGAGAGGCCCGTCACGACCTGCCTAGGCGCCGATTCTGCAAAGCCGTCTTCCGGCTTGACGGCGGCGGCGGATTCTTTAAGAATCGCGGCCTCTTTGGAACGGGCGTCCTGCCCGCGTGTTCCTCGGTAGCTCAGCGGTAGAGCGTCGGACTGTTAATCCGTTGGTCGTTGGTTCGATTCCAACCCGGGGAGCCATCCCAGGAGAGCGTTTTTTGGCGAAAACCGGACTTTGAGCACTACGGACGCAGGCAGTCCGTCGCATAGTTCGTCTGAAGCGCCATGATGGCAGTTCGATATTCCCAGGATGGGACATCCGGGAATACGTCCATGAAAATCAAGACCATCACTGGAGCGGGACCTGAAACAGGGGCCGCGTTGCTGCAAATCGGCTCCGCCGTGCGGGGCTGCGGCCTGAGTCCGCAGCTCGCCATCGTGCTCTACGACACCACCCACGACGACCTGATGATCCACGCGCAGTTGCGCGAGCTTCTGCCTGCAACGCGCCTGATTGGCGGCACCAGCTTCAATGGCTTCATGAGTGAGGTCGGCGTCTTTCCGGCCGGCTCCATCGGCCTGATGATGATCGAGGACGAGCAAGGCAATTACGGTGTCGCGGCCGCGCCCAAGGGAGCCGATCCGTCGGCCACCGCCGAACGGCTGGTGCATGAGGCGCTGGCGGATGCCGACTGCGCTGGCCAGATTCCCGAAGCCATCTGGATTTTCCAGGCGCCGGGAGATGAGGAACGCGTCCTGGAAGGCGTGCATCGCGTGCTGCAGGACGGTTGTCCGGTGTACGGCGGCTCCGTCGCCGACAACGATGTCTCAGGCAAATGGCGCGAGATGGCGACATCCGGCGTCATGGACGACGGCATCGTGATCGCCGTGATGTTTCCCTCCGGCGCTCTGGGCCATGCCTTCCAGGGCGGCTGCAGCCCGAGCGGCCCGAGCGGCGTGGTGACGGCTGTCGCAGATACGCACGGCGCGGGCAGCGGCAGGGAAATCGTCAGCATCGACAACCGGCCGGCGGCGCATGTCTTCAACGAGTGGATCGGCGGTGCCGTGGACGACGAGGTTGCACATGGTGGCGACATCATGGCCAAGACCGTACTGCATCCGCTGGCAATCCAGATCGAACAGGATGGCGACACACCCCACTACCTGCTCGTATGCACGGTATGCATCACGCCGGAAGGTCATCTGCGCACCTTGACCAATCTGCGCCAGGGTCAGCGCATCTACCTGATGCAGGGCAATCCGCGCCGCCTGGTCCAGCGGGCCGGCAGCGTCGCCTCCTGTTCGCTGAGGCAGCTCGGCGGCTCGTGTCCGCCGCGCGGCGCACTGCTGGCCTTCTGCGGAGTCTTGCGCATCGCCGTGGGAGATGCGCTGCCGGAGGCCGCGGAATCGATACGCGCCAGCCTGGGGAATATTCCCTTCCTCAGCGCGTTTACCTTCGGAGAACAGGGGGTCGTAAGCGGGCGCAACCTGCACGGCAACCTGATGATCTCGGTAATGTCCTTCGGGGGCAGCTGATGGCCCCGACCCAGTACGCAACGGGTCCGCACAGCGTCGAGGAACTGACCGAAGCCCTGTTCGAACTGCGGCGCGACCGCGATCTGCTCCTGCGGCACAGCCAGAACAGCGACCTGCTGCTGGAGGCGCTGGCAGCGCTGCTGCAGCTGGATCGTGTCGAGGATCCCTTCGCGCAGGTGTTCGCCGCGCTGCGTCGCGTATTCTCCTACTCGCATGCCATGTTGCTGGTTGCTGTCGAAGACGGCAGCAATGGCGCCGAAACACAGCTCGAATGCACGGTGGCCGAACCGGCCGCGCTGGCAGGCAGGCGCTGGCCAATGGATGCCGCCTTCAAACGCGTGCTCACGGGCAAGGTGGTGGCGACCTTCTCCAGCGAAAGCCTGAGAAGCGGCGGCGGCAACGATGCCGGATTCGGTACCGATCAATCGGCGCTGTACATTCCCGTGCGGGTGCACGAACGCCGGGGCCTGCTGGCACTGCTGCGGCAAGCGGATCTGCCGATGTTCGACCGCATGCATGTGACGCTGGGCCGGCGCTTCTCCGTGCTCGTCTCGCACGCCCTGGCGATGCACTATGCCGTCAGCAGCGAGCTGGAGGGGCAGCGCCTCAAGGCCGACGCCAACCGGTCGCGCACCAATGAGCAGGTCGCGCGCCGCGACCTGGAACTGCTCAAGTCCGTGGTCAACGCCCTGCCCGTGGGCGTGGCCCTGCAGGACAGCGACGGGCGCATCATGGTCGTCAATGTCGCGGCGGCCATGGCGATGGGAAGGACGCCGGATCAACTCGCGGGACAGCAGCCGTTCGACATCGCGCCGGGCGGCCAGCATGACGGCCTCGCAGAGCGCCGGCGGCAGGCATTCCTCGAACACCTGGCCAGTGGCCAGCAGCAGACGCGCGAACGAATTGTCGAAACCGGCGCACATGAGCATGTACTGCTGGTCACCGGCACGCCGGTACGGATCTCCGGCGAGCAACTGATGCTGACCACCACGCTGGACATCACCGAGCGCAAGCGGTCGGAACTGGAACTGCAGCGCCATGCCTATCACGACGCGCTGACCGGATTGCCAAACCGGGTGATGATGCAGCAGATCGTGGATCGCGCCCTGGAAACAGCGGGGGATGGCGAGCTGGTCGCATTGGCGTTCATCGACCTGGACGGCTTCAAGCAGGTCAACGACTACTACAGCCACTCTGTCGGCGACGAACTGCTGCGGTCTGTCGCGCAGCGGATCTCGCAGACCATCCGCTCCACGGACGCGCTGTCGCGCATCAGCGGCGACGAGTTCCTGCTGCTGGTCAATCCCCTGGAAAGCGAACACAGCCTGCCAGTCCTGATGAACCGCGTCGTCGATGCCCTGCGCAGGTCATTCCATGTAGAGGGTCATGAAGTCCTGATATCGGCATCGGTGGGGGCCAGCATCTATCCGCTGCACGGCACCACCTACGAGGCCCTGCGTCGCTGTGCCGACAGCGCGATGTATCGCGCCAAGCGCGAGCGCAAGGGCAGCGTCGCCTACTTCGACACTTCGATGAACAGCGCGCTGACGGCACGGATGGAACTGGAGCAGAAGTTGCGCAGCGCCATCCGGGACGAGTGTTTCCGTGCCGCCTACCAGCCCAAGATCGAAGTCAGCACCGGGCGGATAACGGGTTTCGAAGCACTGGTGCGCTGGGTGGACCATGACGGCACGGTGCACATGCCCGTCGAATTCATCGGCATGGCAGCGGAGCTGGGCCTGCTGGACCAGATCTCGGCCTTCGTACTGGACGACGCGGTGCATGCGCTGCCGCTGTTGCAGCAGGAGCATGGCCCGGACGTCAGCATGAATATCAATATCTCGGCGCGGCAGATCTGCGACGTGACATTCATGGAACAGCTCATGACGCGCTTCGAGGACCGGAAGCTTGCACGTCACCTGGTGCTGGAACTGACGGAGGATGCATTGGTCGAGGCACACCGCTTCCAGCGGCAGATCCTGCCTGCACTGCGCGAGCGCGGCATCCGTGTGTCCGTGGACGATTTCGGCACCGGGTTCTCCTCGCTGTCGACGCTGATCGATATCACGGCGGACGAGGTGAAGGTGGACCGCGCCTTCGTCACCAGGATTCATGAGCGTGAGCGCAGCCAGAGCGTGCTGCGTGCCATCGAGTCGCTGTGCCGGGCTCTGGGTATCACTGTGGTCGCCGAAGGGGTGGAGACCGAGCAGGAGCTCGAATATCTCGTGCAGCACACCACCATCGACTGCGTGCAGGGCTATTACTTCTCCCGGCCGCGCTTCCTGCCGGATCTGCTGGCCAGGCGCAGATCGAAGCCGGGCTCGCTGCACCACCAGCCGCTGCTCAAGGTCGCCGGCGGCGACGCGGCCTGACTATCGCGAAGCAACTGCCCCTGCCACCCGGCGTGTGCTGGTTACCGGCTGTGCGTACTGCACCGCCACCGTATAGTTCATGACCTGCTCACAGGGCTGGCCCGGCACACCCTGACGCGCGCGCAAACCCGTGCAGGTGAGCGAACCGGCATCATTGGTAACGGCAGCGGTCAGCATCCTGGCAATCGACTCCTGCAGGTTGTAGATGCCGGTGCAATCGCCAAATGGACAGGGATAGGCGAAATGCGCCTTCGCCGGTGGATGCAGCAGGAAGGCCTGTTGCGCATGATGCGGCAGGCTTTCGCAGATGAAATCAAGTTGCACGCGAACCAGACGCGCATTGGGGTAGACAGCCTCGAGCGTCGGCGCAATGGCGCGACTGCGTTCCAGCTCTCCGTCCTTCCCCGGCTTGGCTGTTTTCTTCTTGCCTCGTGACAGACGCACTTGAGTTTGATCTCGCTGATTTCGGATACGGGTTCGACTAGAGGCCCGGCGCTTCTGCAGCCGCCGCGCGCCGCGCCGCGCGCAGGTGCTGGACTTCCAGCACTTCCGCCCGACCCAGGCCGGTTGCAGAGCAGATGATGTTCAGCACTGGATGGCCGGGAGTCGACGGCAGGCGCAGACCGTGCAGTCTTTCCCAGGCGCGCACCCGGACTTCCGGGGTGTTGGTTTCAAGGCGCTGCTCTTCCTGCCGCTGGCGGCGCTGCTCGGCACGCTCGAAGTCCAGAACGGCAAGCCGTTCGGCCCGGGTATTGAGCATGTCGCCGGTGCCGCCGCGCTGGTCTGCAGCGTCGTGCTTCAACGGCGGGAATGGGGTATTCATCGCAGGTCTCCACAGATCCGGGCGAAAAGCGGCGGAGTGCGCCGGGTGCGCCTTGAGTTCGGGCACGGGTTCGGGATGATGACTCGCCCGGGATTGAGTGAGTCCAGACCCGCGAGTGTACGCACGCCGCCCTGACAATGACAGCACAGAATGCTTTATTCGCAAGATCCGGGAAGCATCATTATGTGATGCTGCAGCAGAATGCGGCCATGACCTCCCGTCACAGCAAACTCATCGAACAGGCCTGCCGGCAACTGGAGGCCGCAGGACCGCCACCCGACCTTGCGGCACTCGCAGCCACCGCTGGATTGAGTCGCTGGCATTTTCAGCGGCTGTTTACCGCAGCCATCGGCGTCAGCCCCAAGCGCTACGCGATGGCGCAGCGCAAACGCCGACTGGAAAATGCACTGGGCAATGCCGCCAGCGTCACCGATGCAATCTATGCGGCGGGTTATCCGGCCAGCTCGAGCGCGTATCGGGATCTGCTGCAGCATGGACTGCGCCCGCGGCAGATGCGCCGTGGTGGCGACGGCGAATCCATTCGGTACGCCAATGCAAGAAGCTCGCTGGGCACGGTGCTGGTGGCAGCATCCGCCCGTGGCATCTGCATGGTCGAGTTCGGCGATGCCGCCGCAATGCCGGCGCGGCTGCGCGCCCGCTTCCCGCGCGCACAGCTTGAATCCGCCGACCAGCAGCTGCATGACCTGGTCAAGGTGGTGGTCACGCTGATCGATGATCCGCAGCAGCACTCCGACCTGCCGCTGGATATTCGCGGCACGGCCTTCCAGCTGCGGGTCTGGCGGGCCCTCACCAGGATTCCTGCCGGACAGACACTGTCTTACGCCGCGCTGGCGCGCAGCATCGGCGCGCCGACGAGCGCACGTGCCGTGGCACGCGCCTGCGCCAGCAATCACATCGCCGTGCTGGTGCCCTGTCACCGCGTGGTGGCGAGCGATGGCGCGCTCACCGGCTACAAGTGGGGCATCGAGCGCAAGCGCCGCCTGCTCCGCAAGGAACAGGCGGCGGGCCACACTCAGGTGGTGCGATAGCTCTTGCGCGGCTGGCTGCGGTGGGCGATCTCCGGCGCATAGGCCGGTGAGGTCAGTACGCGGAGCTCGCCCCTGGCACGCGCTTCCGGGAAGCCGTCCTGCGGCTCGGAGGCAAGGATGGCATCGAAGCGCTCCTTCATGCCTGGCTTGAACTCGGGATGCGTGAGGATGAACAGGTCATTGTTCACGACGCCGTTCAGCACCCGCTCGCCCGCTTCCAGCGGATCCATGGATGCTGCCGGTATCTTGCCAGCCTCCGACAGGATGTTGTCCGTGCTCACGCCACCGGGAGAGAACACCGAGGTACCGATGTTGGTGCCGGCCAGCTCCACGCGCATCGCCTCCATGATGCCGAAAGAGCCGAACTTGGTGGCGGTGTAGACACCCGCGTTCACGCCCGGAAGTATGCCGCCCATCGAGGAGGTGGTGACGATATGGGAGCCTTCCTTGTGCGCCAGCATATGGGGTATCACGGCCGAGCAGCCGTTCCAGATGCCGGTGATGTTGACCGCGACGGCAGCGTCCCAGCCACCGGCATCCACCTGGCTTATCTGGCGCAGGGTCTTGATGCCCGCATTGTTGACCAGCAGGTGCAGGTTGCCGAACCTGGCATTGATTTCCGCCAGCGTCTTCACCCAGCCGTCGCGATCCGTGACGTCATGGCGGATCGCGATGACGCGGTTCTTCTGCTCGGGCTTGTACAGCTTGAGCGCCGGCTCGACCTGATTGTCCTGGATATAGCCCATCACGACGTTCATGCCGGCGTTGGCGGCAGCGCGTCCGATGCCGAGGCCGATACCGGTGTTGCCGCCGGTGATGTAGACGGTCTTGCCCTTGAGGTCCGTCAGCTGCGGCTGCTGGCGCTGGCCCGCTGGAGGCACTGTGCCCAGTACGCGGTCGCCCGGCCGTCCACCTGCCGGCGGACCTGGCGGACGTGGCGCGGACGCAGGCGCGGCTTCTGCAGCAGCAGCCTTGCCTGCAGGTGCAACCACCTGTGCAAGCAGCGACGCTGCGCCCGCCGACACGGCGATGCCGCCAAGAAAGTCGCGGCGATCCAGTCTACTGCCCGAGTTCTGCTGTCTGCGTTTCATGATCCCACCCCGATTGGATTTACTTAACTTCGGCCCCGCCGAAGCATATGCCTGCAGCAGCGGCAATTCACGCAATTCGGAGCGGATCCGCTCAACCCCAGCCGTAATTGAAGCTGATGCTTACGCGTTCCGAATTCACTGCATTGGCCGCCACCTCGTGGCGCAGCCAGCTTTCGAACAGCAACAAACCGCCGGCGCGCGCCGGCATCACAACCCAGGTGCGATTTCGCTCCGCGGCATCCTGTCGCCGCGGTGGCGCACCCATGTAGCGCTCCAGCCGCGGATCCTCGAATTTCAGGCCGGGCGCACCCTTCGGCACACGCACGTAGTAGGTGCCACTCAACACCGACAGCGGATGCAGATGCAGGCCATGCGTGACGCCGCGCGGCATGATGTTGACCCAGCAGTCGGTCATCGCCAGCGAACGCTCACCCAGATCGAATTCGAGTTCCTGCACGAAGCGGGCGACATGGCGGTCGATCTGCTTCGCCAGCGCAGCAAACGTCGGCGACAGCAGCTGCATGCGGCTGGCCGAGGCATAGGAAGTGAAGCCACCGGGATAGCTGCGCTTCGACCAGCGCTGCCCCGCTACATCATCCTCACGCAATTGCAGGCATTCATGCAGCAGCCGCCTGTTGAGCGCAGCTGCGCGCGCACGCGGCAGCGAAGCGGCATAGATACGGGTGGGAAATAAGCTGTGGACCGGCACTACGGGTTTGCGAAAGCGATCGCTGGTGCGCCGTCGATGACGATGGCCCTGAACAGCTCCGGACTGCAAAAAATCAGCGTGATCATCGGGCGCATGGAATTTCCCCGGCTGCGAAACGGGAGTTCACGCGGCCTCGCAAGGCGAAGCCGCGTGCGAAACTGCCTACTGGTGCAGTCCGACGGGAGGCTCTGCAGGTGCGGGCGGAGCAGCAGGAGCTGCGGCCGGACCGCCTGGAGGACCACCCGCACCGGGAGCGCGACCACCTGGCGCACCGCCAGCCGGTGGGCCGCCAGGACCACCGAAGCCACCGCCCGCCGGTCGCGGCGGAGCGTTCTTCTGCGTGTTGGCGAGGGCCGTGATATGGGCGCGAATCGCCTCGACGTCGTCATTCGACAGCGTCGCCTTGAACGGATTCATGCCGCCCTCGACCTTGATGCCATCGATCACGACTGCCTTGAAAGCCTCCGCGGTATTGATGAACGGCGAGGAGCGCAGGTCCGGAGCACCGGTATTGCCTCGACCTCCTTCATGGCAGATGGAGCAGTTCTGCGAGTACTTCTCCGATCCCAGCGCCACCTGCACTTCGGTGCCGAAGTTGGCAGGCGGATTGAGTACCGGCTGCGGGGCAGGAGCAGCCACCGGCGGCAACTCCGCCTTCCCGCCGAGCTTGTACACCGCCACGCGGGCGCCGGAGTTGGGCCCGCCTGCGATGGCAATGTACTGCACGCCATCGAGCTGGTACGAGATGGGACCGGTATTGACCTGACCGACTCCGATGGCGCCCTGCCAGACTTTCTCGCCGGTATCCGCACGATAGGCAATGAGGTTGGTGCCGCTGGGCTGGAACACGAGATTGCCCGCAGTGGCCATGGTCCCGGCCGCGCTGCTGCCGGTGGGGCCATTGGGCACACGCCAGGCCTCCGTCTGCGTTGCGGGATTCCAGGCCGTCAGCCAGGAACCAGTCGGAGCGGGATTCGGTCGCGGCACCTGCGGAGTGGCATCCGGGCCGCCGACGATGATCGACAGCAGCTGGTTGCCCATCTTGGCACCCTCCTTCGCCACCATGCCGTAAGAGGCATTGCGGATGGCCACATACACCAGGCCGGTATCCGGGCTGTAGGACTGCGGACTCCAGACATGCGTCTGGAAGGGAATGACATACCAGCCCTTGCCGGTCTTGCCGTAGTTGGCTTCCGGATTGAGGATGGGTGCCCAGTTGTTGTTCTTGTCGAAACCGGTCAGCCAGTTGGCAAACGGCACGGCCAGCTTCGCGCTGATCACCTTGCCGGTGCCAGCCTCGATCACGTAGAAGACGCCGTCCTTGGGGATCTGCATCACCACGTGCTTCTTCTGCCCGTCGACGGTGATATCGGCAATGGTGAGCGGCGAAGTATTGTCGAAGTCGAAGCTGTCCATCGGCACGCACTGGTAATGCCAGGCGTACGCGCCCGTCCTGGCATGCAGCGCCACGATCGACGTGGTGAACAGATTGTCGCCACCGCCGGGTGAGCGCACCTCAGCCGGCCAGGGTGCACCATTGCCGGTACCGAAGATCACGAGGTCATTGACCGTGTCGTAGACGATGCCATCCCAGACCGTGGCGCCGCCGCCGGTCTTCCACCAATCGCCTTTCCAGGTTTTGGCGGCCATGGCCATCATGGGATCAGACGCTTCGCCATCGGGGCCCTTTGCAGGGTCGCCCGGCACCAGGAAGAACTTCCACAGCTTCTTGCCGGTATCCGCGTTGTAGGCGGATATGAAACCGCGCTGGTGGAACTCACCGCCACCCTGGCCGATGAACACGATCCCGTTGCCGATGCGCGGCGCGCCGGTGATGGACATGGCGTCCTTCATGGGATCGAAGGTCGCGGTTTCCCAGATCCTGGTGCCCTTCCTGGCATCGAGACCCACCAGGCGTCCATCCAGCGTGGAGAGGATGATCTTGCCATTCCAGTACGCGACGCCGCGGTTCTGGTTGCCGCAGCACAGGCTGGTGATGCCGATTTCACGCGGCACCTTCGGGTTGTACTTCCACAGGAACCTGCCGGTCCTCGCGTCGTAGGCGTTGAGGTAGCTCCACGGTGTGGTCACATACAGGATGCCGTCCACCATGAGGGGAGTGGACTGCTGCGAGCCCTTCTCGGGCATGTCCGTGGCCCAGGCAAGGCCCAGGTCCTTGATGGTATCGACATTGATCTGTTTCAGCGGGCTGTAGCGCTGCTCGTTGCTGTCGCGACCATGTCCGGTCCACTGCGTATCCGCTGCCGCACTGGCGGCGGCATTCGCGGCCGGAGCGCGCGCTGCGCCATCGCCACTGCCCACCGGGGTCTGGCAGGCCACCACACCCAGCGTGATCGCCACGCCGGCCACCACAGAATTAAGACGACGCATGCATCCCCCGAATTATTTGACCCGTCGCAAGACTGCGGAGGATAGCTGATTACCAGGCGAACCGGGCAAAGGTGCCCGTGGACCTCCCGGAAATTTCAGGGTTTCAGCTGGTTGATCTCGATGCCGACCCGATCCTTTGTACCGGCCTTGAGGCGCACCACGCCGAAGGGGTCTCCGCTAGCCGAAATCGCACTGCCGCCATTGGCAACGCGCGCCTCGATTTCGAGCTCCTGCCCGGCCGTGAATCCGCTGCCGCCCATTGCGGCATCCGTGCTCAGCAGCTCGACTTCCTGCGGAAACTTCGCTTCGAGGCGTTTCGCCACCAGCGGCATTCCGCGCTGACCTGGTATGCGGGCCAGCACGAACAGGGGAGCGCCTGCTTTTGCCTTGCCGGCAACGCCGGCCGACAGCGTGATGCGCAGCGGAATCCTCACCGCTGCCGCTGCTGGTGCGGAAGGTGCCGTGGCTGCAGCTGCACCCGCTGCTGCCGGACCTGCCATCGCCGACATCGCATCCAGTGCCCGCAACTGTTCTTCGATCACATTCCGCACTCCCTCCGGCGGATTGCCCTCCAGCAGGCGCGCGAACCGCGCGCGTGCCAGCGGCAGCTCGTTGCGTTCTCCCGCTGCCACCGCGCTGTAATACAGCGCCTTGATGGAATTGGGCTCGATCTCGAGCGCCTTCTCGAACAGGCGCCCCGCGGGGCCGCCGGCCTCACCGCGACCGCCTTCGATCAAGGCTTCGCCCAGACCGAGCAGCGCCTCGGCACTGCGACCCTGGGCAAGTTTGTCCGCACGCTGGTAGGCACGCACTGCCAGCGAGTGCTGCTTGATCACGCTGTAGGAACGGCCGAGCAGCAGCCAGCCCTGCAGGTCATCCGGTTGCTTCTCGAGCCGGCGCGCCAGGCGACCGACCATGGCAGCAGGTGAGTCTGCTGCTGCAGCGGGCTCGGACCAGTTCCAGTTGCTCCACGTGGGATACAGGGCAACACCGCCACCGATGATGAGCAGCGTGACCAGGCTGACCAGCGGCCAGGCAGGCGGCAGGTCCTGCCGCCGCCGCAGCAGCGGCCAGACCAGTATTCCCAGCGCTGCGAGGGTGAGCAGCGCCGCAACCACCATGAACATGCTCATGACTGCTCCGGCTCGTCACCGACCTCGGAGGTATCGGTGGCCAGCAGTGCACGCCGCTGGCGCAGGACACGCCACGCGATCGCGATGCCGCCGAGCAGGAACAAGGCGGGCGCGAGCCACAGCCAGGCGCTTTCCGGCCTGAGCAGGATGATCTTGCCGTAGCGGTCGACCATGTATTGGCGCACCTCGTGGTCCGACTTGCCGGCCTGCACCATCTCGCGCACCTGGCGGCGGATATCCTTTGCAAACATCGCCTGGGTGTCGGCCACTGTTTCACCCTGGCACTGCAGGCAGCGCAGCTGATGGATGAGATCGACGTAACGCGCCTGCTGCACCGGATCAGGAAGCAGCGGCGCAGGATCGATGGCGAGCACCGGCAGGGAACACAGGGCGAGAAACGCCACTACCATCGTTCGCGTCACTTCGTCGTTCCTTCAATCAGCGGCAGCATGGTGGTGCGCCAGTAATCAGGTGTCAGCCCCCAGGTCTTGTGCACGATCACGCCTGCGGGATTCACCAGAAAATTTTCAGGCGCGCCGTATACGCCATAGTCGATCGAAGCCCGACCCTCCCGGTCGACGGCAACTGCTTCATAGGGATTGCCCAATTCGGCGAGCCACTGGCGGGCATCCGCATCCTTGTCCTGGTAATTCAGGCCAACGATGATCACCTTGCCCTGCTGCTTGATGTCCAGCAGCGTCGGGTGTTCGGCGCGGCATTCCACACACCAGGTGGCCCATACATTGACCAGAACCCAGCGACCCTTGAAGGCCGCGCTGTTCACGGTCGCGCCGGGCTGCAGCAGATCCGGCAGCGAGAACTCCGGTGCCGGCTTGCCGATGAGCGCTGATTTCACCACCTGCTTTTCCGGCGCGTGTTTCAGCGAGATGCCGAAAACAACCACCAGCAGGCCAAAGACCAGCAATGGAATGATGAAGCGGTTCATGCAGGATCGCCGCGGGGCACCGGCGCCGCAACGGTCGCCGATTCTGCCGCTTCACGCCGACGCCGGTAGCGACGATCCAGCGTCGAAAGGAAACCCCCGAACGCCATCAGCGCCGCACCGAGCCATACATAGCGCATCAGCGGTCGCACCTGCACCCGGAAGCTCCATGCGCCGCCACCGACTTCCTCGCCCATCGTCGCCAGCAGGTCGCGCTGCCAGCCCACGCCCAGCGAAGCCTCGGCGAGAGCCTGCTCCTGCACCAGGTAGTTGCGGCGCTCGGGGAACAGCACTGTCTCGGGCTTGCCGTCGCGCGTCACCACCATTCGCGCACGGGTGGCCGCGTAATTGGGGCCATCGACTTCCTCGACGCCTTCGAAGCGGAAGGCAAAGCGGCCGAGTTCCACCTGCTGCCCCGGCGCCAGCGCCACATCGCGTGCCTCCATCCGGGCCTCCATGGTGGTGATGCCGAGGGTGATGACACCGAGGCCGATATGCGCCAGCGTCATGCCGAGGATCGAAGGCGAAATGGACAGGCCGCGCCGCAGGCGATCCACGGGATCCACCAGCGAGGACACCACGATCCACACGCCGATCACCACGCCGATCGGCCCGAGCAGCGAACGATCGCCGTACACGCCAAGGATCAGTGCCAGCCCCAGGATCAGCGCCAGTACCAGGCTGCCGAGAATGCGGTTGCGCGATTCGCCCAGCGCGCCGCGCTTCCAGCGGGCAAAGGTTCCCACGGACACCAGCGCCAGCAACGGCAGCATCGGTATCAGGAAGGTGGGATTGAAATACGGCGCACCCACGGACAGCGTTCCAAGGCCCGCCACATCCGCAATCATCGGCGCCATCGTGCCGCCGAACACCACCGCGGTGGCGATCACCAGCAGGATGTTGTTGAACAGCAGGAAGCTCTCGCGCGACACGAGATCAAAGCCGGCCGCGGAACGCAGCAACGGCGCGCGCCATACATACAGCGTCAGCGCGCCGCCGATGGTCAGCGCCAGGAAGCTCAGGATGAAAATGCCGCGCGTGGGATCCGAGGCAAAGCTGTGCACCGAAACCAGCACGCCGGAACGCACCATGAAGGTCGCGAGCAGGCAGAACGAAAACGCCATGATGGCCAGCAGCAGCGTCCAGCTCTTGAACAGGCCGCGCTTGTCCGTCACTGCCAGCGAATGGATCAGCGCGGTGCCCAGCAGCCAGGGCATGAGAATGGAATTCTCCACCGGATCCCAGGCCCACCAGCCACCCCAGCCCAGTTCGTAGTAGGCCCACCAGCTGCCCAGTGCGACGCCCACGGTGAGGAACATCCAGGCCACGGTGGTCCAGGGGCGCGTCCAGCGCGCCCAGGTCTGGTCGAGCTTGCCCTCGATCATTGCGGCGCAGGCAAATGCGAATGCAACCGAGAAACCCACATAGCCCACATAGAGCATCGGCGGATGGATGGTCAGGCCGAAATCCTGCAGTACCGGATTCAGGTCGACGCCGTCCGGCCGCGCCGGCTGCAGGCGCTCGAATGGATTGGAGGTAGCCAGCGAGAACAGCAGGAAGCCCACGCTGATGATGCCGAGCACACCCAGCACGCGTGCCACGAACGGCCGCGGCAAGGTGCTGGAGAACGCGGCCACCGCGAGGGTCCAGGCCGAGAGCACGAATACCCAGAACAGCAGGCTGCCCTCGTGGTTGCCCCAGGCCGCAGCCACCTGGAAATACACCGGCAGCGCCGAATTGGAATGCGCCGCCACCATGCGCACGGAAAAGTCGTTGTGGACGAAGGACCAGATGAGGCAGCCGAAGGCCAGCCCCAGCAGCACGAACTGCCCGGCCACCGCGGGATAGGTGGCCTGCATCCAGCGTTGCTGCCCCTTCCACGGGCCGGCAATGCCGAAGAACGCCTGCGCTGCCGCCAGCAACAACGCGAGGATCATGGCGTATTGACCGATTTCAGGAATCATTGACTGCCCTGCGGTGGTGAATCGAGGCGCGACTCGCCTTTCTTCAAGGACTTGCCCATGGCTGGCGGCATGTAGTTCTCGTCATGCTTGGCCAGCACTTCGTCGGCGATGAATACACCCTTGTCATTCAGGCGACCATTTGCCTGCACACCCGAATTCTCCTTGAAGAGGTCGGGCAGCACTCCGGTGTAGACCGCCGGTATCTCGTTCTGGAAATCGGTGACCACAAAATGGATTTCAAGCGTACCCGGGATGCGCTGCACGCTGCCCTTCTTGACCATGCCGCCGAGCTGGAAGCGCTTGCCCACAGCCATCGTCCCGGCGACAACTTCGGTGGGAGGCTTGTAGCCGATGCTGCTCTTGAACGACTGCAATGCAAAGGCAACCGCGACTGCCACGCCAGCCAGGATACCCAGCACCATGTACAGCCGTCGTCGCCGGGTGGGGGTCATGACTCCACCTGCATCGCAAGGCGGCGGCGTGCCTGCTGGCGTGCCTGGCGCAGCTGGCGCCGTGCCAGCCAGACATTCAGCACCAGTCCGCCGATGGCGATGCCATAGGCCGACCAGACATAGGCGGCATAGCCACTCATCTGCGGGAATTCGCTCATGGCCTTGCCTCCGGAGTCGCGAGCACTTCGCGCAACCAGGCGCCACCACGCTCACGGCGCAGCACTTCCGCCCGCGCGCGCATCAGCATGATGGCGAAGAAATAGAATGTGTAGGCACCCAGCATCACCAGCAACGGCCAGGCCATGGACATGGGCATCTTCGGTCCGCCGCTGCGCATCAGCGTGGGCAGCTGGTGCAGCGAGTTCCACCAGTAGACCGAGTAATGCACGATGGGCACGTTGACGATGCCGACGATGGCGAGCACTGCGCTGGACCGATCGGCGCGATCGCGATCTTCGATCGCGCCGCGCAGGCCGATATAACCCAGGAAGAAGAACAGCACGAACAGCTGCGATACCAGGCGCGGATCCCAGGCCCAGTAGGTGCCCCAGGTGGGATGTCCCCAGATCATTCCCGTGGCCAGCGACACGGCCGTGAAGCTGGCGCCCGCCGGCGCGCAGGCCGCGGCCACCGCATGCGCCACCTTGATGCGCCAGATGAGCCCGACTGCCGCAGCGATGGCCATCCAGACATAGGTCATCAATGCCAGGTAGGAAGCCGGCACATGCACGAAGATGATGCGATACACATCGCTCTGGTAGTAATCGACCGGCGCGACGACCAGGCCACCGTAAAGCCCGACGAGCAGCAGCACCACCGCAATTCCCAGCAACCACGGCGCCCACCTGCCTGCGAAGCGGTAGAAATACGGCGGCGAGCCGAAGCGATGCAACCAGACCCAGTTCATGATCGGCAGTTTACTCCAGGCTGATCCGTACAGCCGCCGCTGCCGCCAGCGGCGCCAGTGTCAATGCCAGCACGCTCATCGCGGCGAGCAGGTACAGCGCATCGGCCGCCCCGTCACCCGCAATCAGCATGACGGTGGCCTTTGCCCCAAACACCAGTACCGGCACGGTGATCGGCAGCACCAGCAGCGACAGCAGGGCTCCGCCGCGCCGCACCCCCAGTGTCAAGCCTGCACCGATGGAGCCCAGCAGGCTCAGCGTCACACTGCCCAGCAGCAGTGCCAGGAATATCCCGGGCACCGCTGCCAGCGGCGCACCGAGGCTGATCGCCGCCACGGGGCCAACCAGCGACAACGGCAATCCGGTCAGCAGCCAGTGTGTTGCCGTCTTCGCCAGCAACAATGCCGTGAATGGTTGTCCAGACAGCACGTACTGCTCCAAAGTTCCATCGCGCGCGTCTTCCCGGAACAGGAACTCCAGCGCCAGCAGTGAGGCCAGCAGCAGCGAAACCCACAGCGCCGCAGGCGCCAGCTGTCGAAACAGGGCCATTTCCGGAGTCACTGCCAGCGGGAAGAGCACTGCCACGAGCACGAAGAACGCCAGCGGCTGCAGCCATTCGCCGGGCTTGCGAAACGCCAGCAACAGGTCGCGCTGCAGGATGGCCGTGGCGGCCGCTACAGCGGAATTGCGCGGCGTGTTCAAACCAGCTCCTGCGGTGTGCGCCAATGGCGACAGTCTGCACCAGGCAGTTCGATGCCTTGATGCGTGGCGAGAATGACCATGCCGCCAGCCTGCAGATGCGACTGCAGCAGACCAGTGAGCACCGCCTGCCCTGCTGCATCCAGATTTGCCGCAGGTTCATCCAGCAGCCACAGCCTTGCGCCCCACAGCGACAGGCGTGCCAGCGCAACACGACGCTGCTGTCCGGCCGAAAAACTGCGTACCGGCTGGTCGGGATCGATTTGCGCAAGTCCGACGCCGGCAAGCGCGGACCTCAATCGTTCGGCGTTGAAAGGACTGCGCAGCGCACAGGCAAAGCGCAGGTTCTCGAAGGCGGTCAGGTCGCCCTTCTGGGCTGTTTCATGACCCAGATAAGCCAGGCTCCAGTGGAATCCGTCGCGATCGTCAGCGACGGGTTTCCCCTGCCAGCGCAGTTCGCCTTCTTCAGCGTGCAGGAAACCGGCGATACAGCGCAACAGTGAAGTCTTGCCGGTGCCATTGGGCCACAGCAGCTGCAGCACCTGCCCGCCGAACAGCGTGAAATTCACGCCGCGCAACAGGTGTCGCTCACCGCGCCACAGATGCAGGTTACTGACTTCGAGCACGTCGCCTCTGATGGGTGCTACTGGCGTTCATTGCTTGGTGCGGACGGCGGGACTCGAACCCACACTCCCTTTCGGAAAGCAGATTTTCTTACCACTTCGGTTTGCACCGCCGCGACCGGTCTCGCGGGTCGCGTTCGTGGTCTGGACTGTCCCTTCACCCTGGATTGCGCGTATCAACGAATCCGTAGGTGCCGCCCGTCCAGTCTCTACACCTTCCGGCAGGCCCCAGGGGCCAGCGCGGCTTGGCTCGGGATTGGCACATGCCTCAAGCACGGCGTTCCCCGACTTTGAGCGGTTCTACTCCGGCGGTTTCCTGCCGGGCACTCCAATTGAAGTCTGCTGCGTATACCAGTTTCGCCACGTCCGCATCGGGCGCTGCCCGGATGGAAGCGCACCTTAACTGATTTTGGACAATCCCGGTGCCGCATCAGGCGATGTTCCGACACTCATTGCCTTGCCAGAATCAACGCTTCCAGATCTTGACGAGGCGGGATTTCCTGATGGCTTCGTCGTGGGTCGCCAGGTGCAAATCATGGGCGCGCGCCGTCGCGACAATCATGCGGTCGGCAGGGTCGCCGTGGAAGGCGGCAGAAAGCTCGTCGACCGCTATGACGGCAGCAGCATCGAGAGGCAATACCGTCAGCATATCGGTAGCTGTAGCGCGCCTGAGCCAGGTAGAAAACGGAACAGGAAGCTCGATGCGCTTCTTGCTGTGGAGCATCTGCGCTTCCCATTGGCAGATTGCCGGCAGATAAATGCCCCTGTCGGTGGCGATGCGGTCAAGGGCCTTGCGCTCCCGATCAGGCAACGGAGAGTCGGGAAGCAGCCACCACACCCAGATGTGGGTGTCGAGGATGACCTTCAACGCAGGGCCTCGAAGTCCTTGTCCGCCCAGACGGATTCATGCGCCTTGACGTGGGCCCTGCCGCCAAGGGCGCGCAGCTGTTCCCAGGGCCTGCCTCCCTCTCCCACGGCTCCAGACGGCTCCAGGCGTGCCACCACCCGCCCATGGCGGCGGATGGTGATGCCTTTGCCGCTTTCCTCGACCTTGCGGATGAGATCCAGGCAGCGGGCTTTGAAGTCGGTGACCGAAATGTCCATTTTCTGATCTTAAATGACCATTTATGGAAAAACTACCTGCGCTCCAGCAATTCGGCACTGACGTAACCCAGCGTATGCCCGGCCTTCAAATAGACCTCTACCCAGCTGCCGGAATGGGACAGCTCGTAATACTGTTCGCGGGCAGCAGCCGTCCTTATGACCGCGGACATCGCATCCGGCTTCTCCCTGACTTCGGTAGCTGCGCTCAACCGCAGGGCAGACAACTTGCCGAGGGCCGCCTTCAGATTCTTCTCGGACGACTCGTCCCCATGTTGCGCAGCCCGCGCGAACCAGAACACCGCGCGGGTGTAATCCTGCGAAACACCACGGCCGCTGGCATACAACGCTCCGAGATCGTTCTGGGCTTCAACATAGCCCTGCTCCGCCGCCTTGCGCCACCACAGCGCCGCCTGCACTTCGTCCTTCGGCGCGCCGAGACCGCTGAGATAGGCGGCACCAAGGTAGTACTGTCCCCAGCCCAGCCCTTGTTCCGCAGCCTTGCGGAACCACATGACCGCTTCGGCATGGTCCCGGACCACTCCGCTGCCATTCCAGTACGCCACCCCGAGGGCGGCCTGCGCCGCGGCCTTGCCCTGCTCGGCCAGGGGGCGGAGCAGCGCCAGCCCTTCTTCATACTGCCCGGCGCGCAAATACCCGTACGCCTGCTCAACGGCCGGATCTTTCCCGACTGCAATTTCCTGGAGTTGCGCCTGGGCCAGACCGGTAGCCAGCAGCGCGAGGGCTGCGGCCTTGAGGAAAATCCCGATCGACCTCCCTGCGTATTCCTGCATGAGTCAGGACTCCATGCGTGGATCAGCAGGAGCGATGGAGGCTAGGGTCGGAATCGAACCGGCGTACACGGCTTTGCAGGCCGCTGCATGACCACTCTGCCACCTAGCCGTGCCGGGAAGGAATGGAGCGGGAAACGAGGCTCGAACTCGCGACCTCAACCTTGGCAAGGTTGCGCTCTACCAACTGAGCTATTCCCGCATCAAAGAGGGGCGAAATTGTAGATTGCCACCCGTACAAGTCAAGCGAACGATGCTTCGATTGCAATAAATCATTCCGGCGCCGTCAGGAACGGCCAGGCCGCCCGCAGGTAGCTGATCATGGACCACAGCGTCAGCACCGCCGCCACCACGGTGAGCACCAGCCCGATGAAGAACACGTCCAGGCCGAATAGCGGGTAGCGGTACAGCATCATCGACAGGCCGACCATCTGCAGGATGGTCTTGTACTTGCCCAGCTGCGACACCGCCACCTTGGTGCGCTGCCCGAGCTCGGCCATCCATTCGCGCAGCGCGGAGACGGCGATTTCCCGGCCGATGATCACGCAGGCAGCCATCACGATCACCCAGTGCCATTCCCTGCCGGGTGGCGCCTTGCTCACCAGCAGCACCAGCGCCACGGCGACAATCAGCTTGTCGGCCACCGGATCGAGGAACGCTCCCAGGCGACTGGTAAGGCCCATCCGCCGCGCGAAGTAACCATCCAGCGAATCGGTGATGGATGCAGCCGCGAACAGCAGGCCGGCCGCGGGATCCGACCAGTGGAACGGCAGATAGAACAGCACCGGCACCACCGGAACGGCGAGGATGCGCAGCCAGGTGAGTATGTTCGGAAGATTCCAGGCCATGTTTATGCTCCCGGTGTCTCAGGCGCCCGGGTGCAGGTAATCATAAATGACCTGCGCCAGTGTCGGGCCGATTCCTTTCACCTGCGCGAGATCCGCGGCGCCTGCCCGCTGCACGCCCTGCAAGCCGCCGAAGTGCTGCAGCAGGTCGCGGCGTTTGGCCGGTCCCAGTCCCGGCACGGCTTCCAGCACCGACTCCTGATGACGGCGCGCGCGTTTGCGGCGATGTCCCTTGATGGCGAAGCGATGCGCTTCATCGCGCACGCGCTGGATCAATCGCAGCGCCAGCGAATCCGGCGGCAGGCTCAGCACCTCGCCGGAATCGCCACGATGCAGCAATTCCTGTCCCGCGCGCCGGTCGGGACCTTTCGATACGCCAACGACCAGCTGCGATTCGAAACCCAGTTCAGCCAGCACCGGCAGCACGGCATTGACCTGTCCCCTGCCGCCGTCGATCAGCAGCACATCCGGCCGCGGCGATTCGCCTGCCTTGATGCGAATGAAGCGCCGGCCCACGGCTTCGCGCAACGCGCCGTAGTCGTCGCCGCCCGCCACCGTCTCGATATTGAAGCGCCGGTATTCCTTCTTCGCGATGCCCTCGCTGGTGTACACCACGCAGGATGCCACCGTGCCCTCGCCGCCCGTGTGGCTGATGTCGAAACATTCCAGCCGGGCCGGCACGGTGTCGAGCTGCAGCGCTACGCGCAATGCTTCAAGCAGATCCTCGGCATCGCTGCGTCGCGCCTGCCGCATGCGCTGGGCCTGCGTGGCATTGTTGACCGCAGCTTCCACCCAGCGGGCGGCAAGACCACGGGCGGGCCGCGACACAGTGATCTGCCGGCCAAGCTGTTGCGACAGTGCCTCGCCCAGCGCGGCGGCATCCGGCAGATCCAGGTTCACCCGCAGCTCGGCGGCCGGTTCTTCCCGCGCGTAGTGCTGCAGCAGGAAGGACGCCAGCACTTCTTCGGCACTGCCGGGCGCGCGCGGGAAATAGCTGGTGGTACCGAGACTGCGGCCGCCGCGCACCAGCAGCAGGCTCACCACATAGTCGCCCGGCTCGCCCACGATGGCCACGGCGTCCACATCGCGCTCGGTGCCCGCATCGATGGACTGCTCGGCCTGCAGCTTGCGCAGGGTCACCAGCTGGTCGCGCAGCAGCACGGCGCGCTCGAAATCAAGCGCCGCCGCCGCCGCCTGCATCTGCGCCTCCAGCGCGCCGGTCACCTCGCTGTCGCGACCCTCCAGCACCATGACGGCGGCGTCCACATCGCGCGCATAGGTTGCTGCGTCGATCAGGCCAACGCAGGGTGCAGAGCAACGACCGATCTGATGCTGCAGGCAGGGTCGCGTGCGGTGGGCAAAGAAACTGTCCCTGCAGTTGCGCAACCGGAACAGCTTCTGCAACTGCTGCAATGACTCCCGCACCACCCATGCATTGGGATAGGGGCCGAAAAAGCGTCCAGGCCCGGTGCGAACCCCGCGGTACACCGACAGGCGCGGGAATTCGTGCTGATGCAGCTGGATGTACGGAAAACTCTTGTCATCGCGCAACACGATGTTGAATCGCGGCCGGTGCTCCTTGATGAGGTTGAACTCCAGCAGCAGCGCCTCCGTCTCCGAGGCGGTGACGGTGACTTCGATGTGGCGGATCTGCCGCACCAGCACTTCGACCTTGGGCGCCTGCTTGCCCTGCTGGAAATAACTGCCCACGCGGTCGCGCAGGCTGGCGGCCTTGCCCACATACAGCAGCGCAGCGGGCGTCGGCGACTCGTCGCCGTACATGCGATAGACGCCGGGACGTCGCGGCAGCGTGCTCGCGAACTCCCGGCCGTTGAAGCTCAGGGGCGCCGCGCCTTCTTGCTGCGCTCGGCAATCATGAGTGCAAGTTCCAGGGCCTGCTCGTAGTTCAGGCGCGGATCCACCTGCGTGCGATAGGCGCGCGCAAGGTCGGCATCGGACAACCCGCGCGCGCCGCCGGTGCATTCGGTGACGTCTTCGCCGGTCATCTCCAGGTGCACACCACCCAGGCGCGAGCCATTGGCTTCATGCACATCGAAGGCGAGCTCCAGCTCTTTCTGGATGTTTTCCAGACGGCGGGTCTTGTAGCCGCCGACCGTGCTCTCGGTATTGCCGTGCATGGGGTCGCAGACCCACAGCACCGTCTGGCCGGTCTCTTTTACCGCCTGGATCAGTCGCGGCAGGGATTTCTCGATCTCCTTCGCGCCGAAGCGGTGAATGAGCGTCAGCCGGCCGGGCTGGTTGTTCGGGTTCAGTGTGGTCACCAGCCCCTGCAGCCAGCCGCTGTCCATCGCCGCGCCGACTTTCACGCCCACCGGATTGGAAATGCCCCGGAAGTACTCCACGTGCGCGCCGTCGAGCTGCGCCGTACGCATGCCGATCCAGGGCAGGTGCGTGGACAGGTTGTACCAGCGCTGCGAACGCGGAATGAAGCGCGTCTGCGCCTGTTCATACTGCAGGTGCAGGCCTTCATGGCTGGCGTAGAAATCGATGCGGCCTGCATCGTGCACCGGACCACCGGTGAGCGATTCGAAGAAATCGAGCGAATCCGCAATGGAGCGCACGATGCGTTCGTAGGCTTCTTTCGCCGGCGAATGCGTGAGGAAGCCCAGATCCCAGTACTCGGGATGATGCAGATCGGCAAAACCGCCGTCGATCAGCGCGCGCACGAAATTCAGCGTCAGTGCGGCGCGCTCATAGCCGCGCAGCAGCAGCTGTGGATCCGGCTCGCGCGCCTCGGGCGTGAACTCCGGACGGTTGATGATGTCGCCACGGTAGCTGGGCAGGGTGATGCCATCGCGGGTCTCGGTATCGGCCGACCGGGGCTTGGCGTACTGCCCCGCCATGCGGCCGACGCGGATGATCGGGCGCTTGAGTCCGTGCAGCAGCACCAGGCTGACCTGCAGGATCACCTTCAGCTGCTTGGCGAGGTGGTCGGACTCGCAATCCGCAAAGCTCTCGGCGCAGTCTCCGCCCTGCAGCAGGAAGGACTCGCCACGCTGCGCGCCAGCCAGGCGCTCGCGCAGAGCCTCGATTTCCCAGGAGACCACCAGGGGAGGCAGCCGCGACAGCTGCGCCACGGCGCGCTCCAGC
>JAATEY010000200.1 GCA_015655465.1 Gammaproteobacteria bacterium | reverse complement strand
TGCGGTGTCGCAGTGCTCAATTTGGCCGCCGGACCTGCATCCTCCGACGGCATCAGTGCTTCGATGTTGAGCGAAGCGCCCAGATCTTCGGCCTCCCGACCCACGGCGCGCAGCGGCACGACGTTGTCGACCGGCATCCGCGCCATGGTGTTGGTGCCCGGGGCAGGCTGGCTGTCTTCATCGTCGATATGCACCCGGATGCGATATTCGCCCACGCGCAGCACGTCGCCTTCCCGCAGTGCGTACATGCCGCGGCGACCCTGGGGTGTGCTGGAGTCGTTGATGAAGACGCCGTTGGTGCTGGTGTCTTCCAGGTAGTAGCCGTCCTGGCGCCAGTGGAAGCGGGCATGGTGGCTGGAAAGGTAGCGGTGGGGGTCTGGCAGAGCCCAGTCGTTGTCAAGCGCACGGCCGAGACTGCCTCCGGCCGCACCCAGCACGATGCTCGATCTGGCACCTAGCTGCTGGTGCTGATTGCTGATGATTTCGAGGCGCAAGGCCATAGGGTCGCCGGAGCTTTAGCTGACCAACCTGAACTATAATGGGGCACGGCCCAAGCCTCGACCGTAGCCTGCGGAAACTATGTCATCTCATCACATTTTCAAGGTGCTGTTCGTGAACCAGGGCAAGGTTTACGAGGTATACGCGCGCAAGGTCAGCCACAGCGCAATGCTGGGTTTCGTGGAGATCGAGGAGCTGGTTTTTGGCGAGCGCGCCGGCGTGTTGCTGGATCCTGGCGAGGAGCGCATCAAGACCGAATTCGAAGGCGTGAAGCGCAGCTTCCTGCCCATGCATTCGGTATTGCGCATCGATGAAGTCAGCCAGCGCGGCACCAGCAAGATCACGCAGTACGAGGGTAATGTGACGCAGTTCCCGACACCCTTGTACGCGCCGCCCATCGGCGATCCGGGGCGCAAGTCCTGACGTGATACTGCAACTGCCGGGCGGCCCCGCCCATAGCGCCTTCCGCATCGCCAAGCTGCTGGCCCAGGTTCAGGCTGCCGTGCCGGCCGTGGGTGCCATCGCGAGCCGCTTTCTGCATCTGGTGGATTCGGACCGGGTGCTGGATGGGGCCGAGACAGCAAAGTTGCAGGCGCTGCTGACCTATGGTCCGCGCTACACCGCCGATGCGCCGCCGGGGCAACGCCTGCTGGTTGTACCGCGCCCCGGAACCACTTCCCCCTGGTCAAGCAAGGCGACCGACATTGCATGGGTCTGCGACCTTGCCAGCCTGCGTCGCATCGAACGTGGCGTGGGCTTCCATGTCGATGCCGCTGCGGCGCTCGATGCGGCACAGCTGACGCGCATCGCTGCACTGCTGCATGACCGCATGACCGAGGCGGTGCTGCTGGAAGATGAGGACGTCGCGCACCTGTTTGCCTCGGAGCGGCCCCGGCCGCTGCGCAGTGTGCCGCGCGCACTTGCCAGCCTGACGCAGGCCAATGCCGGGCTGGGCCTGGCCTTGAGTGCGGACGAAATCGACTATCTGCACACGAACTTCGAGCGCCTCGGCCGCGATCCCACCGATGTGGAACTGATGATGTTCGCGCAGGCGAACTCGGAGCATTGCCGTCACAAGATCTTCAATGCGGATTTCGCCATCGATGGCGTGCCGCAGGAAAAATCGCTGTTTGCGATGATCCGCAACACCCATGCACATGCGCCGCAGGGCGTGCTGTCGGCCTACAAGGACAATGCATCGGTCATCGAGGGCTGGCAGGGGGATCGTTACTTCGCAGATCCCCGCACCGGCATCTACGGTGCGCACCCGGAAGCCATCGACATCCTGATGAAGGTGGAGACGCACAATCATCCGACTGCCATCTCGCCGTTCGCTGGCGCTGCCACCGGGTCGGGTGGCGAGATCCGCGACGAAGGTGCGACCGGCACCGGCGCCAAGCCCAAGGCAGGGCTGGTTGGCTATTCGGTGTCCAACCTGCGGATTCCCGGCCATGAAAGGCCGTGGGAAAAATCCCTCGGCAAGCCCGACCGTATCGTCAGCGCACTGGAGATCATGCTGGAAGGTCCGCTGGGGGCTGCCGCCTTCAACAATGAATTCGGCCGGCCCTGCATTGCCGGCTATTTCCGCAGCTTCGAACAGCCGGTGAATGCCGGATATGCGCGCGGCTACCACAAGCCGATCATGATCGCGGGCGGCATGGGCAATGTGCGGCGCATGCATGTCGAGAAGGGCGAGGTGCCGGTGGGCGCGCATCTGGTCGTGCTCGGCGGTCCCGCGATGCTGATCGGCCTGGGTGGCGGAGCCGCTTCGTCCATGGACAGCGGCAAGTCGTCCGCGGATCTGGATTTCGCGTCGGTGCAGCGTGGCAATCCCGAAATCCAGCGGCGCGCGCAGGAAGTGCTCGATCGCTGCTGGGCTCTCGGCACCGACAATCCCGTCCACCTGGTGCATGACGTCGGTGCCGGCGGGCTTTCGAACGCCGTGCCCGAAGCCGTGGCGCACAGTCATCGTGGCGCGCAGGTGGATCTGCGCGCCGTGCCGAATGCGGAACCCGGCATGTCGCCGATGGAGATCTGGTGCAACGAGGCGCAGGAGCGCTATGTGCTGGCGGTTTCGGAAGCAGGCCTGACGCGATTTGAAGCCATTGCGCGGCGCGAGCGCTGTCCGTTTGCAGTGATCGGCAGGCTGACCGCCGATGGCGTACTCACCGTGCGCGATGCGCAGTCCGCCGGCAATCCCGTCGACCTGCCCATCGATGTGCTGCTCGGCAAGCCACCGCGCATGACACGCGATGTGCAGCGCGTCGCCGCATTGCTGCAGTCCTTCGACGCGCAGCAGGTACCGCTCGAGGAGGCAGCGCTGCGGGTGTTGTCGCACCCGGCTGTGGCGGACAAGACCTTCCTGATCACGATCGGCGATCGCACCGTCGGTGGCCAGATCAGTCGCGACCAGATGGTTGGTCCCTGGCAGGTGCCGGTGGCAGACGTTGCCGTGACGCTCAGCGACTATGTGCACCACACCGGTGAAGCAATGGCGATGGGTGAGCGCACGCCGCTGGCGCTGCTCGATGCCGCCGCAGCAGCACGCATGGCCGTGACCGAGGCCGTGACCAACATTCTTGCCGCCGATATTGCGTCACTGCGCGATATCCGCCTGTCGGCCAACTGGATGGCGGCCTGCGGCGAACCTGGTGAGGATGCAGCGCTGTACGACGCCGTGCGCGCGGTGGGCATGGAGCTGTGTCCGGCGCTGGGCATTGCCATTCCCGTGGGCAAGGATTCGCT
>JAATEY010000108.1 GCA_015655465.1 Gammaproteobacteria bacterium | reverse complement strand
TTCGTCGCCGGCTTCGTGCGTGCTGGCAAAGCGCAGCAGCGGCAGCAGCTTGTCGCGGCTGCCGTAGTCCTCGGCCACGCCTTCCTTGATGACCTGGCCGAACTCCTTCCAGAACTTCGCGTACTGGCCGGCATCGTCCTTCGCGAGCTTCGAGACCATGTCCAGCGCCCGCTTCGTCAGCGCACTCTTCATGGCCTCGACTTCCGGATCCTTCTGCAGCAGCTCGCGCGACACGTTCAGCGGCAGGTCGCTGGAATCGAGCACGCCCTTGATGAAGCGCAGGTACAGCGGCAGGAACTGCTCGGCATCGTCCATGATGAACACGCGCCTTACATGCAGCTTCAGGCCGCGGGCGGCATCGCGCTGCCACAGGTCAAACGGCGCCCGCGCGGGGATGTAGAGCAGGCTTGTGTACTCGCGCTTGCCCTCCACCCGGTTGTGGCTCCAGGCCAGCGGCGCTTCGTTGTCATGCGTGATGTGGCGGTAGAACTCGCGGTATTCGTCGTCGCTGATCTCGGCGCGGGGCCGCGTCCACATGGCCTTGGCCTGGTTCACGACCTCGAAATCAAGCGTTGCCTCGCCCTGTTTGGGCATGTAAACAGGGAAGGCCAGGTGATCGGAGTAGCGGCGCACCAGCGAGCGCAGGCGCCAGCTGTCGGCGAATTCCTTCGCGTCTTCCTTCAGGTGCAGGGTGACCGTCGTGCCACGCGCTGCGTGTTCCACCGTCTCGACCGTGAACTCGCCATCGGCGGAGGATTCCCAGTGCACACCGCTGGAAGTGGCCTCGCCGGCCTTGCGGCTGCGCACTTCCACCTTGTCGGCCACGATGAAGGCCGAATAGAAGCCCACGCCGAACTGGCCTATGAGCGCGGAATCCTTCTGCGCGTCGCCGGTGAGCTTGCCGAAGAACTCGGCTGTGCCGGACTTGGCGATGGTGCCCAGGTGCGCCACGGCTTCATCGCGCGTCATGCCGATGCCGTTGTCGCGGATGGAGATGGTGCCGGCCTTGTCGTCCGCCTCGATCCAGATGCCTGGGCTCCGGTCCTCGCCCATGAGGTCGGCATTGGCGAGCGCCAGGAAGCGCAGCTTGTCGTTGGCGTCGGAAGCATTGGAAATCAGCTCCCGCAGGAAGATCTCGCGGTGGCTGTAGAGCGAATGGATCATGAGCTTCAGCAGCTCACGTACCTCGGCCTTGAACCCGAGTGTCTCGGTGGCGGCAGCGGTCTCGGACATGGAAAACTCCGGCTTGGACTAACGGGAAAACCGTCGCCAATGATTGAGGCCGGATCGGCTCAGTTCAAGGGGGCGGAGCCTCTGCGCGCCAGATTCCCCATTGCGCCACCAGGTGGCGGCCATAGCCCACGACTTCGTCGAGCTCATCCCACAGCAGCAGCAAGCGCTCCATGGGTCAGATCACTTCTTCCTGCCGGGAGCGGTATCGCCTTCCCAGGACTGCCGGATCTTGTCCGACCAGTTCTTGTAGTTCGCCCAGGTGTTCAGGTTGCGGCTGATGGCGGCATGGCGACCCCGGCCACGCTGCATGCGCGCGGCCCATTCGGCGTACAGCTCCGAGCTGCCGGGACCCGGACGCTCGCCCGTGGTCACCAGATCATCGCCGCCCGGATCATTGTTCGACATCGATTCGCCCTGGTCCGAAGGAAACGGACCGTTTGCCAAGGTTGAGAGCGAGGGTAGTCAGAAGTGCTGTTAAATCGACAGGAACTGGGTCACGGGTGTGGCAAACACCCGCCGCAGGCGCAAGGGGTTGGGGCTCGGGGGTGGTAGGAAGGCTACGTGACGATGCGGTAGCAGGGCGTGTATACGCTGCCGGGCAGCTTCATGCGCCCCTGCGCCACGAAACCGCGCAGCAACTCGTCGAGCAGCCGCATCAGTTCGGGGTCGCCGCTGAGTTCGAAGGGCCCAAGTGCTTCGATGGCGGCAATGCCCTGCTCCTTCACATTGCCCGACACGATGCCGGAAAACGCGCGCCGCAGATTGGCCACCAGCAGATGCTGCGGCTGGTCGCGATGCAGCGCCAGCCCGCGCATGCTGGCGTGCGTCACCTCGAAAGGATGCTGGAAGTCCTCCGGCACATGCAGCAGCCAGTTGAACGAGTAGGAATCGTTGCTGGCGCGGCGGCGCGTGCGCACCTGCGAAACCTCGGCGACCATCTGTTTTGCCACCGCTGCCGGATCACCGATGACGATTTGCAGCCGCTCCATGGCCTGCGGACCCACCGCCGCTTCAATGAACTGGCGGATCTGCGTGAAATAGCCGGCGCTCTGCGCGGGGCCGGTCAGGATCACCGGCAGCAGCTGTTCGGCATTGCGCGGATCGAGCAGAATGCCCAGCAGATACAGCACTTCCTCGGCCGTGCCAACGCCGCCCGGAAACACCACCACGCCATGCGCCAGGCGCACGAAGGCTTCGAGGCGCTTTTCGATGTCGGGCATGATCACGAGCTGGTTGACGATGGCGTTCGGCGGCTCGGCCGCGATGATGCCCGGCTCGGTAAGGCCGATGTAGCGGCCATGGGCATTGCGCTGCTTGGCATGGCCGATGGTTGCGCCCTTCATCGGGCCCTTCATGGCGCCCGGACCGCAACCCGTGCACACATCCAGGCCGCGCAGGCCGAATTCGTAGCCGACTTTCTTGGTGTACTGGTATTCGGCTTCGCTGATCGAGTGCCCGCCCCAGCAGACCACCAGGTTCGGCTTGATGCGGCGATCCAGCACGCGCGCATTGCGCAGCACGTGGAACACGGCATTGGTGATGTCGATGCTGTTGGCAAGGTCGAAGCGGCCGCCCTTGTCGATCTCGTGCGCGATGTACACCACATCGCGCAGCACCGCGAACAGGTGCTCCTTGATGCCGTGGATCATCTGCCCGTCGACGAAGGCGCCGGCCGGCGCATTGCGGATCGCAAGGCGAATGCCCCAGGGGTGGCGCACCACCTTCAGCTCGAAGTCGCGGTAGCGCTCGAACAGCTCCTTGGCATTGTCGTTGTCGCTGCCGGAATTGAGGATGGCGAGCGCGCAGCGGCGGAACAGCGGATGGATGCCGCCCTGCCCGGAGTTCAGCAGCACGTCGATTTCCGACTGCGACAGCATTTCGAGGCTGCCGCGCGGCCCTACGCTCGCGTCGACGACTTCCGGCAGATCGACAATGGCTTCCAGGATGGCTCGCAGTTCCTGCCCTTCAGGGCAGGATATCGATGGGCGTGTTGTTGTTGGTCAGCAGCCAGATCTCGAGCATGTCGGAATTCGACAAGGCGATGCAGCCGTCGGTCCAGTCGCGGGCATAGTAGCCGGGCTCGCGCTTCAACTGGTTGGGCAGGCCGTGGATCATGATCGCGCCACCGGGATTCCAGCCGTTCGCCCTGGCGTGCCTGATGTCACGGTCGTTGGGATAGGACACCTGGATCGAAAGGAAAAAATCGCTGCGTGCATTGCGGCGGGTGAGCAGGTAACGCCCCTCGGGCGTGCGGAAATCCCCAGCCCGCTCCTTGTGGCCTTGCGGCATCAGGCCCAGCGATACCCTGAAACTGCGCAGCACTTCGGTGCCGCGCAGCAGCTCCATGCGCCGTTCGGATTTGTAGACCACCACGCGGGTGGCCACGGGCAGCTCCTCGGCGCGGGCGAGCCCGGTCACCGCCAGCAGGGCGCACAGCATGACGATCAGCGGATATGAGAGCCTGCTTCGCAATCGACCATCCTCAAACAGCGGGCAGTATCCCGACCCCGGGTATCATGATTTCCCGCCCGGCACGACACGGGTGGCCGCAACACCGGGCAATCGCAACGTGGTACGTGCCTTGAGTTCCGCGCCTTCCTGCAAACCATTGAGCTTCGCGATCACGCTGCTGCTCACGCCAATCCTGCCTGCCACCGTGGCCAGCGTATCACCGGCCTTGACGCGATAGCTGCGCTCGCGCGGCTGGTTCAGGTACTGGTCCTGCGGATCCAGCTGCTGTGCCAGCGATACTGCCGTCCAGTTCTGCGCTTCCGCAGGCAAACGCAGCCTGTAACCCTTGGGCACGTACTGGCGGCCATCCCATACTGGGAGGCGAAGCGCGGGATTCAAGCTGACCAGTTGGACCTTGTCCATCTTCAGGGTGTGCAGCAGGGCCGGCAGTGGCACATACGCCGGCATCTCCACTTCGGTGAAGGCCATCGCCGGATGTCGCGTCAGGCTGTCGAAGTATTTGTCCGGATTGCGGTCGATGGTCAGCGCGGCGAGAAACGACACGAAGAAATTGCGGGAGGCAAAGCCGAAGCTCCTGCTCCTGTAGTTGCGCAGGATGGTGGCAATGTCGGCCGTGCCCATCGCATCGCGTGCCCGGCGCATGCCCGCCGCACCGTGGTTGTAGGCGGTCAGCGCCAGCGGCCAGCTCTCCAGGAAACGGAAATTGAAATCGAGCAGCCGCGCCGCCGCTTCCGTGGCGCGGAAGGGATCGAGCCGCTCATCCACGGCATCGTCGATGCGCAGGTAGAGCCGGCCGGTGGCGCGCATGAACTGCCACAGGCCTGCTGCACCCACTTTCGAATAGGCGGTGGGGTCGAAGGAAGACTCCACATGCGGCAACACCGCGAGTTCCGGCGGCAGGCCCAGGTTGGCGAAGGTCTGCGCGATATGCGTTTCCCAGGTGCCGGAACGTTCCAGGCCTGCGCGGAAGCGGTCGGCCTGACCAAGCTGGAAGCGCACCTGGCGCGCGGCCTCGGCATAGCGGGCCCGCGTGGAATTTGCGCCGAACATGCCTGCCAGGGTTTGTTCTTCTGCAGACAGATCGCCGGCACCATCGGCCAGGCGCCTGAGCATGAGTTCGATCTTCCGGCGCTCGGCATCCACTGCATCGCGCCGCCCGCGGGGTGTGACATCACGATTGAATTGCAGCTTGCGATAGACCAGCGACAGATCGTGTTCGTCGTGCAGGAAGCCTTCGCTGGTGTTTATTTCGGTGTAGACACGGACCCAGAAGTCGACGTCGCGCTGCAGCTCCGGCGGCGTGGCAATGGGTTCTTCCGCTGCGCGCGCATGTACCGGCAGCAGCAGCGTCAGCAGCAGCGACAGGAAGATGGCGGGAATGCGGCGAATGGCAGCGTCTCCGGTGCGTGGACAAACAAGGTTGACCAAGACTATATACAAGAGCACGTTATGTGAACTGTCGACTGCGGCACGATTCGGAAGTGCGACATCGGAAGCGAGGCTGCCGCACTCGTCAGCCATGCTCCCAGGGGTTCAGAACCTGCGTGCCGCAATGTTCGAAGTCCTGCACATTCCGCGTTGCCAACAACGCACGCGCGCATTGCGCTATAGCACCTATCTGGGCATCGAATTGCGAAATGGGGCGCCCGTGCCGCCGACGATCTGTGACGATATTGGCGTAGGCGCGCGCCGCCGGGCTGTCGAAGACCAGAATGCGCCCTGCAAAATTTTCGCGGAAAGTTGCCTCTGCAGCCTCCTCGATACGTCGACGCCGCACTCCTGCAGCCAGCTGCCTCACGCCATGCAGGATCTCTGCCTGCGTAATGCTTGTCGTATAGCATTCCAGCGGATTGTGGTGCGCAATCCACCGCAGGACTGCAGGCGACGGCGTCACCCGCATCAGCTCCGAGACGACGTTGGTATCGAGCACGATCACTTGCCGAAACCCGGAGGCCGACGGATCGCATCGCGCCTGGGTAGTTTCAACTCAACACCGCCAATCGCGCTGAAGCGTCGGTGAATGGCGGTGCCCAGATCGATCCGCTCGGCAGGCTCAGCTCGCTCCTCTGCCAGTGACGCACGGAGGATGTGGCGCACTTCCTCCTCCATTGAACGACCCCGCTGTGCGGCGCGCACCCGCAGACGGGACTTCACGTCGTCATCCAGATCGCGAATGGTAATGCTTGCCATGGTGCGATTCTGTGCAATCATTGATTTCATTGCAATCATTGGTCTCCAGGGACACTTCACGACTACCTTGTACGGCGCGGTCGCGGCGACCTGCCAGTGGAGAATTGCCTGTGTTTGGCGAAAATGCCGAAGAGCGGCCAGAATGAGGCTCCAGACGCCAGGTAGTTGCCGTGAAGAAGGAGATCCCTGATGCCTGCGCTGCGCATCCTGCCTGTCATTGCCCTTGCGGTGACGGGCCTCACACCCGCCATCGCCGACACACCCAAGGCCACCCAACGCAGTGCCGCGGAAATCATCAGCGCGGCGCCGGACAGTGCCTGGCGCACGCCGGATCCGGACAATCTGCTCTACGCGCTCATTGGCAACGGTGTCGTGATCATCGAACTCGCGCCGGAGTTCGCGCCCGCACATGTGGCCAACATCCGCGCGCTGGCACGTGGACATTTCTGGGATGGCACCAGTGTCTACCGCTCGCAGGACAATTTCGTGGTGCAATTCGGGGATGCGGATGCCGACGACCCGGCGAAGGCAAAGCCGCTGGGCGAAGCGAAGGATCATCTGCCGGCGGAATTCCACCGTGACGCAAAGGGGCTGGCTTTCGACCGCCTGCCCGATGTGGACGGCTGGGCGCCGGAGGCCGGGTTCAGCAGCGGCTTTCCGGTGGCACGCGACCGCAAGGCCAATCGCGCCTGGCTGACCCACTGTTACGGGGCGGTCGGTGCAGGCCGAAACAATGAGCCAGACAGCAGCACCGGCGCCGAGCTTTACGTGGTGATCGGCCAGGCTCCGCGACAGCTCGACGACAACATCACGGTAGTTGGCCGCGTGCTGTCGGGCATGGAACTGCTGAGTGCGACCAGGCGCGGACCGGCACCGATGGGCTTCTATGAAGACCCTGCTGAACGCACGCCCATCCGTGCCCTGCGGCTCGCCAGCGAGGCGCCGGAATCTGCGCGCATCCCGCTGCAGGTGCTGCGCACCGATACCCAGGCCTTTCGCGACCTGGTCGAATCCAGACGCAACCGCGTGGATGATTTCTACAAGCGGCCGGCCGGCCACATCGACCTGTGCAATGTGGCGATTCCCACACGCACGCCGCCAGCGGACAAATAGCTGACGCGGCCGGACTCACCAGCCTGGGTCAGTGCGCTTTGGATTTCGCCGGATCGACGATGAGCACGATCTTGCCCATGCTGTCGCCGGTGCGCGCAAACTGCTGCGCGGCGGCGGCCTCGGCCAGCGGATACGTCTTCGTGATCCGCGGCGTGTACTTGCCGTCTTCAGCCAGCCTGGAGAGCATGCGCAGCGACTCGCCCTGGGTCTTGCCCGGAACAGTGCCGCGGATCTGCACACAGGTCACACCCGCCGCGGTGCACTTGTCCGCGGTGGGGAGGCCGGAAATGGAAACGAGATAACCGCCGCGCTTCACGTATCCCAGCGCCGCATCCGCCTGGCCATCTGCCGTGTTCAGCGCCGCATCCACGCCGTGGATGCGCGCCGCCACATTGTCCTTGTCGTACGCGACGAGTTCCTCGACGCGCTGTTCCTTCAGCCAGCTGTGCTGCGAGGAATGGGCCGACGCAATGATCTTCGCGCCCTTCGCATGGGCCGCATCCACGGCCACCGAACCCGCGCCTCCCGCCGCGCCAATGATGGCAACGCGCTGGCCGGGCTGGATGTTGGCCCCTTCGGCCAGGGCAAAACCTGCCACGCCCGCGATGGGCATGGCCCCCGCCTGTTCGAATGTGAGGCGACGCGGCTTCGGCGCCACCTCTTCGGCATTCACCACCGCGTACTGCGCAAAAGCGCCGGTAACGCGCGACACCACAGCATCGCCGGCTTTCCAGTTGGTCACGCCCGTGCCGACACTGTCGACCACGCCCGCAACGTCATAGCCGGGAATCGGCGCCAACACGCTGCCGGAAGGCAGCGTGGTCTGTGTCGGCCGACGCTTCCAGTCCACCGGATTCACGCCTGCGGCGTAGACCTTGATGAGGATCTGGTTGGCGCCGGGTTTCGGCGTATCCACCGACTGCAGTTGCATGGCAGTTGCAGTCTGCACGATCGCATCCATCTTTTCGGGCGCACACAGCGCGGACTGCGCCACGCCTGCGCTGACCACGGCCAGCGCCATCAAAGGCAGTGGCATGCGCATCGCACCCATCGGCTTACCTCCCGGCAGGAGGAGCCGCAGCCGGAGCGCCCGGAGCACGCGGCGCAGCGCCAGCAGCACCCGGAGTCGTGCGGTTCTGCAGGATGGCCGTCAGCGTGTGCACATAGCGCAGCTTGCCGTTCTCGAGACGGAACATGTGCTGGTCAGGCCCACCGCTGCCGCCGTTGGGTCCACCGGCACCGAAGGTGCACAACGCAACCACGGTATTCAGGATCTCATCGACGATGAAGCGGCGGTTGGCGATGTTCACGCCAGCAGGCACGCCGGCCGAGCAGGAGGCGTCAGGCCGGGTCGCGCCATCGGCGCTGCCGGTGTACATGCCGCCCTCGATGCGCACGCAGGGGTAGCCCCACGGCACGGCTTCGATCTTCGCTTCGAGGAAGGCATCCAGATAGGCGTTGGCGGCAGCGACCAGCTCACCGCGCCTGGAACGCTTGCTGGCCTCGACCGGACCCCAGTCTTCCATCGACGCGTACTTGAGGTAGTTGTCGGCGTTGAAGCCCCAGTAGCCGGTGGTCTCGTAGATGACCTCGATCTCGGCGATCTTGTCGTAGTTCACGCGCAGGCGGACGCCGGCCACATAGGGATCGGCCTTGTCCGTGACCATGATCTCGACATAGGTCTGGCAGGTCTCCTGGTCGAACAGCGCGAACGAG
>JAATEY010000142.1 GCA_015655465.1 Gammaproteobacteria bacterium | reverse complement strand
TGCCGATCTGCGCCCTGCCAGAAAACCCCATCGCGAGGCCGATCTGCACATTGCGCTTCTCGTAATCGCGGATGCAGGGCTGCGTCTTGACGGCATCCTTGGGCAGGACAGGTCCCGCTTCCATGCAGGTGTGGATTTCGTCGCCCGTGCGATCGAGAAAGCCGGTATTGATGAACACAATACGATGCCGGGCAGCGGCGATGCAGGCTGCAAGATTGGCGCTGGTGCGACGCTCTTCATCCATGACGCCCATCTTCACGGTGTGACGCGGCAGTTTGAGCAGGTCTTCGACGCGATCGAACAGGTCATTGGCCATGGCCACTTCGTCGGGGCCATGCATCTTCGGCTTCACCACGTATACCGAACCGGCGCGACTGTTGCGCTTCTGGCGCTTCACATCGTGCACGGCAATGGCGAGCGTGATGCAGGCATCGAGCAGGGTTTCGTAGACGGGCTCGTCGTCGAAGCGCAGCGCATCGGTAATCATGTGGTGGCCGACATTGCGCACCAGCATCAGGCTGCGGCCGGCAAGGGTGAGTTCGCGCCCGAGCGGATCGGTATAACGACGATCGTCGTTGAGGCGGCGCACCACCGTGCCGCTGCCTTTGGCGAAGCTTGCTTCCAGGCTGCCGTTCATCAGGCCCAGCCAGTTGCGATAGATGCCCACCTTGTCGTGCGCATCCGCGGCGGAAACAGAGTCCTCGCAATCCTGGATGGTGGTCATGGCCGCTTCGACCACCAGGTCGGCAATGCCGGCCAGATCGGTGGCGCCGATGCGATTTTCGTGGTCGATGACGATTTCCACATGCAGGCCGTTGTTCCGCAGCAGCACGGCAGTGGGGCGCGCGGGCGTGCCGCGCCAGCCGACATAGCGCTCCGGGTTGCGCAGACCGGCGGTGGTGCCGTCGGCAAGATGGACGGCGAGCTGGGCATCCTCGATGGCGTAGCGCGCGGAGTCCACATGGCTGCCGCTGGTGAGCGGCGCGATTTCGTCGAGCAGCGCGCGGGCGTAGGCGATCACCCGTGCACCGCGCGCGGCATTGTAGCCTCTGGCGGCAGGGTCGAGCGGCAGGATGGCATCGGTGCCGTAGAGCGCGTCGTACAGGCTGCCCCAGCGCGCATTGGCGGCATTGAGTGCGTAACGCGCATTGCTGACCGGCACCACCAGCTGCGGCCCCGCCACGCTCGCGATTTCAGGATCGGCATTGGCGGTGTCGATCCGGACGCCGGCAGGCTCGGGCACCAGATAGCCGATGCTGCGCAGGAATGCGGTGTGGGCGGCGATGTCGAAGGCCAGGCCTTTGTGTTCGCGCCACCAGGCGTCGATGCTGGCCTGCAGTTCGTCGCGGCGGGAGAGCAGCGCGCGATTGCGCGGCATGAACTCCGCTACGATGGCTTCCACGCCGGCCCAGAATTGCGCGGCTTCGAGCTTCGTGCCGGGCAGGGCTTCTTTCCCGACGAAGGCGTGCAGCTCGGCGGCGATTTTCAGGCGGCCAATGGAAACCGTTTCGCTCACAGCACATGCACCCCAAAAGTCATAGACTGCGGCATTCTAACGAATTGATGCACTCAGGGGGCCGTAATGGCGGTGCGGGATGTGACCTTCAGCCTGCTGCGCGAGCTTGGAATCCGCCGGATTTTCGGCAATCCCGGCTCAACCGAGTTGACGCTGTTCCGCGATTTTCCGGCGGATTTCCAGTATGTGCTGGGCCTGCAGGAGTCCGTGGTGGTCGGCATGGCCGATGGTTATGCGCAGGCCACGCACAATGCTGCACTGGTCAATCTCCATTCCGCCGCCGGCGTGGGTCATGCGATGGGCAACATATTCACGGCCTTCCGCAATCGCACTCCGCTGGTGATCACTGCAGGGCAGCAATCGCGCTCGCTGCTGCAGCTGGAGCCATTCCTGCATTCCACGCAGGCCACCGAATTGCCGAAACCCTACGTGAAATGGAGTTCCGAGCCGGCACGTCCGGCGGATGTGCCCGCTGCCATTGCGCGTGCCTATTACCTGGCCATGCAGCCGCCCTGTGGTCCCACGTTCGTATCGATTCCAGCCGATGACTGGGATGCAGATGCAGAAACCCCGGCCGTGCGCACGGTGTCGCGACGCCTGCGTGCGGATCCGGACTCGATGGCCGCCCTGGCCGCCGCCTTGCAGCGCAGCCAGCGGCCGGTATTCGTGGTCGGCGCAGCGGTGGACCGCGATGGTGCCTGGCATGCAATGGTGCGCCTGGCTGAAATGCATGGCGCGCTGGTATGGGCCAGCCCGCTGATCGGGCGCTGCAGCTTTCCCGAGAATCACCGGCTTTTTGCCGGCTTTCTGCCTGCATTCCGCGAGGAGATCCACCGCCGGCTGGCGGGCCATGATCTGCTGGTGGCCATCGGTGCGCCGCTGTTCACCTATCACGCCGAAGGCCGCGGCGCATACGTGCCTGCAGGACTTGAAGTGTTCCAGGTCACCGAGGATCCGGAAATGGCGGCCAGCGCCATTGCCGGGCGGTCGATGGTGGGCAGCGTCGGCCTTGCGATCGATGAACTGCTGGCGGCAGGGCGCAGCAATGCACCCGCGCAGCAGCCGGGGCGCAGCGCCACACCGCGACTGGCAGCAGCCGATCCGCTCACCGATGCCTTCCTGCTGCAGACGCTGGCCGATCTGCGCGCACCGGATTCCATCATCCTGGAGGAAGCGCCCAGTTCACGCCCGGCGATGCATCGGCATCTGCCCATCCTGCGCAGCGAAACCTTCTACACCTGCAGCAGCGGCGGGCTGGGGCATGCATTGCCGGCGGCGGTGGGCGTGGCGCTGGGCAGGCCCGGAGCAAAGGTCATTGCTGTCATCGGCGATGGTTCCGCCATGTATTCCATCCAGGCGCTGTGGACCGCGGCGCAGCTGAATCTGCCCATCACCTTCATCATCGTGAACAACCGGCGCTACAAGGCCCTGGATCTGTTCTCGCAGCGGTTTGGAGTAGCGCAGCCGGTGGGCACCGACCTCAGGGGCATCGATTTCGTACAGCTGGCGCAGGCGCAGGGCTGCGCAGCGAGCCGGGTGACGCGCAGCGCGGATCTTGCGGGAGCGCTGCAAGCGGCGCTCGCAGCGCCAGGCCCGATGTTGCTCGAGGTGGAAGTCGCCTGAGATGCGCTAGAATTCGGCGCTGAGCGTTGGAGGAGTGTTCTTGATGTCCGAGAAGCGTCTGGTCTGGGATCTGCCCCTGCGACTATTCCACTGGCTGCTGGTGCTGAGCATTGCCGCCTCCTGGTACACCGCTGAAAACAGCGAGGAATACCTTTCGATCGGCAGGGGATATACCTACATCGAGAGTCATTTATGGCTGGGCTACTGGGCGCTGGGGCTGATCGCTTTCCGTCTCGTCTGGGGTGTCATCGGTCCGAAGCACGCACGCTTCGCGAGTTTCGTGCCGGGGCCGAAGCGCCTGATCGCGTATACCCGCACTTTCTTCAAGCGTGATTCGCAACCCGCCGCCGGCCACAATCCCATGGGTGCATTGGTGGTACTGCTGATGCTGCTCATGGTTGGCGCACAGGCGGTCACGGGACTGTTCCTGATCGACAATACCGAAGTCTGGGCAGCACCGTTCCATCCGTCGGTGGAAGCGGCCACCGCCAGCAAGCTCATGTCGTTCCATCACTTCAATTTCGACACGCTGTTCTGGGTGATCTGCCTGCATGTGCTTGCGATCCTGTTCTATCGCGTATTCAAGCGGCAGCGCCTGGTCGGGGCGATGGTCACGGGACGCAAGCCGGCCGAAATCGTGGCGCAGCATGAAGTCATCCGCAGTTCCCAGCTGTGGAAGGCGCTCATCGTCGGGCTGGTCTGCGCGGGCGGTGTCTATCTGTTGCTGCAGCAGGCGCCGCCACCGGTCGTCTCCGACGAGTACTGATATCGTCCGGGTTCGGGGCGCGCTGCCCATGCAGCGCGCCGCTATACTCGCTGGCCGGGAATCGCCGGCCCCAAGGTTTTCCATGAATCCAGGAAGCTTCAATCGATGAATGTCGCCCAAGTTGCCTCCGAGATCCTCAAGCGTGAGGGTGTCGAGAACCTGCTCACCTATCCGCTCAATCCCCTGACCGAAACCGCGGCGGCCATCGGCATCCGCCCGATCGTCGTGCGCGCCGAGCGCGTCGGCGTACACATGGCTGACGCCGTCAGCCGCATGACTTCCGGCGAAAAAGTCGGCGTGTTCTGCTGCCAGCTCGGCCCGGGCATCGAGAATGCATTCGGTGCGGTGGCGCAGGCCTGGGGCGAAGGCGTACCGCTGGTGGTGATTCCCGGCGGCTATCCGCGCTCGGAAGCCTGGGTGCGCCCCAACTTCAATTCCGGCGTGAGCTTCCAGCATTGCACGAAGGCCGTCGAGACGATCAACACGCCGGAGATGATCGTGCCCGCGCTGCGCCGCGCCTTTGCGCTGGCCCGCAACGGCCGCCCCGGTCCGGTGGTAGTCGAAGTGCCGCACGACATGTGGACTGTCGAGTTCCCTGGCGAGATCGACTACCTGCCTTCCAAGCGCGTGCGTTCGGCACCGGATCCGCAGGACATCGAGGCTGCCGCGGCGAAGCTCATTGCCGCGACGCACCCTCTGCTCTATGTCGGCCAGGGTGTGCACTATGCCAGGGCCTGGGATGAGCTGAAGGCCGTGGCCGAGCTGCTCGAAGCGCCGGTCTGCACCAGCCTCGAGGGCAAGAGCGCCTTCCCCGAGACGCATGCGCTGTCGCTGGGTGCGGGTGGTGTCGCGATGTCGCGCGCGCTGGCCATGCATGTCACCGAAGCGGACACCGTGTTCGGCATCGGCGCCAGCTTCACGGCGACCAGCTTCGGCATCAAGTTCCCGGTCAAGGCCAAGAGCTTCATCCACAACTCGACCGATCCGAATGAAATCGACAAGGCCCTGCGCTGCGATATCGGCCTGGTGGGCGATTCGAAGCTCGCACTCGCCATGCTGTACGAGGCGCTCAAGGAAAGATTGAAGAAGCCGCGCGGCCTGACGGCAGGCGTGAAGGCGCGGATCGACGAGCAGAACGAGCCCTGGCTCAAGGAGTGGATGCCGCGACTCACCAGCGACGCGAAGCCCATGTATCCCTACCGCGTCATCAATGAGCTGATGAAAGTGGCCGACGTGCCGAACACCATCATCACGCACGATGCCGGCAGTCCGCGCGACGAGCTGTCGCCATTCTGGAAGTCGGTCACGCCGCTGAGCTACATTGGCTGGGGCAAGACCACGCAGCTGGGTTACGGCCTCGGCCTCGCTTTGGGCGCAAAGCTCGCAAAGCCGGACAAGCTCTGCATCAACGTGTGGGGCGACGCTGCCATCGGCATGACCGGCATGGACTTCGAGACCGCCTCGCGCTGCGGCCTGCCGATCATGTCCATCCTGTTCAACAACTACCGCATGGCGATGGAAGACAAGATCATGGCGGTGTCGAAGGAGCGCTTTGCTTCCACCGACATTTCGGGCAACTACGCGGATTTCGCCAGGGCACTCGGCGGCTACAGCGAGCGCGTGACCGAACCCGGCCGCATCGCCGGTGCGCTCGCCGATGGCATCAAGGCCACGCAGGAAGGCAAGGCAGTGCTGCTCGAATTCATCACCACTACCGAGAAGGTCTACTCGACCTTCCAGGGTGGCTACACCGGCGGGGCGTGATCGTGAGCGGGGGGCGATGAGCGCGAACTCACCGCCCCATGTACCGATGCGTCTGTTACGGCTTGGCGCGGAAGTTGTCGTGGCAGGCGCCGCAGGCCTTGCCGATTTCGGCCTGGGCCTTCATCGTCGCAGCCTTGTCACCCGTCTTGGCAGCTTCCACCACGCCAGCCGCTGCCTTGGCCAGGCCATCGGCCTTGGCTGCGAAATCGGCCTGGCTGGTCCAGATGCCATCGAGTGCCGCCGTCTTGAAGGTCTTGACTGCGCGTGTATCGGCGGTGAAGAGCTCGGGAATCATGCCCGCCAGTGTCTGGATGCGGACAGCGTTGCGGCCCACGACGGCTGCATCGAATTCGCGCTGATTGCGCTGCATGGCACCGGCCGCACCGTTCTGGTTGGCGATCAGCTTGAACACCGCCTGACGTGTCTCGATAGCCGTCTTGGCCTGTGCTTCTGGATTGGGCGGGCCACCGGGACCAGGAGGAGCCTGCGAGAGAGCCAGCGCAGATGCTGCGGTGAGAGCCGCGGCAACACCAATGCGAGTCAGACGATTCATGAGCAACCCCCGAAGTAAAAAGGATAAGTAAACCGGACCGACCCAAAGTCTAGCAGATCGATATGCTGGGCATAGTATTGGCTTTGCTGGCTGAACGGGCCATGAAGTGCCCCTTGCTCATATGCTCATGTCCGGTCGGTCGCGGTCTTCAGGCCGACCGCCCCAGCACCGAGGCGGTGGCGATCAGGTCTTCCAGCAGCGCCAGCGAAACCTTGCCGGATACCGCAAAAGGATTCAGTTCCGCCTTCTCGGCGTATTTCAGCAGCAGCGAAGAGTTGACCTTGCCAATGTTTACCTGGCCCATCGTCCAGCCGCCGAAGCGGCGTTCGCTGATTTCCTCGAAATGCAGCAGCTGCACCTGTTCGTGGCGTGGGTCGCGGACGATGGAATTGAAGGTTTCGCAAACCGCACCGCGTCCGCCCTCCAGCACCTGCAGGAAGATCTCGTCGCCGTAGCACAGCACTCCGGTGATGCCACGCTGCGGATTGTTGGTCTGGCACTCGGTCAGGATGGCAGCGACCAGTTTGGCGCTCAGCGCCTTCGAGGCGCGGCTTGCATAGAGCAGGCGGACAAGCATCTGCATCACTCCTTGAGTTTGATGAGTGACAGGAATTCGCGCCGCAGGGTGTGATCCTTGAGGAAGGAGCCACGCATGACGCTGTTGATCATCTTGGCATTCTCGTCCTTGACGCCGCGCCAGTGCATGCAGAAGTGATCGGCTTCCATCACCACCGCGAGCCCATCGGGGCTGACCTTGTTCATCAGCAGCTCGGCCACCTGGGTGATGGCTTCTTCCTGGATCTGCGGCCGGGTCATGATCCAGTTGGTCAGCCGCACATACTTGGAAAGACCGATCAGGTTCGAGTGCTCATTGGGCATGAGGCCGATCCATATCCGGCCCATGATCGGGCAGAAGTGGTGGCTGCAGGCACTGCGCACGTTGACCGGCCCAACGATCATCAGCTCGTTCAGGCGCTCGGCATTGGGGAACTCGGTGACCGACGGCGCCGGAAAGTAGCGGCCGCGGAATACCTCGGTCACATACATCCTGGCGACGCGGCGGGCGGTTTCCTGGGTGTTGTGGTCGCTGCGGGTGTCGATCACCAGCGATTCGAGCACGCCCTGCATGCGGATCGCCACCTCGTCGATCAGCTGGTCGATTTCGCCCGGTTCGATGGCGCCGGCAATGTTGTCGTTGGCATGGAAGCGCTGCGCGCTGCGCTGCAAACGGCGGCGAATGCGTTCGGATACCGGCAAATTGGCCGCGATATCCCGCTTTGTCCTGGGGCTTTTCATCCGGCCGGCAGTCTAGGTCAGTTGCGGTGGGTGGGCCAGCGAAAGGAGCGGTCGCGGGTCCGGCGGGTGACCGGGGAGGGGGTGTGGTACCCTGTGCGCCATTCAATACCCCTGTATCACGAGGCTGGCACCATGACCACAAAGCTTGACCGACCGCTGGAGCGCGAAATCGTTGACGACGAGAAGCTCTATACGCTGACGATTGACGCCGCAGGCCTCAAGCTCGTCGAGAAGGGCCGCCGTAACGGCCAGGAAGTGAGCTGGAAGCAGATCCTGGGCTCGGCACCTGCCGCCCAGTAGTTTCGACGCGGCCGCCTGGCGCTGACCGGGCGGCCGCTTTCCCTGTTCGATCGGGTTGCGCTGGCATTCAGGGCCCGCGTGCGACATATAACGCCAGCAGCTCGGCGATCACCGCCGGCTTGTCCTGGCCTTCCACTTCCATCCTTGCTTCCTGCCGGAGCAGCACGCGACCTGCAGCGCGCGGTTCGGCGGCCAGCACCTGGCTGCGGTAGCGCACGCGCGAACCGGCCAGCACCGGGCTCGTGAACCGCAGCCGGTCCAGGCCGTAGTTGAGCACCAGCGCGACGTCGCTGACTTCGGGAAAGTCGCGCTGCCGGTGTCCGGCTGCCAGCGACAGCAGCAGGAAGCCGTGCGCCAGAGTGCCGGGAAAGTCCGTCTCGCGCGCCACGCGCCCGGGATCCACATGGATGAACTGGTGATCGCCGGTGCAGGCGGCGAACGCATCGATGCGGTCCTGGTCTACCAGTATCCATTCCGAGGGCGCAAATGTTCTTCCGACCAGCTTGTGCAGGGTGGCGACAGTCAGTGCTTCCGGGTCGGCGTTGGTCATGCGGTGAGCCTAGCAAAGCGCTTGCCGGACTGCGGCGGATCCGCCAGATTCCACATATGAAAATGCAACGCATGCTGCTGCCCGCCTGCTGTGGCTGGCTGGCCGCGCTCCAGCCGGCACACGCCACCGTGTTTGAACTGGCCAGTCCCGATGCGGTGCTGCTGGGGCGCGAGGAACGGGTGCTGACCGTCGATGAAGACACGCTGTACGACATCGCGCAGCGCTACAGCCTTGGCTCCGAAGAGGTGGTGCGGGTGAACCCGGGTATTGATCCCTGGTTGCCGCGTGCCGGACGCAACATCGTGATTCCAGGCGAGCGCATCCTGCCATCGGGCCCGCATGAAGGCATCGTCATCAACCTGCCCGAGCACCGCCTGTATTACTACCCGAAGCCGGTTGCCGGCCGGCCGGTGCGCGTTTACACCTATCCGATCAGCATCGGCAAGATGGACTGGAGCACGCCGCTGGGCAAAACCCGGATCCAGGACAAGCGCGAGAAGCCCAGCTGGACGCCGCCGGAGTCGGTGCGCCAGGAACACATTGCCAATGGCGAGCCGCCGCTGCCTGCCGTGGTGCCGCCGGGCCCCGACAACCCGCTCGGCGCCTACGCCATGCGCCTGGCGCTGCCCGGTTCCTACCTGATCCACAGCACCAACAATCCGCTGGCGGTGGGCATGGCGGTGACCCATGGCTGCATCCGCATGTATCCGGACGACATCGCCCAGCTGTTTCCGATGGTGGCCGTGGGCACCCCGGTCTACCTGGTCAACGAGCCGGTGAAGATCGCCTGGGTGGATGGCGAACTGCTGCTGGAGGCGCACCCGCCCGTGGATGCCCAGGGACAGACCGTTGAGCCTGATTTGACGGTTTTCGAGGGCCTGCTGCAGCAGGCGCTGGGGGACTCCGTAGTGGCCATCCACTGGGACCTGGCGCGGGCGGAATTGGCCAGGGCAAGGGGCATGCCGGCGGTCGTCGGGCTGGCAGCCCTGGCACCTCCGGAGGCCGCCGCTGTGCAGCCGTAGTTGAACGGCGGCGGGAATCGGCTATAGTTCGCTGCCCATCACCCTAGGGTTTTGGGCATAACTTGCTGATTTACCAAACAAATACCTTAATTCCAGATGTCCGAACGCGACCCCGAAAGATTCGATCTCGATGACGATTTCCTGGCCGAGCAGGAAGACAGCAACGATTACGAGCAGGTGCTGGACCGTGTCGACAAGCGCACGCGCGACAAGGGCAAGAAGGTGGGCAAGGCCGCCTGGAGCAAGCTGGAAGAAGTTCTGGCAGAGCGCAAATTGAAGCGCGACCTGTCCGACTACGACGACTACGAAGCCTGAAGCTTGCCCGCTTGGGCGCGGAGCAATTTCCCATGACAGAGCGCAATGGCGCACGCTGGATCGTGCTGAAATTTGGCGGCACGAGTGTGTCCAGCAAACCGAACTGGAACAACATCGCCGAAGTAACGCGGCGGCGACTGGCCGAAGGTGCACAGGTATTCATCGTGCACTCGGCGGTCAGTGGCATCACCGACCGGCTCGAGAAACTGCTGGTTGCTGCGCTGAAGGGCGAGCATGCAGCGGCGCTGGCGGCCATCGAGTCGCGCCATGTGCATCTCTGCGATGAACTGGAAATCGGCCGCAGTGCGCAGTTCGATGGCTATTTCAGGGAGCTTGCGCAGATTGCGCAGAGCATTCATCTGACGCACGAGCTCAGTGATCGCACGCGCGCCATGGTGATGTCCATCGGTGAGCTGATGTCCACCGAGATCGGGTCGCGCTATCTGCGGCATCTCGGCATCGACGTGACCTGGTGGGATGCGCGTGAAGGGCTGAAGGCTGAAGAGCGCCACCACGCCTCCGAGAAGGGCAACTGGCTGTCGGCCACCTGCGATTTCACGCCCAATGCGGCGCTGTCGGCGCGACTGGCGGCTTTGTCGCCTGTTGTCATCACGCAGGGTTTCATTGCCAGCGATGCGCGGGGCGATACCGTGCTGCTCGGGCGCGGTGGCTCCGACACATCCGGAGCTTATTTCGCAGCGATACTTGCCGCGCAGCGCCTGGAGATCTGGACTGACGTGCCCGGCATGTTCAGCGCCAATCCCCGCTCCACGCCGGCTGCGCGTCTGCTGCGCGAACTGCACTATGACGAGGCGCAGGAGATTGCCAGCTCCGGCGCCAAGGTGCTGCATCCGCGCTGCGTGATGCCAGTGCGTGTGCACCGTATTCCGCTTTATGTCTATGCCACCCAGGTGCCTGATCTGGAAGGCACACATATCGCTGCGACCACCGCTGATTCTTCGGCCAAGGTCAAGGCGGTGTGCGTCAAGAAGGGCATCACGCTGGTGTCGCTCGACAGCCCCGGCATGTGGCATGAGGTGGGCTTCCTCGCCGATGCCTTCCAGATCTTCAAGCTGCATGGCATGTCCATCGATCTGGTGTCCACCTCCGAAACCAATGTCACGGTTTCGCTCGATCCGCAGGCCAACACCATGGATGCGGGTGCGATGGAACGGCTGACTGCCGATCTTTCGGAGTTGTGCCGCGCGCAGATCATCGGGCCATGTGCGTCGGTGAGCCTGGTGGGGCGCAACATCCGCGGCATCCTGCACGAGCTGGGTGAGGCGTTTGAATTCTTCGCCGAGCAGAAGATCTATCTGGTCAGCCAGGCTGCCAACGACCTGAACTTCAGCTTCGTCGTCGATGAAGACCAGGCCGACCGGCTGGTGAACCAGCTGCATGCGCTGCTGATTCATCCCGAGCCGGGCGACCAGGTCATCGGCCCCACCTGGGAGGAGCTGTTCCAGAAGCCAGGCGCAGTGGTCGCACCGGCCAACTGGTGGTGGCAGGACAAGCAGGCGCAGCTGCTGGCCGCCATGCAGGGTCGCGATGCGGCCTATGTCTATGATGCGACCACCGTGCAGCAGAGCGCGCGCGACCTGCTGCAGCTTGCTGCAATCGACCGCGTGCACTTCGCGACCAAGGCCAACTGGCACCCAGGGCTGCTGCAGCTGCTGTATCGCGAAGGCGTGAAGATGGAGTGCGTGTCGCGCGCCGAACTCGACCACGTGTTTGCGTCATTGCCCGGCATCGAGCCCGATGAAGTGCTGTTCACGCCGAATTTCGCGCCACGCGCGGAGTACGAATACGCGCTGGCCAGGGGCGTCAACGTCACCATCGACAACCTGCACGCGTTGCGTGAGTGGCCGGAACTGTTCCGGGACAGGCGGGTGCTGGTGCGCATCGATACCGGCGAGGGTCGCGGTCATCATCATCATGTGCGCACTGCGGGCACCTATGCCAAGTTCGGTGTGCCGCTGGGTGAGATGGACGAGCTCAAGCAGCTGGTGAAGACCACCGGCGTGGTGGTGTTCGGCCTGCATGCGCACACTGGCAGCGGCATCACGGATATCCAGAACTGGTCGCAGACGGCGCAGGAACTGGGGCAGGTGGCCGCGCAGCTGGGTACCGTTACCACGCTCAACATCGGCGGCGGCTTCGGTGTGCCGGATTCCAATCACCGCGCGCGACTGGATCTGGCAGCCCTCGACAAGGCGCTGCTGGCGTTCAAGGCGGGCAATCCCGGCATATCCCTGTGGATCGAACCGGGCCGTTACCTTGTGGCCGTGGGCGGTGTATTGCTGGCGCGCGTGACGCAGTTGAAGCAGAAGGGCGCGCAGGGATATATCGGCGTTGCCACGGGCATGAACGCGCTCATACGCCCGGCGCTGTACGGGTCCTTCCACGAGATCGCGAACCTGTCGCGCCTGGGCGAGCCGAATGTCGGCAGCTACGACGTGGTCGGGCCGATCTGCGAAAGCGGCGATGTGCTGGGGCATGACCGGCTGCTGCCGCAGACCCGCGAGGGCGATGTGCTGCTGGTGGCCAATGTCGGCGCCTATGGCCGGTCAATGGCTTCGAACTACAACCTGCGACAACCGCCCGAGGAGATCCTGCTGCAGGGGTGAGTGGTTACACCGGATCGCGATTTCCCATGAACGGTGAAGAAACCAGCGTCGACCGCTTTACGCTGAGTTTTTCAATCATCACGATGCTCAAGGCGGGGCCGCTGTTTTGCGGCAACTCCTTCACTGGATCGCAGTAGTACGTGTTGCACACGTCAGCCCGCAACTCCCGCTGCAAGGTGCATCCCTGTTCGCCATGGAAGATGCAGGAGTCGATCATGCTGGAAGCCGGAACCGCATTCTCATACGCCGCCGCAATCGCGACATCGTCCATCGACGGAAATTGCCTGCGCACCCGGAAAATCGTCTCGACAGCGAGATAGGCGCGATCTCCGCCCTTGCCGCAACAGTGGCCGCGACAAATGGTGCAGGCGGGTTGCAGGGCCCGCGCCACATCATCCAGCGGCGGCACCAGAGGCGACTCCGTTGCGATGGCGTCGCCCGCGATCAACTCCCTGATGTGCTGGCGAAGCGTTTCCCTTCGCTCATCCTGCATCGGCTGCGCGTCGGCGTTGAATCCGGGCACCACCAGCACTGCCAGTCCCTGCGACTGCAGCGCCGGATGTTGCTGCAACATCGATTCACGATGCGAGCGCGCTACTGCCTGGATGGCGGCTCGCTCCTCGGCCTTGCCTTGCTCGTGACGACGCACTCCCACGGCGGTCAGGCAGGCCAGCGCTTCGCAATAGCCATGAGTAACGCGATGCACGGTAAGCGGCGCGCTGCAGATACTGCAGATTACTGGAGGATAGGCCAGCATCGGACGAACCTGAAGTCAGGGCAGAGTGTCGTCGGGAGATCGCGGGCACTATACCACCGGCCCTCGCATCAGAAGCGAGACAGGCAGGCCAGGAATGCCCTTTGGGTCCCGAGCCTGCGTCCATGAAACAGCCACGACAAGTCGTGTTTCGGGAGTGGCGCCGCGCGACCCAACGGGTATCATCTTTTTATACTTCATCGGGTCGACCGAATCAGGAGGCTCCACCGTGTCAGCAACCCAGGCGCTACTTCGGGGAATCAAGTCCGCATTGCGGCTGCGCAAACTGACCTATCGCCAGCTGGCGCAGACCGTCGGCGTGAGCGAAGCGACCATCAAGCGGGACCTGAGCCGGGGGCACTTCTCGCTGCACCGCCTCGATGAGATCTGCGACGCCCTGCAGCTCACCCTCAATGACCTCACCCAGCCCATCGAGGGGCGGGATGTGCTGACACAATTGAGCGAGGCGCAGGAAGTCGCGCTCACCAGCCACCCGAAGAACCTCGTCGTGACTTACCTGCTCGTGAATGACTGGACTTTCCAGGAGCTCGTCGCCGCATTCGAAATGGACGAGAACGAACTCATCGACATCCTGCTGCGCCTCGACAAGCTCAGGATCATCGACTACCGGCCACCCCACCGGATAAAGAAACTGACCGCGCGCAATTTCTCCTGGCGCACGGACGGACCGGTGCACGAGTTCTTTGTCACGCGCTTCGCGCCGGAGTTCTTCCGCTCGACCTTCGATGGTCCGGGCGATGCCTTTCGCTTCGCCGGAGGCCTGCTGTCGACTGAATCGCTGACGAGGTTCAAGAGTTCGCTGGAACGACTGGCGGCGGAATTCGAAGAGCTGGCACGCAACGACGCGAAACGGCCGCAGGCGAAGCGCGAAGGCTGCAGCGCGGTGCTCGCCATCCGCAGCTGGGAATTCTCTGAAATCACCCGCCTGCGACGACCGGGGTCAGCGCGCGGCGGTCCTCGGGACAGGGCAACACGCGGTCGCTCCTAGACAGGCTTCGGCGAGCGTGATTGCGGGACGCCTGGCTCAGTGAGCCACCCTGGCAGGGTATGCGCCCTCGACCACCCGGCAATCGGCTCAGGCGTCATTGCCTCTACGTGACTGTATGAAATTCATCAAATCGTCCATAGTTTCAAAGTCGTCCCGCGTGGGCGCAAGCAACTTGTGGGCATTGTATATTACCCACAGCAACACGACGGCGAGTGCACCGTCATCCTTGAACAGCAGGGCATACGCGGCATATAACGTCAGGCTTACAACGAGGAGTACGTACACGGCACACCGCGCAAACATGCCCAGCAAACGCAATTGTGCCTCGATCGTTGTGCGGGGGAACTCTGGCTTCATGCTGCCTCGCTGCGGTATTTCCGGTCGGAGCGCCGGGCAGGAGACTGAAGCCGCGCTCAGATAGTCCTGGTGCCTTGAAGATTACAGCGGATCAATTCCCCCGTGTAGGGGGATGCATGAGTCACCCCGCAGGGCGAGCTATGGCTTCGCGCGATGACGTGCTGCCAGTTCGGCCGCTACGGTTCCAAGTGACAGCCCGCTGGCACGCAGCAGCAGTGTCAGGTGGAACAGCAGGTCCGCGGATTCGCTTACCAGTTCGGACGCATCGCCAGCCTGGGCGGCCAGAGCAACTTCGACGCCTTCCTCCCCGACTTTCTGTGCCATGCGCTTGATACCGCTGGAATAGAGCCTGGCGGTGTAGCTGCCTTCAGGATTCCCGGCAATGCGCGCTTCGATGACTTCTTCAAGCCGCGCAAGGAAGGCAAAGCCCTCGCTAGCAGGCAGCGTGCCATCACCGAAGCAGGTGGGCGTGTTGCGATGGCAGGCGGGGCCCGCCGGATTGACGCGGATCAGCAAGGTGTCGTTGTCGCAGTCGGCGGTCACCGAGACCAGATTCAGCGTATTCCCGGAGGTCTCGCCTTTTTCCCACAGGCGCTGTTTCGAACGGCTGTAGAACACCACCCGCTTGCGGTCCAGCGTTGCCTGCAGCGCGTCGCGGTTGAGATAGCCGAGCATCAGCACCGCCTCGGTGCGCGCGTCCTGGACAATGCCAGGCAGCAGGCCGTCGCCCTTGCCGAAGTCCAGCGCGTCGATATCCAGCAAGCCGTCGTTCATAGGCGTACCTCGATGTTCCTGTCGCGCAGATATTGCTTGAGATCGGGAATCGCGATCTGTCCGCTGTGGAATACGCTGGCGGCCAGCGCCGCATCGGCAGCGCGCCGTTCAAACAGCGCGGCGAAATGTTCCGGTGCGCCGGCGCCGCCGGATGCCACCAGCGGCACGGTGCAGCCGGCGCGCACGGCAAGCAGTTGCTCGATGTCGTAGCCGCGACGCACTCCGTCGCTGGCCATGCAGTTCAGCACGATCTCGCCGGCGCCCCGCTCCTGCACCTCACGAGCCCACAGCAGCGTGTCGCGGCCAGAGTCGCGGCTGCGGTCGGGATCGCCGGTGAACTGATAAACCCGATAGCCTTCAGCCGTGCTCTGGCTGTCGATGCCCACCACCACACACTGCGAACCGAAGCGCGCGGCAAGGCGGTCGATCAATGCTGGATCGGCGAGCGCGGGTGAATTCACCGAAATCTTCTCGGCGCCAGCATTGAGTATGGCCTCGGCGTCCGCCACCGAGCGGATGCCGCCGGCGACACAGAAGGGGATGTCGAGCACGGCAGCAACGCGGCTGATCCAGCTGCGATCGACCGAACGGCCTTGCGGGCTGGCGGTGATGTCATAGAACACCAGCTCGTCCGCGCCTTCATCGCGATAACGTTCGGAAAGTTCGAGGATCTCGCCCACCACGCGGTGGTCGCGAAACTGCACGCCCTTGACGACCTGGCCATCGCGGACGTCCAGGCAGGGGATCAGGCGTCGCGCAAGTATGGTTGCAACTCCTCCATGCTGATGCGGCCTTCGAGCAATGCCTTGCCGCTGATGGCGGCGGCGAGACCCATGGAATCGAGGCGCTGCAGGTCGGCCACTGAACGAACGCCGCCCGATGCCTGCCACGCAATGGTGGGGAAGCGCCGCTGCGCTTCGGCGTAAAGGTCGAAACCCGGACCTCCCAAAGCGCCATCGCGCTCGATATCCGTGCACAGCACATGGCGTAGCCCGGTATCGGCGAAGGACTGCAGCAGCTCCCACAGCGACAGCGCGTGTTCCTCTACCCAGCCACGCGTGCGCACGCGCGGAATGCCGGCGGCATCCACGCGCACATCGATGGCGAGGCAGATCCGCTCTGGACCGTAGTCGGCAAGGCAGTCGCGCAGCAGTTGCGGGTCCTCCACGGCGGCACTGCCGATCACGGCACGACTGACGCCGGCCTGCAACGCCTCGTCGATCGAGGCGCGCGTGCGCAAGCCACCGCCGAGCTGGATGCGAATGCGCTGCTGCGCGGTCATCTGCCGGATCAGGTCGCGGTTGCCGGGTGTGCCATCACGGGCGCCATCCAGGTCCACCAGATGCAGCCAGCGGACGCCGGCATCGGCATAGCGCTCGAGCAGTTCGCGCGGATCCACGTCATAGACGGTTTCGGCGCGAAACTCGCCCTTGAGCAGGCGCACGCAGTGTCCGCCGCGCAGATCGATGGAGGGAATCAATAACAAGGCTACTCCGTCAACGCAATGAAGTTGGCCAGCAGGCGCGCACCAGCACCAGCCGATCGTTCGGGATGGAACTGCACGCCGCGGAAATTGTTGTACCGCACGGCTGCGGTGAACCTGCCACCGTAGTCGCAGGTGGCAAGCGTCGCGCCAGATACGGGCGCGGCATAGCTGTGCACAAAGTAGAAATACGCAGCAGGCGTGATGCCGTCGAACAGAGGGTCCTGATGCAGCCGTTCGCACTGGTTCCAACCCATGTGAGGCACGGGTTGATCGGGGCTGGCGCGCAGGCGCTCGACCCGGCCCGGCACGATGCCGAGACCAGGCGTTTCCGTGCTGCCGCCCGCGGCTTCGGCAGAGCTGCTGAACAGCAGCTGCATGCCCAGGCAAATGCCGAGCAGTGGCTGGGTGAGGGTCGGGATGATCGCAGCCAGGCCGTTGCCGTTCAGGCGCTCCATGGTGTCGTGCGCCGCGCCCACGCCAGGCAGCAACACATGTGACGCGGCGCGAATGCGCGCCGGATCCACGCTGACTTCCGCGCGGGCGCCAAGGCGTTGCATGGCGAACAGCAGCGAAGCGATGTTGGCGCCGCCGCTGTCGATGACCACCACATCGGCCATCTACAGCACTCCCTTGGTGGAGGGCAGGTCATTGCCCTCGCGCCGGATTGCCTGACGCAGGGCGCGGCCGACACCCTTGAAGCAGGCCTCGACCATGTGATGCGTGTTCTCGCCGGTGACGCTGACATGCAGCGCGGCGCCCATGGTCTCCGCCAGCGAGCGAAAGAAATGCGGTACCAGCTCGGTGGCCAGGCCACCAACTTCAGTGCGCGCAAACTTGCCGTCGAATACCGCATAGGGACGACCGGACAGATCCATCGCCACCTGCACGCGCGCCTCATCCATGGGCAGCAGGAAGCCATAGCGGCCGATACCGCGCTTGTCGCCCAGCGCCTGGCGAATGGCCCCGCCGAGCGCCAGCGCACAGTCTTCCACCGTGTGGTGTTCGTCCACCTGCAGGTCGCCCTTGCAGGTCAGCTGCAGCGAGAATCCGCCGTGCTTGGCCAGCTGCTCCAGCATGTGATCGAAGAATGCGTGCCCGGTATTGATGGCGATCGGACTCTCCGCATCCAGATCGATGGCGATGGCGATGCTGGTTTCCCTGGTGCTGCGCTCTACGGTCGCGCGCCGCGACAGCAGTTCGGTGACTATCGCAGGCCAGGTTTCCTGCGGCGTGCCGTCCTTCTGCACACGCAGGCCGCGCACACCGAGGTTCTGTGCGAAGGTCATGTCGGTCACGCGGTCGCCGATCACCGCGCTGCCGGCGAAGTCGATGCTGGTGCGGTCGAGATAGTCCTGCACCAGTCCGAGCTTCGGCTTGCGGCAGCTGCAGGCTTCCGCGGGCTTGTGCGGGCAGATGCACACCGCATCGAAGAGCAGCCCCTGCGAGGCCAGCGTATCGACCACGAAGTTCTGCGCCAGGTCGAATTGTTCGCGCGGAAAGCTGGATGTACCCAGGCCATCCTGGTTCGTCACCATCACCAGGCGGAAGCCCGCGGCAGTGAGTTTCTGCAGCGACGCGAACACATCGGGCATCCAGCGGATCTTGTCGAGGCGGTCGACCTGTTCGTCGGCAGGCTCCTCGATCAGCGTGCCGTCACGATCGACAAACAGGATCTTCTGCGCGGGCGTCTTCATTGCAGGCTCTCCAGCACGCGATCGTTGTCTGCCGCGGTCCCGACGGAAAAGCGCAGTAATCGGGGCAGCACCGGCTGCCGCACATCGCGGATGATGAGGCCTGCGCCGCGCACCCTTGCCAGCACATCGTCCGGATCGGCGCAGTCGAACAGCAGGAAGTTTGCGTCGCTGGGCCAGACGCGCAGGATTCCCGGCGTCGCGGCCAGCGCGGCGGCCAGCCGCGCCCGTTCCTGCAGCAGTACACGCACGCGCTCCTGCATGGCGGCGATGGCGGCTGGCTGCAGCAGCGGCGTGACGGTCTCGACCGTCAGCTCCGTAATGGCGTAGGGCGGAATGACCTTGCGCGCCAGTGCGATGACTTCCGGAGCTGCGATCAATGCACCGACGCGTGCACCTGCCAGACCGTGCGCCTTCGAAAGTGTCTTCAGGATGGCGAGGTTGGGCAATTCCCCGAGCTGCGCACACAGGCTCGGCACGCCGGCGAAGTCGATGTAGGCCTCATCGACCACCAGCAACGCGCGCGGCGCAAGCTTGCGCGCCAGGTCTGCCAGCAGGTCCGGTGCGATGGCATTGGCGGTGGGGTTGTTCGGTGAGCAGACAAACACCAGCCTGGTGTTGTCGTCCACGGCCGCCAGCACCGCCTCCACGTCCAGCGCAAAGCCCGCGTCTGCACGCAGCGGCACCGTGCGCAGCTGCGCGCCCTGAATGCGCGCAGCCACGGCATACATGCCGAAGGTCGGCGGACAGATGATGACGTTGTCCTGGCCGGCGCGACAGAACACACGCAGCAGCAGATCGATGGCTTCGTCGCTGCCACGGCCCACCAGCAGTTGTTCATTCTTCACGCCGTACAGGCGCGCGAGACCCTGCACCAGTGGCGGCGGCTGCGGCTCCGGATAGCGGTTCAGTCCCGCCTGCGAAGGGTCACCCTCTACACGCCAGGGCAGTTCATTGGCATGCAGCCGCGTCAGCGACGGCTCCCATGCGGCGTGGCTGTAGGGCGTGAGTGCGCGAATTTCCGCGCGCGCGCGTTCCAGTACCCAGCTCACGCGGAGCCGCCCAGCGCTTCCAGCCGGATCGTCACCGCGCGCTCGTGTGCATCCAGGCCTTCCAGTGCAGCCAGCGTCTCGGCCACCGGCCCAAGGCCCCGGATACCGTCGGCCGTGAGTTCCTGCACCGTCATGCGCTTCTGGAAGTCCGTCAGCGACAGCCCGCTGTAGGCGCGCGCATAACCATAGGTCGGCAACACGTGATTGGTGCCCGAACAATAGTCGCCCATGGATTCCGGCGACCAGGCGCCGAGGAAGATCGAACCCGCATTGATGATGCCTTCGAGCAGGGCGCGTGGCTCCTGCGTCTGCACGATGAGGTGCTCGGGTGCGTAGTCGTTCGATACCGCCAGCGCCGTCGCCAGGTTGTCCACGAGAATGATCCGGCAGTTGGCAGCCGACTGCTGCAGGATGCTCTTGCGCGACAGCGTGCCGCGCTGGCGGTCGAACTCCGCAGTCACGGCAGCAGCCAGCGCAGCCGAATCAGTCACCAGGATCGCCTGCGCACGCACATCGTGCTCGGCCTGGGCCAGCAGGTCCGCCGCCACGAACGCGGGATTGGCGCTGCCATCGGCGATGACCAGCACCTCCGAAGGACCAGCGGGCAGATCGCAGGCAGCACCTTCTGGATCTGCAGCAACGATCTGCTTGGCCGCGGTGGTCAGCGCAGTGCCCGGGCCGTAGATCTTGTCTACCTTGGTAATGCTGGCGGTGCCGTAGGCCATCGCCGCAATGGCCTGCGCTCCGCCGGCCTTGAACACCCTGGTGACACCGCAGCGGCGCGCAGCCACGAGCACGGCCGCATTCGCGCTGCCATCTGCAGCAGGCGGCGTGCACAGCACACGTTCGGGGCAGGCAGCCAGTGCCGCAGGCACCGCCACCATGATCACCGTGGAGGGAAGTGGCGCGGACCCCGCCGGCACATACAACCCTACTGCGGGAATGGGCCTGAAAATGCGTTCGCAGGTCACGCCCGGCATCACTTCCATGCTGAGGGGTGCACTGAGCTGCGCTGCGTGGAAGCGCCGCACATTGTCGATCGCCGTCTCGATGGCAGCAATTTGCTTCGCGGCAAGTTTGCCTTCGGCCGCATCGAATTCCGCAGGCGTCACCTGCACCGACTGCAGGCGCGCGCGATCGAAGCGCTCGGCAAAACGCAGCAGCGCCGCATCGCCGTCCTTGCGCACCTCGCGAATGATGGAACGGGCGAGGGTATCGATGTCCTGCTGAGATTCAAGCCGCGGGCGCAGCAGCGCACGGCGGCGGCCGTCGGCATCGAGGTCGGACCAGTTGATTGTCTGCATGGTCATTTCAGTTCAGCATCTTTTCCACGGGCAGGACCAGCAGGGCGCTGGCACCAGCGGCCTTCAGGCTCTCGAGGGTTTCCCAGAACACGTTTTCGCGGCACACCGCGTGGACTGCCACCTTGTCCGGCGAGCCTTCCAGCGGAATGATGGTGGGCGACTCGCTGCCGGGCAGCAGTTCGCGGATCCGCGGCAGCGCGGAGCGCGGCGCATGCAGCATGATGTACTTGCTCTCCTTCACCTGTTCCACGCCGTCGATGCGCAGCAACAGCCGCGAGATCCAGCTCTCCTTGAATTCCGGCAGCTTCACGGGCGTGCGGATCAGCACCACCTGGCTCTTGAGAATCGTATGAACTTCACGAAGGTGGTTGGCCTGAAGGGTGGAGCCTGACGACACGAGGTCGCAGATCATGTCCGCGCGCCCGAGTCGCGGCGCGATCTCGACTGCACCCGACAGCGTGACGATTTCCGCAGTGATGCCGTTCTGCTTCAGGAAGCTCGCGAGCAGCGCCGGATAGGTGGTGGCGATACGCAGACCGGCAATGGACGAAAGATCCTTCCACGCCATGCCTTCCGGCACCGCCAGCGACAGCCGGCAGTGGCCGAAGTCCAGCGGCCGCAGCACTTCAAAACGCGCCGTGGCGCCACGTGCCGCCATTTCCAGGCGGCGCTCTTCCAGCACATTCAGACCCACCAGCCCGAGATCGCTGACGTCTTCCTGCACCAGATCCGGAATGTCGTCATCGCGCACGAACAGCACGTCCAGCGGCAGGTTCTCGCCGAAGGCCATGAGCTGGTCCTTGCCGCGCGACAGTTTCAGGCCGCAGCGACCCAGCAGGTCGAGGGAATGATCCGTCAGCCGGCCCGACTTCTGTATGGCCAGCTTCAGGCGCGAGTCTTTATCCATTACGCGAGTTCTCCAGGCGCTTCACGGCCAGCGCATAACCGCCGGCGCCCGTGGCAAGGTAGCGGGCGACACGCCCGATGGTGGTGACACTGACGCCCGTGATGCGATGGATCTCGCGGTAGGGCAGGTCCTGCTGCAGGTATTCGACCACCGCCCAGCGATCGGCCATGGCCTGCAGTTCGGCCGGCGTGCACAGGTCCTTCAGGAATGCCCGCAATTCCTCCGGCGTGCGCGCGGTCAGCAGGGCGCTGACCAGGTTGCGCTCGGTCTGCGCCTCGTGCCGGGGTGAGAACTGGCGGTTGGTCTTCATGATAATGTACTAGTACGTTAGCACATTGGAACACCGGACGAAAGACCAGCGTGCTTGCTGGCGGAGCGGCCTGCAGCCTAAAATCCCGCTCTTGTCCAACCAGCATGGCCAATCCGCGACGCTGCGCGAAGGCGTCCTCCAGGTCGATGGCCCGACCACGCTGCATCACGGCGGCACACTGGATACGCTTTCGATCGGCTACTCCCTGAGTGGCGAACCCGGCATGCCCGTGGTTCTGGCGCTGGGCGGCATTTCCGCCTCGCGGCAGGTATTCGACCCCACCGGCGGGCGCAATGGCTGGTGGCGCGAGATAGTGGGGCCGGGCAAGGCGCTGGACACACATCGCGTTGCTGTGCTGGGCATGGATTACCTGGGCGGCTGTGGTGCCAGCACCGGCCCTGCTGCCGGCGGCAGCTTCCCGTGCATTTCAAGCTACGACCAGGCCGCGGCCGTCCTGCGGCTGCTCGACCACCTGCAGATCCCGAAGCTCGCCGCCATCGTCGGCGCCTCCTACGGCGGCATGGTGGCGCTGGCCTTTGGCGAGAAATATCCGTCGCGCGTGGAACGGCTGATCGTCATCAGCGGCGCCGACAGCGCGCACCCGATGGCCACCGCCTGGCGCAGCGTGCAGCGCAATATCGCGCGCCTCGGGCTCGCGGCCGGAGTCCCGACCCAGGCGCTGGAACTGGCGCGCGCGCTGGCCATGTCCACCTATCGCAGCCCCGAGGAATTCGTGGCGCGCTTCCGCAAGCCGCCGCGCATGGAAAACGGTCGCCCGGTATTCGCCGTGGAGGAATACCTGCAGGCACGCGGTCGCGACTATGCGGCGCGCAACCGCCCCGAGAGTTTCATCTACCTGTCCGAATCCATCGACCTGCATCAGGTCGATGCGTCGCGCATCCCGGTGCGCACCGAAGTGGTGGCCGTGCGTGAAGACCAGCTGGTGCCCATTGCCGACATGCGCGCGCTGACGGCGCGCCTGCCCGACGCCCGCCTGCATGAAGTTTCTTCGCTGCTGGGTCATGATGCATTCCTGAAGGAGGCCGAGCAGCTGCGGGCCGTCCTGTCGCTGATTTACCCTGGAGAATTGCCGTGATCGACCGACCGCGTTTCACCACCCGCTCGGTGCGGGCGGGCCTGGAATCCGATGATGTCACCGGAGCCGTGGTTCCGCCGCTGCACCTGAGTTCCACCTACGCATTTCGCGGCTACGGCGACAAGCGCCAGTATGACTATTCACGCTCCGGCAATCCGACGCGCGACCTGCTGGGCAATGCACTGGCGGATCTGGAAGGCGGCGCGGGCGGTGTGATCACCGGCACGGGCATGAGCGCGATCACGCTGGTGGGCCACCTGCTGCCGCAGGGTGCGCGCATCGTTGCGCCGCATGACTGCTACGGCGGCACGTTCCGGTTGTTCACGGCCTGGAACAAGCGCAATGAACTGAAAGTGGATTTCGTGCGCTTCGCCGACACGGCGGAGCTGGACGCGGCGCTTGCGCAGCACACCGACCTGCTGTGGATCGAAACGCCCAGCAATCCGCTGTTGCGCATCACCGACATCGCCGCGCTGGTGCAGAAGGTGAAGGATCGCGGCACGCTGGTGGTGGTGGACAACACCTTCCTGTCACCCGCGTGGCAGCGGCCGCTGGAACTGGGCGCGGATATCGTCGTGCACTCGACCACCAAGTACATCAACGGCCACAGCGACTGTGTCGGCGGCGCGGTGGTGGCGAAGACGAAGGAATTGCACGAGCAGCTGGCCTGGTGGGCCAATGCACTGGGCGTCACGGCCGGCGCTTTCGACAGCTTCCTCACGCTGCGCGGACTGCGCACGCTGGAGGCGCGCCTGGCCGTGCATGGGCCGAACGCGCAGGCCATCGCCGAATGGCTGCAGGCCCAGAAGGGCGTGCGCAAGGTGTACTTCCCGGGCCTGCCCGATCATCCGGAGCATGAGGTGGCCAGGCGCCAGCAGGGCGCCTTCGGAGCCATCGTCACCTTCGAACTGGAAGGCGGCACCGAGGCGGTGAAGCGCTTTGTGGAAGGGTTGCAGTTCTTTTCGCTGGCCGAGTCGCTCGGTGGCGTGGAAAGCCTGGTGGCCCATCCCGCCTCGATGACCCATGCCGCAATGGCGCCTGAAGCGCGCGCAGCGGCTGGTCTCGTCGACGGCCTGCTGCGCCTGTCGATCGGCATCGAGGCAGTGGAAGACCTGACGGAGGATCTGGCAGCGGGCCTGGCGCGCGCGCGTCAGGCCTGAAGCAGGCCGGCTTGCAGCAGCAGGCTGCCTGCTGCATCCTCAATGGATAAATACCGGGGGATGCACATGATGGTTCGTCACATTGAACGGCTTGCGTTCGCACGGCTGTCCGTCTTGTCGTTCAGTCTCCTTGTGGCGTCGGCAGCGCCAGCCCAGGCACCTGCACCAGTTGCACCCGCACCTGCGGCGCCCGCAGCACCAGCAGCTCCGCGGCCACCGAATCCAGCCCAGCAGGCCACTGCCGACGATCATCGCCAGATGCAGCAGCAGCTCGGCATCACGCGCCTGCGTCCCGGCCCCAGCGGTACCGAGGGGCAGCCGAACCAGGCCAATTACGACGAGGCACTGGCCAATCCATTTCCGGACCTTCCGGAGGTGCTGAAGCTCGAGAACGGCAGCAGGGTGAGCACTGCGAAGCAGTGGCGCGCACAGCGTCGGCCGGAGATCGTCGAACTGTTCGAACGTGAAGTACTCGGCCGCGTGCCGAAGAACGTACCCAGGGTGCAGTGGTCGGTGACGGAAACCGCCACCGCCACGGTGGGTGAGCGCCAGGTCAGCGCGAAGCACCTGCAGGGCAAGGTCGACAACTCCGCCTACCCGGCGCTCGAAGTGAACATCGATCTCATACTGGTGACGCCGGCCGACGCGAAGGGTCCGGTGCCGGTGATGATCATGTTCGGAGGCGGCCGCATGCCCGGAGCGCCGGCGCCCGCCCGCGCTCCCGCTCCCCCAGGTGCAACTCCAGCCGATCCACCTGCCACCGACCAGCTGCTCGCGGCTGGCTGGGGCTATGCCTATCTGAACCCCACCAGTGTGCAGGCCGACAATGGTGCCGGACTCACCAGGGGCATCATCGGCCTCACGAACAAGGGACAACCGCGCAAGCCCGATGACTGGGGCAGCTTGCGCGCATGGGGCTGGGGCGCGTCGCGCGCGCTGGACTATTTCGAGACCGACAAATCGGTGGATGCGAAGCGCGTCGGCATCGAGGGCGTATCGCGCTACGGCAAGGCGGCGCTGGTCACCATGGCTTTCGATGAGCGCTTCGCAGTGGTGCTGATCGGTTCCTCGGGCGAGGGCGGTGCGAAACTGCACCGACGCAATTTTGGTGAGGCGGTCGAGAACCTCACCGGTTCCGGCGAATATCACTGGATGGCCGGCAACTTCCTGAAGTACGGCACCGCGGAATCCAGCTTCGGCAGCCGCAATGCCGGCGATATTCCCGTGGACGCCCACGAGCTGCTGGCGCTGTGCGCACCGCGCGCCACCTTCATCAGCTACGGCATTCCGGAGAAGGGCGACGCCAGATGGCTGGACCAGAAAGGCAGCTACATGGCCGCGCTTGCCGCCGGCCCTGTGTTCCGCCTGCTGGGCGTGAAGGATCTGGGCCAGGGTGACGACTACAGGAATGCGAAGCTGCCACCCGTGAACGAGGGCCTGCTGGCCGGAAAGATGGCCTGGCGGCAACACGATGGCGGCCACACCGACGCCCCGAACTGGAAGTACTTCATTCCCTGGGCGAACCGCGAGCTGGGCATCAAGTAGGAGCCATATGAAATCGCCACTGGCCGCCGCCATCTTTCTGGGCTTCGCTGCCAGCGCCACGGCGCAGCAGCCTGCTTCCGCATTCGATCGCGGCCACAGCCTGCAGGCCGGGCAGGATCCCGGGCTCGCTGCAGTGGTTGCAAAGTGCAGCACACCGCCGAAGCCAGCTCCGGTACGTGGCGGCGCAGCCACCGCCGCAAATTCCGCCGCACCTCCCGACCCGGTGCTGCCGGCACCGGAGGCAATCCCCGGCGTGATCGCTGCCGGGCAGGTCTGGAAGGTGGTGTGGGCATGGGAAGGCAACAACGCCGATGGCCCCATCGCCGGCGAAAACGGTTCTATCCTGTTCGCCAACAACGACGCCAGCAATGTCATGAAGCTCGACCCGGCCACGGGCCTTGCCACCGTGCTGTTCGACAGGACGAATACCGGTGGCGGACTGTCGCGCAGCAAGAACGGCGCGCTGTTCCTCGCCGTGCGCGGCATCGGCGGTGGCATCGAGCAACTGGAGCCAAGGCGCAGGATGTTCGCGAACTCCTTCCAGGGCGAGCCATTCGAGTGCGTCGGCGGCAGCGTCAACGATCTCATGGCTGATGCGCGCGGCGGCGTGTATCTCGCCATATCCGGCAGCGGTGTGTTCTATGCGAATCCGCAGGGCGTGGTCACGAAATACGAAGGCGCGCCGAACGCCAACGGCATCATCCTGAGCCCGGATGAGAAGACGCTGTACGTCACGAACGGCGGTGTGCTCATTGCCTTCGATGTGCAGGCAGATGGCTCATTGAAGAACCAGCGTGAGTTCGCGAAGCTGCGCGGCGGACAGGGCGGTGATGGCTCGGCAGTCGACGCCGAGGGCCGCGTGTATGTCGCGACCGGCGCGTCTGCCGACGTGTTTTCGCCGGGCGGCGAATTCCTGGGCTCCATCGCCGGGCCAAGAGGCATGCACGGCGTGGCGTTCGGTGGCAAGGACAAGAAGACGCTGTTCGGCATCGTGTTCTACGGCGGCTGGGGCACGCCCAGCGCGCGCAACCAGATCGTCGCGATTCCGTTGCTGGCACAGGGCTACAAGGGTCGCGCGAAATAGCCCCCGGGCCGGCCGGTAGCGGGGACTCAGACCTTCGTTATCAGGGCGGCGATCGCCGCTCCGGCTTCTGCCGTGCTCACGGGCCTGCCACCCGCGGCGATGTCCGCAGTACGCAGTCCCCGGTCCAGCGCCGTGGCAACCGCGCGCTCGATGGCGGCAGCTTCGACAGCCAGGCCCAGCGAGTGACGCAGCAGCAGCGCTGCGCTGAGGATGGTGCCCACCGGGTTCGCGATTCCCTTGCCGGCAATGTCGGGCGCCGAGCCGTGGATAGGCTCATAAAGTCCGCGCTTTCCATCACCCAGCGAGGCCGAGGGCGAAAGCCCCAGCGAGCCGGCCAGCATCGAAGCTTCATCGGTCAGGATGTCGCCGAACATGTTCTCGGTGACGATCACGTCGAAATCGGTGGGGCGGCGGATCAGGTGCATGGCGGCCGCGTCCACCAGGATATGTTCCACCGCCACATCGGGAAACTCCGACTTCATTACACGCGTGACCACTTCACGCCACAGGCGCGAGGTCTCGAGCACGTTCGACTTGTCGATGGAGGTGAGCTTGCGACGGCGCGCCTGCGCGAGGCGTCCGGCAACGCGCGTTACGCGCTCCACTTCCGCTGCGGAATAGCTGCACAGATCGCTGGCGGAATCCGCATCGCGCGTTTTCGCGCCGAAATAGATGCCACCGGTGAGTTCGCGCACGAACACCAGATCCACGCCGCGCACGACCTCTGCCTTCAGCGTGGTGGAATCGGCCAGGGCAGGGTGCACGGCGACCGGGCGCAGGTTGGCGTAAACGCCAAGCTCGCGGCGCAAACGCAGCAGCCCCGTTTCGGGTCGCAGCTTCGCATCCGGCGCGGACCACTTCGGCCCGCCGATGGCGCCGAGCAGGATCGCATCCGCAGCCAGGCAGCTTGCAAGCGTTGTCGCCGGCAACGGATCGTTGTGATTGTCGATGGCGATGCCACCGAAATCGCACTCCGTGAGCACGAACTCATGCCCGAACAAACGCCCGACTTCCTGCAGCGCGCGCACCCCTTCGCGGGTGACTTCCGGACCGATGCCGTCGCCACCCAGGACCGTGATGTTTGCCATCATGCCCGTTGCTTCTCGTACGCGGTGATCTCGGCATCCTTCAGCAGCAGATAGCCGAGCTGATCGACGCCCTGCATCAGGCAGAAGCGTGCGAAGGGTTCGATGGGGAAGGTGACCGACTTGCCGCCCGGCAGCCTGAGCGTGCTGGTGGCAAGGTCAATCGTGACCTCGACGCCGGGGTTGGCCAGCAGCCACTGCAGCGTGGCGTCGTCGACGATCACCGGCACCAGGCCGTTCTTCAGCGCGTTGGAACGGAAGATGTCCGCGAACTCGGAGCTGATCACCGCCAGGATGCCGTGGTCCAGCAGCGCCCACGGCGCGTGTTCGCGCGACGAGCCACAACCGAAATTGCGGCCGCCCACCAGCACCTTGCAACCCTGCGCTTCGGGCCGGTTCAGCTCGAAGTCCGGGTTGGGACTGCCATCCGCCAGATAACGCCAGTCGGCGAACAGCTGCTTGCCCAGGCCCTCGCGCGAAGTGGTGCGCAGGAAGCGGGCAGGGATGATCTGGTCGGTATCGATGTCCGTGCGCGGCAGCACGACCGTGCGCGAGGTAATGCTCTGGATCGGTTCCATGATGCTAGTCCTGCAGCAGTTCGCGCGGATCGGTGATCACGCCGCGCACTGCACTGGCTGCGGCAGTCAGGGGGCTGGCGAGCAGCGTGCGCGCACCCACGCCCTGGCGGCCTTCGAAGTTGCGATTGCTGGTGCTGAGCGAATACTGGCCCTTTTCGACTGTATCGCCGTTCATGCCAAGACACATCGAGCAGCCGGATTCACGCCATTCGGCGCCGGCGTCGATGAAGATGCGGTCGAGCCCCTCGGCCTCGGCCAGTTTCTTGATCTGCTGCGAACCCGGCACCACCAGCATCTGTACGCCGGCTGCAATCCGATGACCTTTGAGAACGCCCGCAGCAGCGCGCAGGTCGGTGAGACGCGAGTTGGTGCAGCTGCCGATGAACACGACATTGACCGGGCTGCCAGCGAGCTTCTGGCCTGCCGTGAAACCCATGTAGGTCAGCGCGCGCTCGAACACCGGATCTGTGCTGGTGGCGGGTACGCTGCCGGTAACCGCCGCTACCATGCCCGGGTGCGTACCCCAGGTGATCATTGGCTCCACCGTCGACGCATCGAGCGTGACTTCACGGTCGAACACCGCGCCCGGATCGGAAACCAGCGTGTTCCAGTCGGCCACGGCGGCATCCCATGCGGCGCCCTGCGGCGCGCGCGGCCGTCCCTTGAGATATTCGAAGGTCACGGCATCCGGCGCCACCATGCCCGCACGCGCGCCTGCTTCGATGGACATGTTGCACACGGTCATGCGCTCATCCATGTTCAGCGCGCGAATCCCTTCGCCGCGGAATTCGATGACATGCCCCGTGCCGCCACCGACCCCAATCCTGCCGATGATGGCAAGCACCAGGTCTTTCGCGGTCACACCGGGCCGCAACCGGCCGGTGACGTTGATCGCCAGCGTCTTCGCCCGCGTCTGCAGCAGGCACTGCGTGGCGAGCACATGTCCCACCTCGGTGGTGCCGATGCCAAATGCCAGCGCACCAAACGCGCCATGCGTGCTGGTGTGGCTGTCGCCGCAGACGATGGTCTTGCCGGGCTGCGTGGCGCCCAGTTCCGGACCGATGACATGCACGATGCCGCGCTTGTCGCTCTGCAGGTTCATGAGCTCCACGCCGAACTCGGTGCAGTTCAACTCCAGCTGCCGCACCTGGTTGGCCGCCGAGGCGATGGAAATCGGCTTGCCGCCGAACACCTGCTCGGTGCGCGTGGGCGTGGAATGATCCATGGTGCCGATGGTGAGGTCGGGACGCCGCACTTTCAGGCCGCGCTCGCGCAGCACCGTGAAAGCCTGCGGCGTGGTGACCTCGTGGATCAGGTGCAGGTCGATGAACAGCACGGCCGGCGTATCGGCCGTCTGGGGCACGACTTCGTGCCGCTCCCAGACCTTCTGGAACAGCGTCCTGGCTGCGCTCATCAATATCCCCTCAGCCCGTGGCGGCGCGCGGGGCCGACATGTCTACGGGTTCAAGCCAGCCGTATTTGTCTGGCGTGGCGCCCGTGAACAGGCCGAAAAATGCCTTCTGCAGTTTTTCGGTGATGGGGCCGCGACGACCCGCGCCCACCACGATGCGATCCACCGAGCGGATCGGCGTGACCTCGGCTGCCGTGCCGGTGAAGAACAGCTCGTCGGCGATATAAAGCATTTCACGCGGGACGGAGGTTTCGCGCACTTCGTAACCCATGTCGCGCGCAAGCCGGATCACCGAATCGCGGGTGATGCCGCCCAGCACGGAATGCGCAAAGCCCGGCGTATGGATCACGCCGTCGCGGACCACGAACAGGTTCTCACCGGCGCCTTCGCTGACGGTGCCATCCGGCGCCAGGCCGATGCCTTCCACGAAGCCAAGGCGCTTCGCCTCCATGCTGATCAGCTGGCTGGAAAGATAATTGCCGGCAGCTTTCGCCATGGCGGGCAGGGTGTTGGGCGCAACGCGCTGCCACGAGGACACGCACACATCCACGCCTTCCGCTTCGGAATCGGCGCCGAGGTACTTGCCCCATTCCCAGGCCGCAACGGCCACATCCACCGGCGGGTCGATCTTCGGCGCCACGCCGATCTCGCCATAGCCGCGGAAAGCCACCGGACGCAGATACGCGCCATTCACCAGGTTGTTGACCGCCAGCACTTCGGCACAGGCCGCATTCATCTGCGCAGGCGTGAACGGAATGCTGATGCGATAGATCTTGGCCGAGTCATACAGCCTGCGCGTGTGCTCGGCCAGGCGGAAGATCGCCACGCCCTTGTGCGTTGCATAGGCGCGTACACCCTCGAACACCGACGAGCCGTAGTGCAGGGCATGCGACAGCACATGCACCGTCGCCTTTTCCCAGGGAACCAGCTTGCCGTTGAACCAGATGAACTGCGTTGCTGCAATTGGCATGACGTTCCTTGCTTCCTCTTAGCGTTCGTCCGAGAGCCAGGGCATGCGCTCGCGGAGCTTCGCGCCGACCTTCTCGATCTTGTGGTTCAGGTCGGCCTTCATCAGCTTGTTGTACTTCTTCAGGCCGGACTTGTTCTCGGCGATCCACTGCCGCGCAAACTTGCCGGACTGGATCTCGCCGAGGATCTTCTTCATTTCCTTCTTCGTGCCCTTGTTCACCACGCGCGGGCCGCGCGTCATGTCGCCCCACTTGGCGGTGGTGCTGATGTACTTGTGCATCTTGGCGAGGCCACCTTCGTGCAGCAGGTCGACGATGAGCTTCAATTCATGCAGCACTTCGTAGTACGCAACTTCCGGCTGGTAGCCGGCTTCGGTCAGCGTCTCGAAACCCTTCAGGATCAGGTCCGAGGTGCCGCCGCAGAGCACGGCCTGTTCGCCGAACAGATCGGTCTCGGTCTCTTCGGCGAACGTGGTCATCAGCACGCCGCCGCGGGTGCTGCCGATGCCATGGGCATAGGCCAGCGCCTTGTCGAAGGCGCCCTTGCTGGGGTCCTGTGCCACGGCGATCAGCGCCGGCACGCCGCGACCCTGCTGGTACTGGCG
>JAATEY010000133.1 GCA_015655465.1 Gammaproteobacteria bacterium | reverse complement strand
TTCACGCCCATCTGCTGCAACCGCACCAGCATGCGGATCAGGCGCGGCGCGTCCTGCACCACCATGCTCTCGGTGATCTCGATTTCCAGCGACTGCGGTGGCAGGTTGAATTTGCGCAGTGCTTCCAGGACGCTGTCTGCATAGCGCTCCTGCTGCAGCTCGCGCGGCGAGGCATTGATCGACACCACCAGCGAATCATGGCCTGCGTCGAGCCACGCGCGGGCCTGGGCGCAGGCGGCGCGCAGCACGTAGCGGCCGATGTCGACGATCAGTCCGGTTTCCTCGGCGATGGCAATGAAGCTGCCCGGGTGCACCAGCGGTTCGCCTGGAGCCTGCCAGCGCACCAGCGCTTCGGTGCCGGTGATGCGGCCGGTGGCAATATTCATGCGCGGCTGGAAGTGCAGCAGCAACTGGTCGCGCTGGATGGCTTCGCGCAGCCGCTGTTCTGCCTCGAGCCGTTCGGTCATCTGGGTACGCAGTTCGGCGCTGAAGAAGCGCAGCGTGCTGCGGCCCTGGTCCTTGGCGAGGTACATCGCCGCGTCCGCATTTTTCAGCAGCAGCTCCGGATCGCGGCCGTGGTCGGGGTACAGCGCCACGCCAACGCTGCCGTTGACGCGATTCTCGGTGCCGTTGAAATGCCACACCTCGCCGGTGGCGCGCAGGATGGTGCGCGTCAGCGAACGGGCTGCGGCTTCATCGGCACCCGGCACCAGCAGCACGAATTCGTCGCCGCCCACCCGGGCAACGGTGGTGCCCGGCGGTGCGCAGGCGGTCAGCCGCGCGGCCATGACACACAGCAGTTCGTCGCCGGCGTGGTGGCCCAGGCTGTCATTGATGTACTTGAAACGGTCGAGATCGACGAACACCAGCGCAAAGCGGTCGTCATTTGCGCCGGCCTTGCTGACGGCATCCTGCAGCCGTTCGCGCAGCAGCGAGCGGTTTGCAAGGCCGGTGAGATCGTCCATGCGCGCCTGGCGCTCGATGCGCTCCTTGTATTCGCGCAGTTCGGTGACGTCTTCAACCGTGCCTTCGTAGCAGATCAGGCGGCCGGACTCGTCATGCACGGCACGCGCGTTCTCCGAGATCCAGATCAGGCGGCCGTCGTTGCGGCGGATCTGCGACTCGAAGCCGGTGATCGAGGCGTGGCGCCGCATGGTATCGATGAACGTCTGGCGGCGCGAGGAATCGGTATACAGCTGCGAGCCGATGTCGCTGAGGCTGTTCATCAGGTCCAGCGGCGAATCGAAGCCATAGATGCGCGCCAGCGCGGGATTCGCGTCCAGGTAGCGGCCATCGGGTGAGGTGCGGAAGATGCCTTCGATGGCGTTGTCGAACAGGCTGCGATAGCGGCGTTCCGCATTGCGCAACGCGCGATAGGCGGATTCGCGGGTGCTGATGTCCTGCACGATCCCTTCCACGGCCAGCACCATGCCGTCCGGTGAATACAGGCCGATGCCGCGTTCCCACACCCAGCGTTCGGCGCCGCTGCGGTTGATGATGCGGTATTCCACGTCGAAGCGGCGTCCCTGCGTGAGGGCAGCATTGATGCTGCTGCGCACCCGCAGGCGATCTTCAGGGTGGGTAAGCTGCTCGTAGGAAATCGTGCTGTTGAAAAGCAGGTCGTCGGGGCTGTAGCCGGTTACTGCCAGGCAGCCGTCGCTGACGAATTCCATGGTCCACTGCGAATCGTTGTGGCAGCGATAGACCATGCCGTCGATGTTGGCAATCAGCGTGCGGAGCATGCGCGCAGTCTCGTGCGCGTCCTGACCTTCTGCGTCAGCGACTGGGGCTCCCTGGATGGGTGAAACGGCGAGTGCCATCAGAATTCCGGTTTCCTGTTGGTTGGGATTCTGGGTTTATTGCAGCGGCAACAAATGGCTGCAGATCACACATTTTGCAACGCACCATGCGTGGGCGCGGTTTGGTACTTGACGCACCACTCCGAAGCATGCCTCGGAGCGTTGCCCGGTCAGCGCACCCTCAGTACGCGCGCCTTGTCCCGCTGCCAGTCGCGGTCCTTCTCCGTGGCGCGCTTGTCATGCTGTTTCTTGCCTTTGGCGAGGCCAATGCGCACTTTCGCCCGGCCCTGCTTCCAGTACAGCTCCAGTGGCACGATGGTGTAGCCCTCGCGTTCCACCGCTCCTACCAGGCGGTCGATCTCCACGCGGTTCAGCAGCAGCTTGCGGGTGCGGGTGGGGTCGGCGATGACATGCGTCGATGCCGAGTTCAGGGGCGACAGGTGCGCGCCCATCATGAAGACCTCGCCGGCACGGACGAAGACATAGGCCTCCGTCAGCTGGGCCCGGCCCGCGCGCAGCGACTTGACCTCCCAGCCCATCAGCGACAGGCCGGCTTCGTAGCGGTCTTCGATGAAATAGTCGTGCCGCGCCTTGCGGTTTTCGGCGATCAGCGCCTTGCCCGCCTTCGTGTCTTTGGTCATGCGCTATTATGCGGCATGCGAGAGATCAGGCGCTCGGCGCTGGTGCCGGCCACGACGCGCCACATGTTCGGGCTCATCAACGACATTGAAAGTTATCCGGGGTTCGTGCCTGGCTGCAGTGCCGCCACCGTGCTCGAGCGTTCGCCTGAAATGCTGCGTGCCCGTCTGACGGTGGGCAGCGGCATGCTGCGAACTTCATTCACTACCCGCAATCACCTGACGCCGGATTCCCGCATCCACATGGAACTGGAAGAAGGGCCGTTTCGCAGCCTCGATGGTGTATGGCAGCTGACGCCGGTGATGGAGCCGGGTTCCGACGCGGAAATCGGCTGCCGGGTGGAGCTGCAGCTGCGCTTCGAGCTCAAGGGTGGACTTGCGGGCATGGCCATGGGGCCGCTCATCGAGCGGATGGCAGGTTCGCTGGTGGATGCCTTTGTCGCGCGGGCGCGCGGGCCGCGCTGATCGCCCATGCGCCGGGCAGTCAGGGTTTTGGCTTCGTAGCGGGTGCTGCTGGTGCCGCGGGCCCAACGCTCATCGCAGCCGCCGCGGCCTCGGAATCATCCGGACGATCGAAATGTTCGACCTTGTCGTCCTTGAAGTAGATGGTAACGCGTTTGGTCAGCGGCCTCTTCATGCCGCGGTCCATGATGTAGTAGTAATACTCCCAGCGGTCGGTGTTGAAGCCACTGGGCACCAGCGGCGTGCCCAGCAGGAACTTGACCTGGGAACGCGTCATTCCTTTCTGCAGCTGCACGACCTGGGTCGGATCCAGGAAATTGCCCTGTTCGATCTTCATGCGGTACAGGCAGCCAGCGGTGAGGCTGAGCAGGCTGGTCAGCACGAGTGTTGCCAGCAGACGGCGAGGCTGCGTGCGCAACGCGCGGTCGGCCGGGGAGGGAGTTTGTCGCATGGGGTCGGTCATCATTGTAGAATTGCCCATATTACCTGACACACACGGAGCCCATCCAAATGGAAGGCAAGGATCTGCGGAATGCCGGGCTCAAGGTCACACTGCCGCGGCTGAAGATACTGGAGATCCTGGAAAGTGACGGTGTCCGGCACAAGTCCGCGGAAGACATCTACAAGTCCCTGCTGGGTTCCAACGAAGACATCGGGCTCGCCACGGTATACCGCGTGCTGACCCAGTTCGAGGCGGCCGGCCTTGTGACCCGCCATCATTTCGAGAACGGCATGGCCGTTTTCGAGCTGAACCGGGGCGACCACCATGACCACATAGTCTGCATAGACTGCGGCAAGGTCGAAGAGTTCGTCGATGCGGGCATTGAAGAGCGCCAGAAGACCATTGCCGTACAGCGTGGCTTCGAAATCCACGATCACTCCATGATTCTTTACGGGCACTGCAAGCGCATCGACTGCCCGACGCGGGTCGCCGGGTCAACGGCCAGGAAGCATCACCCCTGACGGGATCGCCCGCCGGGCTTCAGTTTGGCGGTGTCGCCGCTGGCGGCCTGCGGAGCCGACAGCATCTCCCGCGCATGCGCCAGGGCCTTGTCGGTGATCTGTGCGCCACCCAGCATCCGTGCCACTTCCTGCACCCGTTCGTTGCCGCTGAGTTCGGCGAGGCTGGTGCGCGTGGTCTTGCCATCGGTGAGCTTCAGCACGCGCAGGTGATGATGTCCCTGCGCGGCCACCTGCGGCAGGTGGGTGACACACAGCACCTGGCCGCGTGCGCCCACTGCCCGCAACTGCTTGCCGACCACTTCGGCCACCGCGCCACCGATGCCCGCGTCGACTTCATCGAACACCATGCAGCGGCGTTCGTCCCCCACGCAGGCCACCTGCACCGCCAGTGACAGCCGCGCAAGTTCGCCGCCGGAGGCCACCTTGGCCAGCGCCCGCAGCGGCTGGCCGGGATTGGCCGTAACCCGGAATTCGATCTGGTCCAGCCCATGGGGTTGAGGTTCGGCCGAGGCATGCGGTGTGACATCGACCTGGAAGCGCCCGCCGGCCATGCCCAGCGTGTGCATGCGCGCGGTGATTTCCTTGCTGAATGTCACGGCGATGGCGGTGCGTGATTCCGACAGTTTCACGGCCAGGTCCCGATAGGCGGTGAGCGCCTCGGCCTGCTGCCGGCGCAGCGAGGCCACATCCTGTTCGGCGGATTCCAGCGCTTCGAGTTCGATGCGCAGCGTGGCGCGATGGGCGGGCAGGTCGGCCACGGCAACGCGGTGCTTGCGCGCCAGGTCTTCGGCGGCGGCGAGGCGCTTTTCCACCACGGCCTGGCGGGCGTTGTCCATGTCGAGCGATTCGGCATAGCGCGCCAGCTCGCGCGCCGCCTCGGTGATGCGGATGGCGGCTTCGTCGAGCAGCGGCATGACCGATTCCAGTGCGGGATCCACCGCCAGCAGAGGGCGCAATGCCGACTGGGCCCGGGCGAGGCTGGCCTGGGCGGTATCGGTCTCGCCCTCATAGAGCAGCTGGGCGGCCAGTTGCGTGCCTTCCAGCAGTCGGCCGCGATTGCCGAGACGGATCGCTTCGGCCGCGAGTTCCGCTGCCTCGCCGGGTTTGAGATCGAGCGCGGCCAGTTCGCTTTCGTGGAAGCGCAGCAGTTCGATGCGTGAATCGCGGTCGCGCAGGCGCGATTCGATCGCAAGCAGGCGGTTGAGCAGGGCCAGCCACACGCGGTGCGCGGCTTCGACCTGAGCGGTGAGTGGTTCGAGCTTGCCGTACTGGTCCAGCAGTTCGCGCTGCGAGCCAGCGCGCACCAGCGACTGGAATTCGTGCTGACCGTGCACGTCCAGCAGGCTGCCGACGATCTCGCGCAACTGCTGCACCGGCACCGCCTGGCCATTCAGGTAGGCGCGTGAACGACCGTCGGTGTTGATGACCCGCCGTACCAGCAGTTCGTCATCGGCCTCGATCGACTGCTCTTCCAGCAAGGCGCGCAATGTGCGCGGCAGCTGCCGGATGTCGAAGGTGGCGGCAATTTCGGCCTTGTCGGCGCCGGCCCGGATCTGGTCCGCGGCAGCCCGCGCGCCGCAGGCCAGCGTGAGTGCATCCACCACGATGGATTTGCCCGCGCCAGTCTCGCCGGTCAGCACGGTAAGGCCACTGGCGAAATCCAGTTCCAGCGAGTCGACGATCGCCAGGTCGCGGACCTGCAGATGAGTCAGCATGTTGCCAATCCCTAGCGTTGGTACTCGGCGGCGCCGCGCCCCCAGTGAAGTTTGGAACGCAGCAGGCGGAAGTAGTCGTAACCCGGCGGGTGCAGCAACGTGATGCGATGCGCGGAAGGCCGGATTTCCAGCTGCTCGGTGGGCCGCAGTTCGCACAGCACCACGCCGTCGCAGGTGATCTGCGCCCGCGTCTCATGGCGTTCATGCAGCAATACGGAAATGGTGCTGCGACCGGATACCACGATGGGGCGGTCGGCCAGGGTATGCGGACAGATGGGCACCACCACCAGCACATCGAGATTGGGGTCGACGATCGGGCCGCCGCAGGACAGCGCATAGGCCGTGGAGCCGGTGGCGCTGGCCACGACCAGGCCGTCGCCGCCGTGGGTGTTGACGTAGCGGCCATCGACGCGCGTTTCGAAGTCGAGGATGCGGCCGGTTTCCCATTTGGCGAGCACCACATCATTGAGCGCCAGCTGGCTGCGGAGGCTGCCGTCCGCAGTGATCACCCTTGCGTCGAGCAGCGGCCGGTGATCGGGCTGGCAGCGGTTTTCCAGGGCAGCGTCCACGCACTGCAGCGTGTCCTGCGGCATGAC
>JAATEY010000024.1 GCA_015655465.1 Gammaproteobacteria bacterium | reverse complement strand
GCTGGCGAAGACCGGTGGCCTTGCCGACGTGGCGGGCGCGCTCACCAAGTACCTGCACAATGCCGGCCACGACGTGCGCGTATTCATGCCGCTGTACCGGCAGGTGGACCGCCGGCAGCTCGACATGTGGCCGGTGGAGTTTCTGCGCGACGTTGCCCTGCAGCTCGGTGTGCATGCACTGCGTTTCAGTGTGCATACGGCGCGCCTGCCGGGCTCGCAGGCCATGATCTACCTGATCGACTCGCCCGCGCTGTTCGATCGCGACAGCATCTACAGCAATGCGGCGGACGAGCACCTGCGTTTCATCCTGCTGACCCACGCGGCACTGCTGTGCTGCCAGCGCATGGGTTTCGCGCCGCAGATCCTGCACTGCAATGACTGGCATACGGGCCTGGGGCCGCTGCTGCTGCGCACGGTATATGGCTGGGACCAGCTGTTCCGCGAGACCCGCAGCCTGATGTCGATTCACAACATCGCCTACCAGGGCGTATTCGGTGCCAGCGAACTCGCCGACACGGGCCTTGGCGAGGCCACGAAACTGCTGGATGCGGGCGAACTCGCCGCGGGACGTGTCAATCCGCTGCGCGAAGGCATCGCTCACGCGGATCACGTCAGCACCGTGAGCCCGACCTATGCACTGGAGATCCAGACCGCGGCCTACGGCTACGGGCTGGAAAGCCTGCTGCAACGCCGCGCCGGCGCACTTTCCGGCATCCTGAATGGTGTCGATTACCAGGAATGGAACCCGGAATCCGACCGTTTCCTGCCGCAGCACTTCAATGCCCGTACGCTTGAAACCAAGCAGGCACTCAAGCAGGAATTCCTGCAGCGGACGGGGCTTGCCACTCCGGCCCGCAGTCGCTCGCCGCTGCTGGGCATGGTCAGCCGCCTGACCTCGCAGAAGGGCTTCGATCTGGTCATGGCGGCGCTGCCGCAGCTGCTGGCGCAGCACGATTTCTTCTGCGCCGTGCTGGGCAGCGGCGATGCGGCGTACGAGAAATTCTTTCGTGAGCTGGCGCACCTGCACCCGACCCGGGTGACCTTTCGCAGCGGCTACAGCGAGGAAACTGCGCACTGGATCGAGGCGGCCAGCGACCTGTTCCTGATGCCTTCGCAGTACGAGCCCTGTGGCCTGAACCAGATGTACAGCCTGCGCTACGGCACGATACCCATCGTGCGGCGCACCGGGGGCCTCGCCGATTCGGTGACACACTTCGATCCGGCCACCAGCCACGGCACTGGGGTCATGTTCAATGACTATGACGTGGGCGCAGTGACCTGGGCCATCGAAACCGCGTTCGGCTGGTATGCGGACAAACCGCTGTGGCAGCAACTGGTGCAGAACGCCATGGCGCAGGATTTTTCCTGGGAACAGCGCGTCGGCGACTACGTGACGTTATACGAGCAGCTGATCAACGCAGCTTGAGCTGCCCCTTCTGATCGAAGGAAAGGCTGCGCATCAAACCCGTCGCCAGCGTGACCTTGCCGGTGATCTGGTATTCCACCGCATCGAGCTTGCGGCCGCTGCCCAGCAGGCGCAGCACCGCTGCTGCGGCATTGGCGGTAACACTCACATCGAACTGCGTTTCGCCGTTGGCAGGCACCTTGAAGTCACGCTCGGATTCGCCATGCGCGAAGGCTTCACCGGCCACCTGCACCTGGTACTGGATGCTGCGCACGGCCAGCTCGCGATTGTTGGGGTTCTGCACCAGCATGCGCACCCGCAGTTCCTGCTGCAGCAGATCGCCGCGCAGCATCTGCACCTCGACCACCTCGAGGTGCGGCTCCTTGAACTTCGGAGCCAGCACGCATCCGCCCGCGAATGCCAGGGACAGGCAGGCGGCCAGGCCACGCAGGGTCATCATCAGGAACTCCGGTCATGCAGCTGTATCTGCTCACGATACCGCGCGGCGAGTTCCTTTGTCAGCGATGCAAGCTGCAGGCACCAGCTCCAGTTGCCATTGACCGTGCCGGGCCGGTTGAGGCGGGCCTCGCTGCCAAGATGCAGCAGATCCTGGGCGGGCAACACCGCCAGTCGCCCCACCGAAGCGAAGGCGGTCCGCAGCATGGCATCGACGATCTCGTGATCGCCGCGGCCCAGATAGCGGCGCACCAGGTCCCGCGTGGCAGGTGCAAGCCCCGCATACCAGCCCGCTGTGGTGTCGTTGTCATGCGTGCCGGTATAGACGATGGCATCGGGCTCGTGTTCATGCGGCAGGTGTACGTTGGACGGATCGCCATCGAAGCCGAACTGCAGCACCCGCATGCCAGGCAGCGCGAAGCTGCGGCGCAGCGCCGTGACTTCGGGTGTGATCACGCCGAGATCCTCCGCCACCAGCTCGAGCGCGGGCAGATGCGCCGCGATGGTCTCCAGCAGCTCATGCCCCGGTGCCTTGCGCCATTCGCCGTTGCGGGCAGTGGTGGCATGGGCCGGCACGGACCAGTATGCCTCGAGGGCGCGAAAGTGATCGATGCGCAGCAGGTCAAAGCGATCGGCCTGCTGCGCCAGCCGCCGCAGCCAGAACGAGAAGCCGTCGCGCCGCTGCGCGTTCCAGTCGTAGAGCGGATTGCCCCATAGCTGGCCGTCGACCGCAAAGTAGTCGGGCGGCACGCCGGCCACTGCAGTGGCACGGCTGTCGGCGCCCAGCTGGAACTGCCAGGGGCTGGTCCATGTGGCCACCGAATCCGGCGCCACATAGATGGGCAGGTCGCCAAAGATGCGGATGCCGCGCGCCGCAGCATGCGCGCGCAGGCTGCGCCACTGTGCATCGAAGCGCCACTGCGGCCGCGCCAGTGCCAGCAGCCGGTGGTGCAGGCGTCGCTCGGCCGCATGCAGTGCAGCGGCATCGCGATGGCGCAGCGGCATGGGCCAGGTCCACCAGGGTGTGCCGCCCTGTTCTTCGCTCAGGGCCTCGAACAGCAGGTAGTCCTGCAGCCAGCCGGCGGAGTCCGCGCGCCAGGCTTCGAAGTCCGCGTCGTTGCCGGGATCCCGCGCGCGCGCATCGAGCAGCGCCGGATTGCCGGCACGATCCGAACGCGCCCAGTACGGAGAACCGCTGCGATCGACCGGCACCAGCGGCAGCAGCTGCCAGACTGAAAATCCGGCCTCTGCCAGCCAGTCGATGAAGCGATATGCGGGATCCGCGAATGCGCCGGTATCACCCTGACGCAGCGCCGAAGCGGGCAGCAGCACGCCGGCACGCCGGCGCGACAGCACGCGCTCGGGAATCATGAGCGCCGCATTACACCGCCGGCCTCGGGAGCGCCGCGGCCAGCGCTGATGGGCAGCAGCAGATTCGCAGGCGGCTCGAGATTGAGGGAGCGGTAGAGGCTGGTCAGCTGATGGCGGAACAGCTCATCGAAATCACGCACGGCTGCGGAGGGGTTGTAGTCGCCGAACCACCAGAACCAGTCGGAAGCCTCGCAGGCAGCCAGCTGATGCTCGGCGCGAACCCGCTCGGCCTCGGCAAAGCGGCCGGTCGAGAGCACTTCGTCGAAGGCACGTTTGGCTGCACAGAGCAGATCCCAGCCGCGGTTCTTGTCGGCATCGCCCATCCAGGTGGACAGCGTGCCGTACACCCAGCTGCCGGCCCGCAGTTTCGGCAACACGGTCGGCGCGATTCCCGCGGCGCGCTGCTCGTCGATCACCTCCGACAGCGTCGTCAGCCGCAGGTTCGGGTGTTTCGCCAGCTGTGCGTACATGGCGCTCAGGAAATACCAGCCGTTGAACGGGTAATACTCCCAGGCATTCTCGCCATCCAGCGCCACGAGCAGCACGCGTGACGCAGCCCCGGCCGTGCGCTCGGCCAGGGCGTTCACTTCCTGCACGAAATGCATGGCAGCGTCGTCGCCATGCCATTTGGAATAGGTGAAGCCGATCAGGTCGGACATGCCATCGTGGCGGAAATAACAGGCGACCTCGCTGCCCGGCAGCGCGAACCCCTGGTTCAGCAATTTTTCAGCGGCAGCGGTATCGCTGGGCACCGCCACTCCGGAGCGCTGCAGGGACGGATGCAGGATGCTTTCGCTGGTGGCAAGCCAGTCGAAACCGGCCGCTTCGATGGCACCAATGGCCGCGGCGCTGATGGCACCTTCGGATGGCCAGCAGCCGCGCGGCTTGCGGCCGAATACCCGCTCGTAGCATTCCACTGCACGCCGCATATGCCAGGTGGCACGGTCGGCACCACCGGGATAACACGGCGCCAGTGGCAACCCGCAACCCGGCTCGCCATCGCGTGCCGCGTCGAAATCGAACAGCAGCGGCAGGATCGGATGACTGTATGGCGACACCGCCAGTTCGCAGCGACCGGCATCGGCCAGTGCGCGAAACCGCGGCAGCACACCTGCCAGCAGTTCGCCGACCAGTTCGAGCAGCAGGCGCCGGTCGGCGGCATCGAAGCCGCGTGCCTTGCGTTCGAGCTGCGCCACCCGCGGATCGTCGCGACGCACCGATTCGCCCATCCAGGCCAGGTGATACCAGACAGCCAGGTCATGCAGCATCTGGTCCGAGGCATAGCCGATACGCTCAACCGTATTGATGGCCACGGCCAGATCGACCAGTTCCGCAAACACCGAATGACGGCGGATCAGGTTTTCGCGATCGGCCCGCAGGCATGCCCCCAGCAGCTGCAGGCGCTGCGCCGGATCGGCCGGCAGCGGCGTGTCGGTCAGCGTGGCAAGCAGCATGTCGGGCAGCGGCACGCCGGAATGCAGCGCATTGTGCACGGCGCCCGCCAGATCCTCGATCTGCTCGATCAGCACCGGCGTGAAGTTGACCACCGCCTTCGCACCGGGAATGTTTTCCAGGTGCGCAGCCATGTCGGTGTAGTCCTTGATGGCATGCAGCCAGGTCCACGGCAGCACATAGCGACCCGAGAGCGCGTCGCGGTAGGGCGGCTGATGCATGTGCCAGAGCAGCACGACGGGGAGGCGAGTGTCTGTCATCCGCGGGCCATCGTCGCAGCGAGCAGGGTTTCGGGGGTCACCAGCACGACGCCACGCGGCGTGACATCGAAGCGCTCGCGATCGGCCCGGATGTCGACGCCGATGTGCGTGCCATCGGGGATGTCGCAGTGCTCATCGATGATGGCGTTCCGGATGATGCAGCTCCTGCCGATGTGCACCCCGGGCATGATGATGGAGCGCTCGACATGCGAGCGCTCTTCGATGCGCACCGCCGAGAACAGCAGCGATTCACGTACCACGGCGCCGGAGATGATCGACCCCCCCGCCACCAGGGAGTTGATTGCCATGCCGACGCGATCGTTGTCGGACAGCACGAACTTGGCGGGCGGCTGCTGCACCTGGTAGGTCCAGATCGGCCACTCCTCGTCATAGACGTTCAGCTCCGGCGAGACGTGCACCAGCTCGAGATTCGCCTCGTAGAACGCGTCGACGGTGCCCACATCGCGCCAGTAGTTCTGGGCACGCGTGCGTACATTGCGGAACGGATAGGCGAAAACCTGCAGTTTCTCGATGGCCCGGGGAATGATGTTCTTGCCGAAGTCGTGGCTGGAGCTTTCGTCGGCGGCGTCTTCCATCAGCAGCTGCTCCAGCAGCTGCGCGTTGAAGACGTAGATGCCCATCGAAGCCAGCGCCACATCGGGATTGCCCGGCATGGATTCGGGATTGGCCGGCTTCTCGGCAAATTTGGTGACGCGATTCCAGTCGGTCACGGACAACACCCCGAACTCGCGCGCTTCCGGCACGGACACCTCGACCACGCCCACCGTGATATCCGCGCCCTTCTCCACGTGGTAGGCGATCATCGGGCCATAGTCCATCTTGTAGATGTGATCGCCCGCCAGCACCAGCACATGCTTCGGATGATGCATGCGCACGTATTCGAGGTTCTGGTAGACGCTGTCGGCCGTGCCGCGGTACCAGTGCTTGTTCACCTGCTGCTGCGCGGGCACCACGTCGATGAACTCGCCGAATTCGCCGCGCAGATAGCTCCAGCCACGCTGCACGTGCTGGATGAGCGACTGCCCCTTGTACTGCGTCAGCAGGCAGATCTTGCGGATGCCCGAGTTGACGCAGTTGGAAAGCACGAAGTCGACGATGCGGAACTTGCCGCCGAAGGGCGTCGCCGGCTTGCAGCGGTTGACCGTCAGTCCATTGAGCCGCTCACCGCGGCCGCCGGCCATGACGATCGCGAGGGTGCCGCTGGTCAGTCGGCTGACAAATCGTCCATACGAAGCGCGCGCGGGCTGTCTCTGCATGATGGCCGCTCAATCTATATATAGCTGTTGTCGTTGCGGTACCGCGTTACTTTCCGTCTTCAAGATGCGGTTGTCAATAGGAATACCACGGGTAAACTGGCCCGATGAGACGACTCCTGCTCGCCGTCACACTTCTGTCAATCGGACCCCAGCCTGCGGTCGTCGCCAGTGCGGCGCCACCGGTCATGCCGGCGGGTACCGCGAGTCCGGGTCGC
>JAATEY010000383.1 GCA_015655465.1 Gammaproteobacteria bacterium | reverse complement strand
GTGGCATCCGTACCTCGGCCACAAGATTTGGCGTGGCGCCGGGCGTAGAGTGTTTTCTCGATATGACCTGGGCGCAGTCGCAAGACGCCAAACCCGCGCGGCATGCGGCGATACTTCTCTATGCCCGCGACAACTCCGGCAACGGCATACGGCATATGCTCGTGGACGACGAAGGAGTGGCCGAAGGCACTGTGGCGCAGCTGGTCGACGATACGCTGATCTCCACTTCCCAGTGTGCACGTATCCCCGGCAAGTGCCTCAGCAAGGTGAGTATTTCCGCCGGCGCGGACCTTCAGTCAGTGAAGATGGAGTTGAACATGGAAGTGGACGGAAAGAGGGTGGGCGGACATCAGCTCACGCTGCGCCGGGAGCCTGTCTCACCGTGAAGCGCATCCTCATTCGCTGCATCGTTTTGCTCACTTGCACCCTGCTGGCAGCAGGCGAAGCGGGCGCTGCCGATCGCGGGTCCGGCGCGCGTGAATCCACCAGCACGAAAGCAGCCACATCCGCATCGGGCAAGTCCGATGAGTGGCGCCGGGATCTGGCAGCCTGGCTGGGGCGCCTGGAGGGAAGCTTCGAGATCAAGCTCAAGAATGAGGAAGAGACACGTTGCAGCGCAGCCGGGGTCGACAGAACGAGTGGCGTGCAGGTGTGCACCACAGAGAAAGCCCACACGTATGTCAGCTCCGGAAATTGCCGGAGCATCGGTGAGGGCCCCGGACTGTACTGCACCTTCGAAGAATTCCGGCATGAAACCCCTGGCCATGGTGCTGGCAGTGCTGGGGCTGTGGCACCCATGTTGTTCAATGCGTTGCCTGGCCGGATGCTGTTCGGTATTGATCCGGTTGCACGCCCGATCAGCGCCATGATCATGGATCCCAACGGCTCGGGCTATGCCGAGACGGGGACACTGGTGGGTGACGACGTCACAGTAAAGGGGCGGTGTGTTGTGAACACTGCATATGTCTCTGGTGCCTGCACCTGGAGCCTGTGGATTCATGCGCCGCCTGATGGACGCAGAATCCTGATTACGCGCACCAGGCGCATGGGTACCGACTCCAGGTTGGAAAAGCCGAACACATACGAGCTGAACCGCGTGGAGCAACCGGCGCAACCCCGGGAATGAACCGCCACTAGAGTCAGGATGTGCGCGATGACCGCCGGCTCCTCCATGCTGGCAATGATCTTGAGCTTCCCGCCGCAGCGCGCGCAGCCTTACGTCGACACAGAGACGCACGGGGCGTTGCGTGCGAAGGCGTTCATGCTGTTCGGCGTGACGCGACCAACCGCAGCGCAACTCCACAAGGCGCACGCGGCTCTGTTTGGTCCTTTACTGTGCGAGACGTGCGGGTAGGGCGAAGGAGCATGGCACCGTGCGCAAGGACTACGATCCGGCACGAAAGGCATCAGCTCACTGAAAAATCCTCACCGGGGTGGCGGGCGCAGACCTGAACACCGGGGTGGGCGGCGGCATCGACGCCTCGCGGGCGGCATTCTGACGCGCCAACCGGATTCGATCCGGGCTGCTTGAGGCATTGACCACGAGATAGAGCCTGACGCCGTTATCCGGATCGGTCATCTCTATCGATGGCAGCCCTCCCTCCGACGTCGTGATCGCCGGCAGCGCCAGCACTTTGCCGTCTTTGAGAAACCTGCATTCGAGCAGCCACTGTGCTGCACCATCTGCTGCGGCTGCAAGGGCACGCGGCGTGCATGCGACGTTGTAGGGCGACTTCCCGTATCCGGATACAAGCTCCGTGCCCAGCGGAACCAGCTTGTTCTCCAATGACAACCGGATTGTGCGACCGATCTGCTGCGGACCAACTTTTGGTTCCTCCGCAATCCACTTCATGCTCAGTACCACGACCTCATCGGCGACGGTGGCGGGCTGTGCCGCCCACAGTGCCATCGCTGCACCCGTACCGATCAAGCCCGCAGTCACAATGCCGGCCACCATCCGGGCGCGGCCCGGCAGCGGATTCTTCAGCATGGATATCCTCGCCTTCAGTGGATGAGCGGAACGCCAGTGACAGCCAACAGGCAGCACAATGCCGAACTGCTCCGCCAGCTGGGTGTCGATCAGGGCTTCAGCATAGAGTTTGCGTTCGGTGCCGGAGTGCGCCAGCGTGGCCGCGTCACAGGCCATCTCCTGGTCCATCCGTAACAAGCGCAATGCGTAGTAGACCAGTGGATTGAACCAGAAGGTGCAAACCAGCAGGGCGGCCCCTGCTGCGATGCGCGTGTCGCCGCGCTCAAGATGCTTCTGCTCATGGGCGAGCATCAGCGCGCGCAGCTGGGCGGAGTGTCTTTGTTCGAAATCCGCTGGGACAATGAGCCGGGGTCGGAACGCGCCAACGACCAGCGGAGAGGTCAGCGCAGGACTGCGAAGCAGGCCATCGTCGCCTCGCACCAGCAATCCCAGCGAGCGCAGGAAGCGTTGCTGCCTCATCCCGGTTGCGCACAGCATTGCAATCGAGCCTAAAACCCAGGCCGCAAGTACAGTTGCAGGCCAGGGCAGTTCGTCACGCGCCGGCCCTACCAGCACCGGAACTGCCGTGCTCCATTCCTCGACAGTGGCCAGTGCGTGGATGGATTCCTGCGGGCGCGGCAGCAATACTGCAAGAAGACTCAAGGGCACTAGAGCCCAAGCCCAGCACGCGGCACGCGCACCAAAAGCCCGGCGCAGAGGCACGCGTACGAGCACGATCAGCACGACCGCACAGCTGACGGCGAGCGTGCATTGCCACAGCTGCGACAGGATTTCAGCGGCCATCTTCGATCTCCTGCAGCAACCGCTTCAGGTCGCGCACGTCACGTGCGGACAGGCGGCGGTGCCGGCTGAAGTGCGCCACCAGCGGCGCGATACGACCGTCGAACAGCCGTCGCAGCAGGCCGCTGCTTTCCTGCAGCAGCCACTGGTCGCGTTCGAGCAGCGGCTCGTACAGGAAGCGGCGGCCGTCCTTGTTGGCGCGTACCGCTCCTTTTCTCAGCAGCCGGTTCAGCAGGGTTTTCACTGTGGCCACCTGCCATCCGGCATCGGGGCCCAGTGCATCGTGGATGGATTCCGCCGTCTGCGGGCTGCGCTTCCAAAGTTGCTGCATCACCAGCGACTCGGCTTCGGAGATATCGGCACCAGACATACGTCATTTCCGTTTACGGTCGTAATCATTAGAAGATTACACGTGTAAACGAAAGTGTCAAGCGAAGCGGAGTCACTGTCCTCAGTACGCCGCGTCACCCTCCAGGTATCCGACCGATAGCCGCCAATGGCCTGTCAATAGAGTGCCAAACCCGGGCACCTCTGTGGGAGCAGGCATTGCCATGGCGTCATGGCTAACGCCGGACTGCAACCCGGCAAAGGGATTACGGAAACTTCAGAGCGAAAGTCCAACGCGCTCAATGGCGCGCGGGGGAATTCCCCCAATCCTCCCCCGACCCTCCCCTGTCCCGGCAGGGAGCGATCCGTAGTCTTCCTTTCGTCCAGAGAGTTTTCCAACCAGCGACGAACGGGAGAGGATCGTGAAAACAACGACAGCCAGGATGATTGCGGTGGCGATGATGCTGGGCATGGCGGCGGGTGCGGGCGCGCAGAACGCCGAGGTCAGCCGTACTCACGTTTCGGTCACGGTGAGCTATGCGGATCTGGATCTCCGGAAGCCGACGGGAGTGGCCGAACTGCACCGGCGGTTGCGCATGGCTGCGAACACCGTCTGCCCGCGGAACGCTTACGGGGACCGTCTTGCGCCGCCGCCGCGCAAGTGCCGCGAACATGCGATCGACGCAGCCGTGACGAACCTGCCTGAGACCGTGCGTACCTACCATGCGCAGTGGCGGGAGCAGGGTTCACGCTGGCTGAAAAACATCGGGACGCCCGCCGTTCAGCTCGCGTCGCTTCCCTGAGAAGAAGGTGATGGGTAGATGTGCGTGGCGGTGGCCGGCACTGCATCGGAAACCACATAGCGAAGCCGCAGATGCCCGCACAGGAACTCGTCCCCGCTGTGCAGCGGGGACGGTTCTTTCACGAAGCTACCCCGCAGCTGCGTGCCATTCTTGCTGCCCAGGTCTTCGAGCAGGGCCTGACCCTCGCGCAGCATGAGGCGGGCGTGCTTCCGTGAAATGGAAGCGTGATCAATCCACACGGCGACAGTCGGATCGCGGCCGATCACGTTTTCTCCTGTGGCGAGGGCGATGCGTCTCTCACCCGCGATGAGCCAGTGGCCGCCGGCCGGACTGGCGGCCGCCGGCCGGGATACTGGCAGGTCCAGTGCATAGCCGATGCCGTGCGCCGTGCGCAGTACGGGATCTGGTGAGCAGGCATCCAGCGCGCGCCGAATCTCCTTCACCAGGCCGACCAGGGTGGAATCGGCCACTACGCCGCCACGCCACAGGCGTTCGTGGATCTCCCGCTTCGGTACCACGCGCGGCGCGGCTTCGACCAGGAGCCACAGCAGATCGAATGCCTTGGGCGTCAGATGCAGGAGCTGCGCCGATCCGGTGAGCTGGCGCCGCTGGCAATCGATCTCGAAGCAGCCGAATCGCGCGAGCGTCACGGTCACTCCGGGAAGAGTCGTTGCAGCATGCCGAGCGAGTTGAGCACCATGGTGACGCGCAGCAGCGATTCGGGCTGTGCGGCCTGGGCAATGAATCGCGTCAGCAGGAACCTTCCGTCGACTGGCGATACATCGAAGAGCTGTCCCGAGATCCCCGGCGACCCGGTTGTCCACTTGAAGACGGGCGTGACGGCACCCAGGCGCAGCTCCGGAGAAAGTTGCAGATCAGCACGCATCATGATGCCGTCCGGCTGCAGGTAGTAGAGCGCACCGCTGCCGCGCGGGCCCCAGACCGGGTAGCGGCCACCGGCGAGGGAAACTTTCTCCCGCCGTCCTGCCATCGCAGGAAAGGGGCGCAGGAAGATCTCCATCTGGTTGCCCGATTCGCTGGATTCATAGGCAAGCCAGCGTCCATCGGGAGAAATCACTCCCAGCCAGAATGCCGCGCCGTCTTTCAGCAGTGGTCGCAGCAGGCCCTTGCGCAGATCGATCAGGCTGAGCCGGCGGAAATCTTCGTTGACGAGCACCTGTTCGCCATCGGGTGAGACATCGTTCACTATCTGGGTGCCGGGTGCCGCCAATTCCCGCCTGGCGGCGTCCGAACCGTCAGCCGCCTGGGAATAGACGTCGAAGTTGCCCCCGCGATTGGAGCTGAAGAACACGCGCCGGCCGTCGGGGCTCCATTTGGGCATGTTGTCTTCCGCTGCGTCGGAAGTGACGCGTGCGAGGCTGCCGCGCCCGATGTCCAGCACATAGACATCCCGATTGTTGTCGATGCGGATGTCCAGTGCGATACGGCGACCATCTGGTGATATCTGCGGGTAGTTGTACAGCACTACTGGCGCGGCGATCGGAGTCTCCACACCCTTCAGGTCTCGCCAGTAGAGCTCGCGGCCGCCCAAGGGGGGTCTGCGGGGCAGGAATATCAGCGTTCCATTGTCAGCCACCGCGTAGCTGGCGGCGCTGTTATCCCCCATGATGTCCAGTTCCACGTCCGGTATGGGGACGGATTCGCCAATGATCGCAGCCGCAGCGGGATCAAACCGGACCGCGCGCAAGCCACCGGTAGCGGCAAACAACAGATAACCGCCCGACACGAAGTGCGCCGCGGTTGCACCGTCCAGCAGGGTGCGGTACTTGCGGGTCACCAGATAGATATGGACCAGGCGTGGCGGGGCATTGGCTTCCTTCGACAGCACAGTGAGCAGCAGCGAGCGTCCGTCCGGAAGCATGGCCGGCCACGCATAAAGGCGCTCGCCACGCGTCTCGTCCGGTTTGAGGATCAGCTCCGGCTCACCGCCGGACTCGTGTACGCGGAACAAACCCTCGGATGTCGTGAACAGTATCGAACCATCGCTGTTCCAGACGGCGCCGGACGGGCGAGCGGTCATTTCAGCGATGAAAACCGGCCGACCGCCAATCGCGGGAATCTTGACCAGCCCGGGCTGGTTGGCGGCACATCCGATCCATGCTCCATCCGGTGAAAAGAAGGGATCGGGGCAATCGAAATCCAGCGTCGTCGTCCGCACCGCATCCAGGGAGCGGATCGACAGTACGCCGCTTGCTTCCAGTGCAATCCGCGATCCGTCGCGCGAGATCGCGATGCGACGCCGCTCGTAACCCGGACTCGGCCCGGGGTCGCGGCCAAAGATCAGCTCGCTGCGGATCGGACGTGCCGCGAATTGCAGGTCCTGGCGATGCATCGCCATCCAGACCGCAATGCCGGCAGCGATCAGTGTCGCCAGCGCCAGCGATGCAATCACGGCAGTGCGCGCGGTGGAGCGTGCTGGTGTGGCGGCCGATGGTGGCGCGGACAGCGCGTCTTCAAGGAGGATCCGGATGTCGCCGGCATGCTGGAGGCGCTGCTGCGGATCCTTTTCCAGGCAGTGCCGCAGGATTCTGGCTACTGCGTCTGGAGCGTCACCCGGCAACAATGACCAGTCGGGCGAAGCCTGCAGCACGGCGGCGATGGTGTCGGCCGCAGTGGAACCCTTGAACGGCAGCTCGCCCGTCAACATCTGGTACAGCAGTATTCCAAAGGCCCAGATATCGGCCGTGGGACCGACCGTCTTGCCACGCGCCTGCTCCGGGCTCATGTACGCCGGCGTGCCGGCGATTTCACCGCTCCCCGTGATGGTGGTCTGCATCACCAGCGCATGCGCAGGGGTTTCCAGCGCGCGGGCGATGCCGAAATCGAGAATCCTGACGCGGCCATCGTGCGCGAGCCTGATGTTCGAGGCCTTCAGATCGCGATGAATGATGCCGCGCGCATGCGCCGCTTCGAGCGCCCCGGCAACCTGCATCGCAATGCCGATGGCTTCGTCAACGGGGATTCGCCCGCGCTCGAGACGTTCGTCGAGCGTCTGCCCCTCGACCAGTTCGAGCACCAGCCAATGCCGGCCCGCCTGTTCTTCGAGGCCATGGATCGCCGCGATGCCGGGATGATTCAGCGTGGCCAGCAGCTGTGCCTCGCGCGCCAGTCGCGCCACGCGGCCGGCATCGGCCGCAAACTCCGCCGGCAGTGTCTTCAGCGCAACGTCGCGACCCAGGCGGGTGTCATGCGCCCGCCAGACTTCGCCCATCCCACCGCGACCTATGACCGTCTGAAGTTCGAAGTGACTTATGCGGGTGCCGACTTCCATGTCCGGGGTCACGTTACCGGGGCACGGTCATTGCGGCAAGCAACGGGGACTCTGGCTGCAATCGCCGGCCTGGAAGCCTCCATCAGAATTTGTTGGTGGTTCCAAGGACCTGCGCTTCCTCGATGCTCGCAATGATGCGCAGCCTGCAACGCGTAACAACCCGACGACAATCATCCGCCCCCCTGTAGCGTCATCATCATCGCCATCCTTGGCATGCGTCCCCGCGTCTGCGGCGTCACCGTCGACGGCTGGTCGTCGGGTGGCGCGCTCATCATCTGATCGCGAAGAACGCCCACCTGGCCTGCCATCGTCTGGTCCATGGCGCCTTCCACCTGATCGGACATCCACCGCATCATCGAGCAGAGGAACAGCTCCTTGAGATAAGCGAACGAAAAGCCATCGGTCGCCGCGGCCACGGCCACGAGTCCATCGGGCGACGCGCGCAGCTCCGGCGCGAGCGACGCGTTCCACATCTGCGCATAGGCCAACCGCTCCGCTTCGGCGGGGAGCTCGAACGGATACTTGCGATCGAAACGGCTCGGCCGGTCGACAATGGCCGGGTCGAGTCGCTCCGGATGGTTGGTGGTGGCGAGGGTCACCACGCCGACGTTGGCGGCGAAGCCGTCCAGTTCGTTCAGGAAGAATGAGCGCGTCTCGGCCGTCACCAGCGCGTCGAGATCCTCGAGCACGAGAATGCAGGGAGCCGACCGACGCGCGCGATCGAACACCTGCCGGATGTTGGCCTCCTCGGGCACGTGTTCGGCGCGGAAGCTTTTGACGTAAAGGCAGCGCTGGCCCATCGCGTTGATGATCGCCTTCACGGCGTGGGTCTTGCCGTTGCCCGGTGGACCGACCAGCAGAATGCCGCGCTTCCACGGCACGCGTTGCGCTTCGTACACCGCGCGCGCGGCGAAGAAGCGCGACAGATCGGCGAAGAGCTCCTCCTTCAGGCTCCCGCGCAGGATCAGGTTGTCGAACGAGGCGCCCTTGATGGCCTCGAAGAGATGCGCGTCCTTCTGCCAGCAGCCGCCATCGAAGACGAGCACCTCGCCGCGCAGCTCGGAGTTCCACGTGCACACAGCCGTGATGAGCCCTTCGGCCGCCGCGCGGGTGTCGGCGAGAATCCAGTAGTGGAATACCGGTCCGTGCTGCGCCGTCCAGTTCATGATGACGAGGTCGAACGGCGCGCCGCGCCAGGTCACACGTAGCCAGGCGTTCCGCGACTGCTCGAAGATCTCACCGCCGTCCGCGAAGGATGGGTTGATCGCGTCGCCCATGAGGCGCGCCATCCGCATGCCCATCATCGCGGGCCCGGGCAGCGCCATCTCGCGGCCGCGCCAATGGGTGATGAGCTGATCGTGCACTTCTTCGCGGCGCTCGATGGTGCAGTTGCCACCGCGGGCGAAGGCCTCGACATTGAAGAGCCGGTCCCCGCCCTCGACCAGCGCCTTGCCGGGTTGGTTGTCGGCGAGATACTGGCTGACATGATAGGCGATCGCGTTGGGGGGTAGCGCGAGCGCGTCGTGGATGATCTGTTCTGGATGCATGTTCAATCCTCATCGTGACCGTGGTACCCGTCGATATTCGGCAGCGGGTTGGCTCAGGCGCTGGATGGCGGACAGGAATTTCAAACCGCCTCACGTCAGCCAGGGCCGGAGTCGACTTCGCGCAATGGGTTTCTTGTCCGGCGCCAGTTTGGCGCAGCAGCGTCATGGAGATCAACGTGAAAGGGCCGATGTCGCCTTCTGACGGCCGCATCCTCCCCACTCGATCCGCTCGCCATCTGCCCCTTCCCACACCGCACGCAGCCCCACCCTGACCTGCCGCAGCGTGAATCGCTCGCTGGCCAGAGGATGACGGCTCACGTATATGTGGAAGTGGGCGTTGAGGTTCAGCGCCGAACCGAAGCGCTGAACCAGCGTCAGCGCATCCGGGTCTGTCGCCAGCAGAAACCGCAGCGCATGCGGCAGCGACAGCACCCCCTGTCGCAAGGGACGCTCGGGCAGCACCTCATCGGGCAGCTGTGCGGCGGTTTCGGCCATACGCCTTGCACCGCAGGAGGGACAGAAGCCGCGCTTCTTGCAGCGGAACGCGACCGAGCTTCTCGGCGTGGCATTGCTCGCAACGCAGGCGCGTGAAGCCTTCTTCCAGACGACCACAGTTCAGGTAGGCCTCGAACTCATCCTTCACGTAGCCGGGCAGCAGACGGCCACCTTCGGCGCGCATTTCCCGAAATGCCGGATAGTGCTGATCGACCAGCCTTTCGCGGTACAAACCCTGCGGCATGACAACTGTTCTGTTGCTGCATTGGCATGGTCGCCTAAAACAGCTATTTCAGGCGACATGAAAACCATCGCCGCAACAGAGGCCAAGAATCGCTTCGGAGCAGTCCTGGATGATGCTCAGCGCGAGCCCATAGTGATTCGCAAACAGGACCGCGACGTGGCGGTCGTGCTTTCCATGCCCTCGCCTCGTGGTCGTGGTGTTCTCCCGTATTCTCCGAACGCTCTGTCACGCGCCGTCACGGAAAACCTGAAGCATTTCGGCATCCCGAGCTGGAGGCCGCACGACCTGCGACGCACGGCCGCGAGCTGCATGACCATGTTGAAGATTCCGCGCCTGCACGTGGAGAAGGTGCTGAACCACGCCACTTCGGACATTGCTGAGGTCTACGACCGGCACGATTACCTGGACGAGAAACGCGTAGCGCTGGAACGCTGGGGTAATTATCTGGAGAGCATCATCGCGGGCAAAGAGGCCACGGTGGTACCGCTACCTGTGCTTGCGAGGCAAACAGCATGAATGCCAGTTCCTTCTCGCCGATCCTAATCGACAGCAAGTTGTTTGCGAAGGCTCCGCCGCCAATCTACATGCTGGATGACGAGGAACTTGGAAAGGAAGCTCTCGATCATTGGTATCAATATTGCGCAAGACTGGCATGGGAAGCTGTCGAGTATCCACCGTCGCCATCTACCGCCTGCAACCTGAAGGCATTGGTACTGGGGGATCTCGGAGAAGAGTGGGATGACTGCGACACCCCGTTCATTCTTGCCGTGAAGCTGGCGGCTCGCGGCGAGTACCGGCGCGCTGGAGCCATCTACCGTGGATATTTGCTCGCACATGACGCCAAGCTGGATCTGCGCTTTCGCTTTCTGGAATATCCGCCCGGCGAGAAGGCGGACAGCAAGCGCAGGTCCATCAAGAAAGCCGCGGAGAAATGGCAGGCCGAGGCTGCCGCGCGCCGCAAGGAGTGGATTCAGATCGGCGGGCCGCTTCGAGCCAGACACCCGACCATGTCGGACGTACGGTTGTCCAGCTTGATCGCCGCCAAGTCTGGAAATGCCGGTAGCGCCCACGCCATCCGAAAATCCCTGGGACCACTCGGCCTGAAACGCATCCGACCAGGCAAGAACTAATAGGGCCTCATTCCCATCCACCACCCGGTGGCCAGGTTGCGCTCCCCGGATGCTCTGCGTCCCGCAGAACTACAGGCATCAGGAATGAGGCAATTTCCGCAGAGATTTGCGGCAGGGCGTCCACCAGTTCCGGGCGCTCGATTCGCCGGCAGAACGCGCGCCATTGCTGTAGATGAACTGGATCATGGAAGTATGCTGGTGTGAGACCTGGCGGAACCTCAACCGGCAGCAGCGTGCCGCGCTGCGCAAACGTGACCCGGATCGCCTTCGCCAACGTCTCATGCCGGAACGCGCTTTTTTTGACAGCGTCCAGATATCATGGAAATCCTTCATCCGGCTGTTGCGCAGTTCGTGCTCGACCATCGCGTGGAACTTCTCGGCAATGGAAGCCTCGACTGGATAAGCATTGAGCCGCACCGGTTCGCCACCCAACAACACCGGAAAGTCGATGCGCACTGGCCCCGGGAATACGGCGTCTCCCACACCGAAATCGATCTGCACGGCCTGACGAACCTTGCCCAGCCTTGCGACCAGACGGATTCGTGTGCCGATGTACGCTGCGTCCTCTGTTATGGATTCTGCCACGATGCTGTCAGCGTCGAACACTACCGCGTCCCCGGCATCGGTCACCGCCACGCAGCGGCGAATAAGGTCGATGAGGCTGTCAGGATCCGCAGCGCCACGCTTGAGCAGATCCACATCCATGGTTGGCCGGGCACTTGGCACGCCCCATACCCGAAGCATCATGGCGCCCTTCAGCAACACAGTTTCGGCATCGGGAAGCCTGGACACCCGTGCGAGAAAGCGCTCGATTGCGTACAATTGCAGGATCGCGTTGAAACTCAGGCCGCCGGCGTCCGCCACATTGCGCAGCCGTGCCAGCGTGGAAGCCACTGCACCTGCAGGCGCCGTCATGTCAGTGCTTCAAGATACGGTGCCATGACCCGTTCCTGCCGCAGCAGTCGGGCAACGGGCAGTATCGCGCGGTTGCTGATGCGCTTGCGCACCCGGGCCAGTCGCAGTGCCTCCACAGCCACATCGAGCCCGATCTTGTTGCGGTACTTGAAGCAGTCTACGAGTGCGCGAGCGACCCCGGAGATGCGCACGTCGGTACCGTCGATGCGATGGACCTCTACTCCTTTATCGAATGTGGCGGGATCGAATCGGTAGACCTTTACCGGAGGCGTACGCAGGCGCAGCGCGGCATACCGGCCCCGCGGCACGGCCAGATGCACGGCCCGTGGGATTTGCGTAGTGATGCCATGGAATGCGAGTGCCGAGACCAGGCAGACGACCGCATCCGGCGCTTTCAGGGCCGCCACGACCAGATCCGGATTGCTGAACTCCTCGGCATCTGCCAGGCGGTACAGGCCTCGCGCCACACGAATCAGGCGCCCCTCGTCGGTCAGCCGGTACAGGGCTTCTGGGTGGACGCCGGCAGCCAGTGCGGCGCTCGTGCGCAGCAGACCGCCCTGCCGGCGGAAGGCAGTGAGGGCCGCAATGGTGTTTCGGGTTTGACTCACCCGGATATTATTAGCACCATTTATATTCTTTTGGAACGTATTTTATCCGACGCTCATCCAGTCCGCTCGAAAAATCCTGATACCTCCGTACAGATTTCCCAGTTCTCCATGTTCCCCTGATCCTCCCGCGCAATTTCCCGCGTGGGGCAATCACGTTCAGGAGGTAGCCATGGAGATCACGGAACGATATTTGTCCAAGCGCGAAGTCGCCATCCTGTATGGAGTAACCACCCGCACCATCGATGACTGGACGTTCAACGGCCGGTTCCCCAAGCCGGACCGTCTGCCGAGCGGTCGCCCCCGGTGGCGCGAATCCGT
>JAATEY010000306.1 GCA_015655465.1 Gammaproteobacteria bacterium | reverse complement strand
ACCGACAAGGGTTCAAGAGATCAGGGCATCGAGTCCCGCGTCTTGTCGCCTAACAAATCGTTTCAGCGGTCGGGGACCGATAAAGTGCTGGCGCGCGGGCGCGCCCTCACTTTATGGGCGGGCGCTGTGCGCCCGCGCGCTTCCACGGGTCGGCGTGCCGCCGCTGAACTCAGCCGTTAGGCATCACTGGTAGCGCAACGTCAATGTCATGGTTCCAACACCACAGCCTCTTCGTCAAAGAGAAGCACATCCAGGCGTACTTGTTTCCATACGTCTGCCTTGGATGCCGCAAGTCCTTTCGGAAACCACGCTCCGAGTCCGATCGCATCTGCCCACAGTGCGAAACGCCGATGATAATGTTGGGGCGCAAGTTTCATGCGCCGAGGACCAGTCAAATCGCGCAGTGGAAGAAAGTAAGCGCTCTGGTGAACTACGGGTTTCGCTTCGAGTCCGTGTATCGGGTATTGCCAAGTGGTGAAAGAGTGTCAGTTCCATATCCTGAGCGACTGTCTGATGTTCCGGCGTTTGTTGCTGAGTTCAAGTCGCAAGCGCTGGGGTCGGTTCTTGGGCCGCATGTGGCCGGGCGCATCAAGTAGGGTGGTGGTGATGCCTAACATCTCGTTGCAGGCGGACCGTCATGCATAAAGTGCTTACTTCAAGGCGTCGGCGGTCGGCCGCTGAACTCGGGCGTTATGCAGCAGCATTTAGCACATTGCCGCACTGACGTGGGGGTCTGCGTTGTGCCTTACGACGAGCACTGGCCGGCCCGATACGAGGTCGAGGCTCTGCGCATCCGCGAGGCGCTGGGTCACGTTGCAGTGGCGATTCACCACATCGGAAGCACGTCTGTCCCAGGCCTTAGTGCGAAGCCGGTCATTGATATCCTGGTCGAAGTGACTGACCTTACTGATCTGGACGCGCGAACGCCGGCGGTAAAGTCACTCGGGTACGAGGCAAAGGGTGAGTTCGGCATTCCTGGGCGCCGGTACTTTCGCTGTGACGACGCGTCTGGCACCCGGACGCACCAAGTACACGCATTTGTAGGCGGTTGGCAGACAGAACGCCACGTGGCATTCCGCGACTATTTGATATCGCATCCCCCGATTGCGCAGCTATATGGCAATCTGAAGCACACGCTCGCCGACAGGTTCCCACACGACATGAATGCGTACATGGACGGCAAAGACTCCTTCGTTAAGTATCATGAAGCCGAAGCTTTGGCGTGGTACGGGCAGCTGCATAACAACTCGTTGCAGCGGGACCGGGTTGGATAAAGTGCAAGCGCCCAGCCGTCAACTCAGTGTCAGGCTCAGCGCTTGTGCGCCGCAACGTCGGCGCCCGGCCGCTGAACTCGGGCGTTAGGCATCACAGTCGAGCGTGACGTATCGGAAAAGGATGGTGCACATGTTCTGGAAATCGCCTATCGGACAAGTGGTGTGCCCTGGAGGTGGATGATGAACTGGACCAGTCGCGGAAAGACAGTCGCACAACTCATACAAGAGCTGCAGTCATTTGAAGATCAGTCTTTGGAGGTCCGTATTTCTATCGATGGCGGAAGTACTTCCTATTCGATCTCGCTGGTTGCCAAGGCCGGTGGCCAGTACGCCCTGCTCAAGAACAGTGCGGACAATCCGTCGAAAATCAGCTCTCGGGCGGCCGCCACGTGGGTCTGAGATGGCCCTGTCAGTTGCCTAACATCTCGTTGCAGCGGGACCGGGATCGATAAAGTGCACGCGCGTCACTGTCATGCAAACATTGAGGGCAGCGATTGTGCGCTTGGATCTCCGCGCCCGCCCGCTGAACTCGGGCGTTAGGCGACGCGATCCCACGACCCTCTGATCCGGCCTTGCCGTACTCCGGCAATGCCGTATAATGGCACCGTGTACACCTTCGTCGAAACCAAGCTCTTTACGCGCCTGATCGACGAGTACCTTTCGGACGACGAGTTTGCTGCGCTGCAGTTGTCCCTTGCAATCAACCCCGAGGCCGGGGATGTCATCAAGGGTACAGGCGGTGTCCGCAAGATGCGCTGGGCCGGCAGTGGTCGAGGCAAGCGTGGTGGGCTTCGTGTGATTTACTACCTTCGACTTCAGAATGGGCAGATCTGGCTTCTCACGGTCTATGCCAAGAACGTGCGAGATGACATTTCTGCTTCAGTCCTGAAGAAGGTCAAGGAGGAACTGGATGGCTCGTTCTAAACGCAATATTGGGTTGGAGATTCTTGAGGGCCTGCAGGAGCTCAAGCGTGGCGAGACTGGTCGCAAGACGACGGTGCCCTCCATTTCCGGCATTCGCGACCGCACTGGACTTTCGCAGGTGCAGTTTGCGAGTCTTCTTGGGGTGTCTGTACGGACGCTTCAGGACTGGGAGCAGGGGCGTCGTGCACCGTCTGGTGCGGCTCGCACGTTGCTGCTGGTGGCCGCCAAACATCCCAAGGCGCTTCTAGAGGTTGCATGAGACCTCGGCGCGAGTCGGCTGACAAACACATGCAGCGCGCCAGGACATATAAAGTGCTCGGCCGCGGGCGAGGACGCGCTGGCGTCGTACACGTCTGCCGCGCCCGCGTGCTGATAGCTCAGCGTGCGGGCGCTGATGTGAGCCGTTAGACGTTACGTGGAATGGCATCGCGACAATTTCAGAGTCTCCTGCGACCCGCGTTGCATGGATCGGGAACTTGTCGCCTCGTTTCTGGCAAACACGTACTGGGCCCAGGGAGTTCCACCGGCGACTGTGCACAAGTCGCTGGATGGCTCAATCTGCTTCTCACTCCTGGAGGCAGACAGGCAAATCGGTTTCGCGCGCGTGGTTTCGGATCGCGCAACCATTGCATATCTGGGAGATGTCTTCGTCGTACCTGAATATCGAGGCAAGGGCCTGGGCACCTGGCTCATCGAGTGCGTGTTGGCGCACCCGGATCCAGGTGGCCTCAGGCGCTGGATACTCGTAACGCGCGACGCGCACGAGATCTACAGGAAGTTTGGATTCCGTCCGCTATCTCGCCCCGAAGGGTTCATGGAACTCCACAATCCCGATGTCTACCGAGACGCGTGATAAATACATACTGCCCGCCGTTGTGGCGTTCCTGACGGATCTCGAACGACTCATGAGTTCGCCCGGTATCCCCGTTCAAGGAACCGCGCCACTCCCCTGCGCGGGCAACAGGTCCGCATCGGTCAGCGTGCCCAGGAACGCGACCACGGCGTCGATTTCATCCGCGCTCAACGCCGGCTTCGTGCCCGGTTTGCGGTCGAAGGGCGGATCGCTGTTCACGTTGACACGATAGGCCTGCGGCAGGTCATCGTAAGGCTGCGGCCTGCCTGTGCCGTCCTTGCTATACCAGCGCTCCGGGTGCAGGTCGCGACTGACGTAGAACTCGACCACGCGCCGCAGTTCGTGAAACTGGCCATTGTGGAAGAACACCCTGCGCAGCGCGACGTTGCGCAGCGGCGGCACGCGGAACAGGCCGCAGTATTCCGCACGCGTCGCGAAGTCCTTGCGCAGCGGGCCGCAGAGCCCGAGGTCATGCCAGTTGCCATCGCGGTTCGCGGGGATGGCGTCGTTGCGCGGCACGCCGAGCGCGGCGTAACCGAAGTCCGTGAACTGCGGGAACGCGCCTCCCTTGATCTGGCCTGGATGGCAACTCGCACAGTTGCCCTTGCGCTCGTCGTTGAAGAGCGCGAGGCCGCGCAGTTCCTGCGCACTGAGCTTGCCGGTGCCGCGCAGCCAGTCATCGTAGCGGCTGTTGTAGGGATAGAAGTCCGGCGGGCTCTGCTGGAATACTTCCAGCGCCTTCAGCAGGGCCTTGAAGGCATTGTCGCGGTCGCTGAACACGTCGTTGCCGTAAACCGCGCGGAACTGCGCGGCCAGCGGCCCCTGCTCTACCCTTGCCATGATCGCTTCGGGACTCACATTCGCCATCTCGCCGGGCGAGAGCAGCGGCAGCTGCGCCTGGTCGTGCACGCTGTCCGCGCGGCCATCCCAGGTGTGTCCGCCCGTCGGGCCGGCATCCTCGCTTTCCGCGGGACCCTCGTCGAAATAATGTTCAGCAAACGAAGGCACGTTCTGCACATAGCGCAACGACGGCACGGCACGTACGCCGGCCGTGTCGAGCTGGCCGCCGCCGTTGCGCACTGGCACGCCGTCCGGCGGTCCATACGCGAAGCGCGGATCGTGGCAGGACGCGCAGGCGAGTCTGCCGGAGGCCGACAGCGATGCATCGAAGAACAGCTTGCGGCCCAGTTCTGTCATTTCGGGCACGGTGGGTTTGCGGCTGAAGCTGTCGGCATAGAAAGCCCTGGCACTGGCCGGCTGGGGACTTTGCACGACGGCAGGCTCATGCCGATGGCAGGTGCCGAGTAACAGCAGCGCGGGGAGCAGAATGGCTGACGGTAACGGGCGCATCTTGCCGCAGAGAGTAGATGATTGCGGAAGTCATGCTCGATATCATCCTTACCCGCGTGCAGCAAGGGTCTGCACCAACCTGCCAGGGAACTGCCAGCATGTTTTTCCACACGCGTCCGTTTCAGTCGCTGCTCGCCGCGCTGGTGGTGGTGGTCGCCACGACCCTGCCCGGTTGCAATAGCGATGATGTCGCGCTCGCCAGGCGCTCCTTCGCGGCCACCACGAATGCGCCTCTCGGCAGCACGCAGACCAGCAACAGCATCACGCTCAGCGGCATCGACACGGTCATGCCGATCTCGATCGCGGGCGGCGCCTACAGCATCAACGGCAGCGCCTACACCAGCGCGGCGGGCACCGTGGCGCCAGGCGCCCAGGTCACCGTGCAACTGACCGCCGCGGCCACACCAGCCACGAAGAAGACTGCGACGCTCACGATTGGCGGCGTGAGCGCCGGTTACGATGTGACCACCGTCGATGCGGCCACTGCCACGACGCAGGGTCTGCAGGGCAGGCTGCAGAACATCGTGGTGATCTACAACGAGAACCGCAGCTTCGACAACCTGTTCGGGTATTTCCCCGGCGCGAACGGCATCCCGGCCAGCGGCAGCGCGCCGCAGCGGGACCGCGACGGCACAGTGCTGCCGAAGCTGCCGCAGACCTGGGGCGGTGTCACGGTCGCAGGTTCCAGCCAGGTAGTCACGCAGGCGCAGAGCGACAACCTGGCGAACGCGCCCTTCCGGATCCAGACGGCATTCCAGGCGAACGGCGGCAGCGCGCTGACACTCAACACCATCACGCGCGACATGGTCCACAATTTTTTCGAGCATCAGATGCAGATCAACGGCGGCGCGAACGACAGGATGGTGGCCTTCGGCAATTCGGGCGGCCTGGTAATGGGCAACTGGGATACCAGCCCGACGCAACTCCATGCGCTGGCCTCGCAATACGTGCTCGCGGACAACTTCTTCCAGGGCGCCTTCGGCGGTTCCTTCCTGAACCACCAGTACCTCATCTGCGCCTGCGCGCCGAGCTATCCGGGCGCCGACACCGCCGCCGCGCGTCCGACCATCGCCGTGCTCGACACCAACGCCAACGGCAGCTACACGCACAACCTGAAACTGAACACCGCCGCCGCGAACTACAAGGCTTCGGCGCTGGATGGCATTCCGGTGTTCACGCTGTCGGGAAATATCGCGCCGCGTGACTACTTCGGCGCGGGCGACGGTTTCCGCGCGGTAAACACCATGGGCCCGCCCTACCAGCCAGGCTTCGGCGCGCCAGCAGCAGGTGACGCGACGCATCTGTATGCCAACCCCGCCGCGGCCTCCACGCTGCCGCCGCAGGTCCAGACCACCATCGGCGATCAGCTCACCGCGAAGAACATCAGCTGGGCCTGGTACGGCGGTGCCTGGAACCAGGCAGTGGCGAGGACTACCGCCCCGACCTGGTCGCAGCCGACGAGTGGTCCGGATCCGGCGACGGGCCTGGCGCGGGCTCCGACCTTCCAGTATCACCATCAGCCGTTCAACTACTACGCGGCCTTCGACCCGGTGCTGCATGCCGATGCGCGCGCCGCGCACCTGAAGGACTACGATGATCTGGTCGCCGCCGCCGCGAAAGGCACGCTGCCAGCCGTGGCGTTCTACAAGCCGCAGGGCAACCTCAACCAGCATTCCGGCTATGCCAACGTCGGCGATGCCGACGCGCATGTCGCCGCGCTGGTCAGCCTCCTCAAGGCCAGTCCGCAATGGCCGCAGATGGTCATCGTCATCACCTACGACGAATTCGGCGGACAGTGGGACCATGTCGCGCCGCCGCGGGGCGACCTGCTTGGCCCCGGCACGCGCATCCCGGCGGTCATCATCTCGCCCTTCGCAAAAGCCGGCACCGTCGATCACACGCAGTACGACTCGGCCTCGATCCTGAGGCTGATCGATCGTCGCTTCGGCATCCAGCCGCTGTCCGGCCTGACCGCGCGCGACAATGCGCTGCGGGCGAACGGCTTTCCGGCCATGGGTGACCTGACCAACGCGCTGCAGCTGTACTGACTGGCCATGTGCTGCATTCCAGCGCTCATGGCAGTAGGCTTCGTGCATGCCTCTACGCCGCAAATGGACCTTGCTGCTGCTCACCGCCGCCGCGCTGCTTGCGGCGGGCGCGGCCTGGTCCGAACGCGAGTGGCGCGTCTACAAGAGCTTTGAGGACGACGCGGACGATTCACCTGTGCCTGCGGACTTCAACAAGCCGGCCGGTTTCGTGGTCGGGCGGTTGATGTATCCCTCGAACGTCACCATGGGCTGGCGCGGCTTCGGCGGATTCGTGGACTGGCGGCGGGGCGGCACGAGCTGGGCGGTGGACTATCCGCGCGGCGATCGCTACTTCGCCAGCATCCTGCGGCGGCTGACCACCGTCGACGTGCGTTCGGTGGAACAGCCGGTGAACCTGGAGGACGGCAACGACGTCTTCGACTGGCCCTACCTGATCGTCGGCCTCGCAGGCTACTGGAACCTCAGCGAAGGGATGGCGGGAAAACTGCGCGAATACCTGCTGCGCGGCGGCTTTCTGCTCGCGGACAGCTTCTTCGGTTCGGACCAGTGGGAAGGCTTCACCTACGGCATGCACCAGGTGTTCCCGGACCGCGATATCGTGGACCTGCCGGACAATCATCCTCTGTTCCACACCATCTACAACCTCGACACCAGGCACATGGTGCCGCACTTCGAAGAATACAGCGGCCAGGCCGGCGGCATGGGCAACGACGGCCAGGTGCCGCACTGGCGCGGCATTCTCGATGACAAGGGGCGCGTGATGGTGGCCATCGCCTTCAACAACGATCTCGGCGATTCCTATCAGTGGGCCGACGATCCGCGCTATCCCGGTGAGAGCGCCACGCTCGGCCTGCGCATGGGCGTGAATTTCGTCGTCTACGCACTGACGCACTAGTGGCCAGGGCCGGGT
>JAATEY010000386.1 GCA_015655465.1 Gammaproteobacteria bacterium | reverse complement strand
GCGCCGACGCCGACGAACATCTCGACGAAGTCGGAACCGGAAATGGTGAAGAACGGCACCTTGGCTTCGCCGGCGATGGCGCGCGCCAGCAGCGTCTTGCCGGTGCCGGGGCTGCCGACCATCAGCACACCCTTGGGAATCTTGCCGCCCAGCTTCTGGAACTTGCCCGGATCCTTCAGGAAATCGACGATCTCGCTGACTTCCTGCTTGGCTTCTTCCACACCCGCCACATCGGCGAAGGTGACGTTGACCTGGTCTTCGCCCAGCAGCCTGGCCTTGCTCTTGCCAAAGGACATGGCGCCGCGGCCACCGGCCGCGCCCTGCATCTGGCGCAGCATGTAGACGAACACCAGGATCAGCAGCAGCGCCGGCGCCAGCTGCAGCAGCAGCTGCGTGAGGAAATGCGGCTGCTCGGGCGGGCGGCCTTCGATGGCAACATTGGCCTTGCGCAGCGCGCCGATCAGCGAGGTGAAATCGGTTTCGGGATTGTTGGCGCGGAAGTGGGACTTGTCCTTGAGCGTGCCTTCCACCACCTGCCCCTGCAGGACGACTGAATCGACACGACCGGCTTCCAGATCGTCGAGGAACGTGGAATAGAGCACCGCTTTCGATGCCGTGGTGGGCTGCATGAACCGGCTGAACACGAACAGCACGGTACAGACGACCACTATCCAGATCAGCACCTTACCTGTCATGTCATTCAATTGGACTTCCTTGCCGGGCAGACCTCGCCCCGGACCTGTAACGACGCTACACCATCCCACGACCGCTCGCCAGCAAGTAAAGCCCAGGAATGTGGGTAGCGGACGCGTCGGGCCTGGCCACCTTCAAACGCAGGTTGCTGTCCTGAATGAGGGCGCCGCCCCCCGGCTTCAAGACGCACAGCAGCATTTATGGCGTTACAATGAGCAGGCCAATGCAGCTCACCGAAAAACAGCGCCGCCACCTCAAGGGACTGGCGCACCCGCTCAAGCCCGTGATCCTGATGGGCAATTCCGGCCTCACCGATGCGGTGGTGGCCGAAACGGACCGTGCGCTGGGCGATCACGAGCTCATCAAGGTCCGCCTGCCAGGTGTGGACCGACAGGAGCGCGACGCCGCCCTGAAGACCCTCGCGGACCGCACCGGCAGCGCCTTCGTCACCCGCATCGGCCACGTTGCGGTGCTCTTCAGACCACGGCCCAAGGTCTCGCGCTTCGTCCTGCCTGCCTGACTGAGACTGACGGGGCGTCCACCACTCCCGCCCCTGCCGCAGTGCAGCATCCGGTCATGAGTGACCGGCATGCACCCCGCGACGGTTTCCTTTGTGCAGCAGCCTCAAGCCGTTTGCGACAACCAGCAGGCTTGCGCCCATATCTGCGAAAACGGCCATCCACATGGTGGCGCCGTTGAAGAGCGCCAGAAACAGGAAGACGGCCTTGATGCCCAGTGCGAGCGTGATGTTCTGCCAGAGCACACTGTGTGCCTTGCCGGACAGCCGGATCAGTTCCGGGATGCGGCGCAGATCGTCGTTCATGATGACGACATCGGCAGCCTCCATCGCTGCGTCGGTGCCGGCGCCTCCCATGGCAATGCCAATATCGGCGCGGGCCAGTGCCGGCGAATCGTTGATGCCATCGCCCACCATCGCCGTGAGGCCGTAGCGCCGTCGCAGGTCGTCGATGGCCGCCACCTTGTCCTCGGGCAACAGGTTCCCGCGCGCGTCTGCAACACCCGCTTCTGCTGCAATGGTTGTCGCTGTCTGCGGGTTGTCCCCGCTCAGCATCACGGGTGTCACACCCAGGGCCGCAAGCTCGGCGATGGCCGCACGAGAAGACAGCTTGATGGTGTCCGCCACGGCGAACTGCGCCAGCACGCGAGTGGTGGAGGCCAGCAGCGTCACCGTGCGACCGGCCGCTTCATGCGACTGGAACTGCGCCTCGAGTTCCGCGCTGCACTGGCCGCGCTCCTCGATCAGGCGGTGATTGCCGAGGACGTAGCGCTCCCCGTCGATCGTGCCCTCGATACCCCGGCCTGCAAGAGCCTTCAGTTCCCGGACTGGCAGGCCTTCGACCTTCAGCCCCTCGCCTATGGCGCGGGAGACGGGATGATCGGAACGGCCAGCCAGCCCTGCCGCGACCGCGAACAGCGCATCGTCCGCCTCCTGTCCGACCAGCGAGTGGTGCACGAGCCGCGGGCGGCCTTCGGTAATCGTGCCGGTCTTGTCCAGTGCGATGGCCTTGAGACGGCGGGCCTGCTCGAGGTATGTGCCACCCTTGATGAGAATGCCGCGACGGGCGGCCCTCGCCAATGCGCTGACCACGGTGACCGGCGTCGAAATGACCAGCGCGCAGGGACAGCCGATCACCAGCAGCACCAGCGCCTTGTACAGCGCCTGGGTCCAGGTCCAGCCCATGAGCCACGGCGAGCAGACGGCGACTCCGACAGCCAGCGCAAAGATGGCGGGGGTGTAGATGGCGGCGAAGCGATCAACGAATCTCTGGGTGGGGGCGCGTGTGCCCTGTGCGGATTCGACCGAGTGGATGATGCGCGCGAGCGTCGTATTGTTCGCGGCTGCGGTGACGCGGATTTCCAGTTCCGCGGTCTGGTTGATCGTGCCGGCAAACACCGGCTCTCCGACCGATTTGTCCACCGGAATGCTCTCGCCGGTGACCGGCGCCTGATTGACGGCGCTGGTTCCCTCGCTCACCACGCCGTCGAGCGGGATACGCTCCCCGGGCCGGATGCGGACCAGCGCTTCGAGTGCCACGTCCGTGACCGGAATCGACAGCCAGCTGCCGTCCGCCTGGCGTACCTCGGCATGCTCGGGCGCCAGTTCCATGAGGCTTCGAATGGCGTTGCGCGCGCGGTCGAGCGATTTTGCTTCGATGAGTTCGGCTATGGCGTACAGGGCCATGACCATGGCCGCTTCGGGCCACTGTCCGATCAGGAACGCGCCAGTGACAGCCACGCTCATCAGGGCAGTGATGTTCAAACGGCCGTGGCGCAAGGACGCGAAACCCCTGCGATAGGTATCGAAGCCGGCAAGTCCGATTGCGACTGCCGCCAGAACCAGTTCAGCACCGCGGTTGACCAGACCACCGCCGGTCCAGAATGACAGTCCTTCTGCTGCAACAGCGAGCAACAGCGCGATCACGGGCTGCATGAATGCATTGGGTTCGCCACCGGATGAAATCGGTGTTACTCCATCAGGCGCAACTGCTGACACCACCGGCCGCGGGTCGAAACCCGCGTGCCGGATCGCGGCTATCACCGCTGGCATGACATCTGCGGGCGCGTCGACCGATACCGTGCGTGCACTCAACTGGAAACCCAGGCTTCGTATGCCCGCGAGCGGCTCCAGTGCGCGCCGGATTTCCGATTCTTCGGCGGCGCAATCCATGGTGGGTATGCGGAACAGGGATGCGGGTTGTTGTTCTCCTGCCCCGCTCTCCGCTGCTCTTCTCACTGGGGAACGTCCTGTGCATCCACAGGAAGCACTGTCGTATCGAGCATTGGGCGCCAGGCCATGCGATACAGCCCGGGCAATACCAGCAACGTGAGCAGCGTGGCGGAAATGATTCCGCCGATCACGACAGTGGCCAGTGGTCGCTGCACCTCGGCGCCCGTACCGGTATTGAGCGCCATCGGCAGGAAGCCCAATGCCGCCACGAGGGCGACCATGAGGATGGGTCGAAGCCGCAGCATGGCACCCTCGCGGATCGCAGCGTCGATACCTTCGCCGGCTTCGAGGCGGGAGCGAATGGCCGAGACCATCACCACGCCCGTCAGGACTGCAACGCCCGACAGCGTGATGAAGCCCACGCCGGCGGTGATGGACAGCGGAATACCCCGGATCAGCAAGGCCAGGACACCACCAGTGAGCGCCAGTGGAACACCGCTGAACACCAGTGCGGCGTCGCGCACTGAACCGAAGGTCATGAGCAGCAGCGCGAAGATCATCAGCAGGGTGATCGGCACGAGCATCGTCAACCGTTGCGCGGCGGACTGCAGCTGCTCGAACGTGCCGCCATATTCGATGTAGTAGCCGGGTGGCAGCGCAAGGTCGCCTTCGAGCTTGCCGCGAACATCACTGACGAAGCCGCCCAGGTCGCGTTCACCGGCGTTGGCTGTGACGACGACGCGGCGTTTGCCATTCTCACGGCTGATCTGGTTGGCGCCGCTGGCCAGCTGGATCTGCGCCAGTTCCGAAAGCGGCACATAGCCTCCGCCCGGCAGTGCCACTGGCAGGCGTTCCAGTGCCGCAGTATCTGTGCGCAGGTGTTCCGGCAGCCGGACGACGACGTCGAAGCGCGCATCGCCTTCGAAGATCTGGCCGGCCTCGGTGCCGCCCACCGCCGTAGCGATTGTCTGTTGAACCGTCGCCAGTTTCAGGCCAAAGCGCGCCAGGGCTTCGCGGCGGGGAAGGATGGTGAGCGTCGGCAATCCGGAAATTGCCTCGGCCTTGACACCCTCTGCGCCGGGAACGGCAGCAATGATCGAGGCTGCCCGCTGCGAGAGCCTTGCCAGCTCGTCGAAGTCATCGCCGTAGATCTTGACCGCGAGCGCTGCGCGGACTCCGGCAATCAGTTCGTTGAAACGCATCTCGATGGGCTGGCTGAACTCGTACAGCATGCCGGGCACGGTCGCCAGCGTGGCGTCGATCTCGGCCAGCAGCGTGGCCTTGTCCTTTTTCGGATCCGGCCACTCCTTGTGTGGCTTCAACATGAAGAAGGTGTCAGTTTCGCCCGGAGACATAGGGTCCGTTGCGGCATCGTTGGTCCCGGTACGCGAGAAGACGCGCTGCAGTTCCGGGTGTTTCATCAGTGCCGTCTGCAGGCCCTTCTGCATGGCCACCGCTTGTTCCAGGCCAATGCCTGGAATACGGTTCACCAGGATCACGATGTCGCCTTCATCAAGCTGCGGGATGAATTCCGTGCCCATGCGTGTGGTCAGCCAGCCGCATGCCAGCACAAGAACCAGCGCTGCAGCCGCCACCGCAAGCCGGAACCGAATTGCGAACCCGAGCAGGGGCGCATACGCGCGCTTGGCCCATCGCACCAGCAGGTTGTCCTTCTCCTCGATCCTGCCGCTCAGCAGCAGTGCTGTGGCGGCTGGCACGAAGGTCAGCGAAAGCACCAGCGCCGCCACGAGCGCGAGGATGACCGTCAGCGCCATCGGCCGGAACATCTTGCCTTCGACACCCGTCAGCGCCAGCAGCGGCAGGTTGACGAGGATCACCACCAGCACACTGATGAGGCTCGGCGTGAATACTTCACGCGTAGCCGCATAAACCTCGTGGAAGCGCTCTTCGATGCTGAGCAGCCGCCCCAGGTGATGCTGCCTCTCCGCGAGCCGGCGGATGCAGTTCTCGACGATGATCACCGCGCCGTCGACGATCAGGCCGAAGTCCAGCGCGCCCAGGCTCATCAGGTTCGCACTGACCCTGGTCTGCACCATGCTGGTCATGAGCATCAGCATCGACAGCGGAATGACCATTGCGGTCAGCAGCGCGGCACGCACGTTGCCCAGCATCAGCAGCAGCACGGCCAGCACCAGGATAGCGCCCTCGAGCAGGTTCTTCTGCACCGTCGCGATGGTCTTGTTGACCAGGTCCGTCCGGTTGTAGACCGGGCTTGCCTGCACGCCGGGCGGCAGGCGCTTGTTGATTTCGGCGAGCTTGGCGCTTACTGCAAGGCTCACGGTGCGGCTGTTTTCTCCCACACGCATGAATGCCGTGCACAGCACGGTCTGGTCCGAACCCAGCTGCGCGGCGCCTGTTCGCAGCGGCCTGCCGGTCGCTACGTCCGCCACATCGCTGATCCTCACCGGAATGCCATCGCGGCTGGCGACGACGACATTGCGCAGATCCTCGACACCGGCCAGCTGACCCGGCACGCGCACCAGGTTCTGCTCGCCGTTGGTCTCGATGTAACCGGCGCCGACGTTGCCGTTGCTGGTGCGCAGCGCTTCTTCGATGTCATCCAGTGTCAGGCCGAAAGACAACATGCGGCTGGGATCCGGCAGCACATGGAACTGCCTGGTGTAGCCGCCGATGCCGTCGACCTCCGACACGCCGGGAACCTGCCGCAGCTGCGGCCGGATGGTCCAGTCCTGGATGGTGCGCAGGTCCATGGCGTCGTAGGCAGTGCCGTCGGGCTTGCGCGCATCAGGTTTCGCTTCGACCACATACATGAAGATCTCGCCGAGGCCCGTTGCAGCTGGACCCATCTCCAGCTCGATGCCGGCGGGTAGCTGCTCGCGTACACCCTGCAGACGTTCATTGACGAGCTGCCGCGCGAAATACAGGTCCGTGCCGTCCTCGAACACGGCCGTCACCTGCGCGAGGCCGTATTTGGAGATGGAACGGAAGGAGTGCAGGCCAGGAATGCCGCCCATTCCCGCCTCGATGGGAAAGGTGACGCGGCTTTCTGTCTCCAGCGGCGTGTAGCCGGGAGCCCTGGCATTGATCTGCACCTGCACATTGGTGATGTCGGGCACGGCATCGATGGGCAGTCGCTGGTAGTTCCAGATGCCAAGCGCTCCCAGCGCGGCGGCGAGAAACAGCACGATCCAGCGGCGGTTGATGGAGAAGCGCAGCAGTGAGTCAATCATGATGGGACCTCAATCCTCGGCCGCTTCGCTTTTCAGCGCTTCGGCCTTCAGCACGTAGCTGTTGGCCGCGGCATAGGTCTCGCCGGCCTTGAGGCCATCGAGCACTTCGGTAACTTCACCATCACTGCGACCCAGCTTTACCGGGCGGGCTTCGAACCCGGACGCGCCCTGCACAAAGACCACGGGGGAGTCAGCCAGCATCTGGATCGCAGTCTTGCGAATCGTGAGCGGCACCTTGCGTTCCGCCAGCGTGAGTTCAGCAGTGACGTACAGACCCGGCGCCCAGCGGCGCTGGGAGTTGTCCAGCTGCACCCTTGCGGTCAGCGTCTGGCTGGTACTGCTGCCGAACGGGGCCACGTAGGTGACCCTGCCATCCGCGGCAAAACCCACATCCGGAGACTTGACGCGTGCGTTCTGGCCGACCCGCACCTTGACTGCGTCGCGCGGAAACAGCGACAGCTCGACCCATACAGTCGACAGGTCCGCCACCACGAACAGCGGCTTGTCGCCAGTCTGTTGTCCGACATTGGCAGTGCGCGCGGTGATGACACCTGCAAGTGGCGCCTTTACGGCATAGGACTGCAGGCTTTCATTGCTCTCGACAGTAGCCAGGGTGTCGCCCTCGACCACCGCGTCGCCGATCTTGCGCGTGACGCTCTGGATCGCACCGGGGTAGCGGGCGGTCACTTCCCGCATGCGCTCGGCATTGGCGGCAATTGCACCGTAGAGCGGCAGCGTCTCGCGCAGGTTGGCGGGGCCTGCGGTTGCCAGTTCGATGTCCGCCGCCTTGAGCTGTGCGGGCGAAAGGGCTATGTGATTCGCGGCAGGCGCGAGTTCTGCTGCGGCTGCAGGTGCCGGCTGCGATGCCTCGGGTTTTGCGCCGCCACAGCCGACGACAGCGAAGGGAAGCAGTGTGATCAGGATCAGTGAGATGGGTTTCATGAATGGGTTCTCGTCAGCAATTCAGGGGGTGGTGAGCGGCGCGTTGGTGAGGCGCTCGATTTCGGTCGCGATCAGCTGGGCCCGGGCACCTGCGTCGATGCGGGCGCGTTGCAGATCCAGGTACTCGCGTTGCGCATCCACCAGTTCGAGGTAGCTGTAGCGCCCGCGCTCGAATGCGTATTCGGTTTCCTTGAGCGCCTCTTCCATCTTCGGGACTGCCGTCACCTCCAGCACATTCACTGTTGCGGCGGTGTCGTGCAGTTCCTGGTACAGGCCAAAGAGCTGGGCCCGGGCCTTGACCAGGGCCGCTTCACGCGTGGCACCCACGGCATCGCGCCGCGCTGCCGCTTCGGCAATGGAACTCCCGGCCCTGCGGCCGGAAAACAGCGGTATTGAAAACGAGGCCACTAGAGCCACGTCGTTGCCTGGCAGACGCCGCAGGCCGCCACCCAGCGTGATGTCGGGACGGCGTTGCGTGGCCGCAAGTCGCAGCTCCGCATCGCGCAGCCGCTCTTCGTTCGCAAACCGCAGGAAATCGGGACTGGCCTGCAGACGTTTCATCAAGGCACCGAAGTCTTCCATCTCCGGCAGCCGGAACAGGTCGCCGCGAACTTCGCCCATTGGCCGGCCATTGATGACCGCTTCGTCCGCGCCCCACATGGCAGCCAGGGCACGACGTGCGGCGTCCAGCCGGCTGCGCGTGGTTTGCTGGTCCAGGCGCGCCCGTTCGAGCGCGACGGTGGCGCGATCCAGCTCGACATGCGGCGCCCTGGCAGCATTCACCCGAGTCTCGGCCGCCTGGAGGGTTTGCTCCGCCAGCGCCATTGCACGCTGATCGAGCAGGGCCTGCTCCTGCAGCGCAGCGATCGCGATGAACCGCCGTGTGACCTCGGCCAGCACATCGAGCTGCGCCGCCTGCCGGGCGCTGGTCAGCGTGTCGCGCCCTGCCCCGGCCACGGCAATGCGCGATTCCCGCTTGCCGCCCAGTTCGATGACCTGCGACAGCGAGAACGTGGCTTCGGCCGCCTGCAGCCCCTGTGTTTCGCCGGTACCCAGGAAATTCTCGAGGCCGGCCTCGGCGACCAGTGTGGGCTTGAGTGCCGCCTGGTCGCGAACGGCATCCGCTGCCCGGAATTCGAACTCGAAGATCCTCAGGTCAGGGTTGGTGTCGAGCGCAGCGGCAATGGCCTCGCGCAACCCGAGTGCTGGAGGCGCCGCGGCGCTGATGGGGATTGAGAGGGCAATGCCGACAAGCAGCAAGGCCGCGCGGCAGTGCTGCCGCAGGGTTCGGAACCGCAAGAACATGAACGGAACTCCTGAAAGACGCGACCGTCCGAAACCGGCAGGTCGCGAAAATCGCGCGAAGCCTCAAGTTCAGGCTTCGCGCGGGACGAACGTCAGGTGAACGTCGTCGCAGGCGGGCCGCGCAGAGGCGGCCGCAGATGGGTGGAAACGTGAAACGCGGGTAGCAGGTTGCCGCGAAACCGCGGCATGCCCGGACGGGGCAGCACGATCCACAGCACGAGGGCAGCGAACAGAAGCGGCAGAAGGTCGACATCGACAGTCGACTTCTTGACTAGGGAGGCCGACCCATCGTCGATGTTTTCGTCCTGGTGTTCGTGGGTGGTGCTGCCATGGAGATGCTCCACTCCACCGTCCAGAAGATGCGCCGTAACTGGCGGTTCCTGTCCGTCAAAGCACAGATGCAGGTGCGCCCCCCCGATCCGCAGCAGCAGCAATATGCCGCAAAGGAGCGGCACCATGCTGTTGCGGGTAGGGAAGATGGACATCTGGGTATGGGCTTCTGCTGGACGATCAGGCTACGGCGTGAACTTGCGACTACTAGGTAGCCTTTGCCAGCCAGAAGGTCAAGCAAGTGACCTGCATACTTTTGGCGAAGATGGGACTATCAGCCGACGTTAACGCCGCGTTAACGGTTCCCAACCTGCTGCTGCGTGACAGCTTGCTGTCGGGGCAGTCTGATCGGCGCCCCGCACTGCAGCGCAGTGCCCTATGCGAGCAACCGGCCTTCATGCGCTACCGACAGATTGCGGCGACCCTGACTGCGGTCGGTACCTGCCTGCTGTTGATCCCGACAGCCCGGGCTGCTGCCGACGCTGCCGCTGACGAGCTGGAAGAGGTGGTGGTATTCGGCCGCGCCGAGCACCAGATTGGCACCGCCGCAGCTTCCAGTGAGGGCGTAGTGGCCGGTGCGGACCTGTCGGTACGGCCGATGCTGCGCGTGGCGGAACTGCTGGAGGCCGTGCCCGGCATGATCGCGGCACAGCACTCCGGCAGCGGCAAGGCCAACCAGTACTTCCTGCGCGGCTTCAACCTGGACCACGGCACCGACTTCACCGCCTATATAGACGGCATGCCATGGAACCTGCGCACGCACGGCCACGGCCAGGGTTATCTGGACGTGAACGGACTGATCCCCGAAGTGGTCGACCGCATCGAGTACCGCAAGGGACCCTATCGCGCCGACATCGGCGACTTTGCGCTGGCCGGTGCCTCGTTCATGAGCACCATCGACCGGCTCAAAGCCCCATTCGTCGCCGTGGAAAGTGGTGAATACCACTGGGGTCGTGTTGCCGGCGGCGGCTCGACGGATTTCGCAGGCGGCGAGCTGACCGCCATGGGCCAGTGGAAGACCTATGACGGCCCCTGGCAGCTGCCGGAAAATCTCGAGCATTACTCGCTGTGGAGCAAGTACGTGCGCCCCACGGACTTCGGCACGCTGAAGGTCTCGCTGTCCGGCTACCGCGCCACGTGGCACCCCACCGAACAGAGTCCGGAAGCTTCGATCGGCACGCCGGCCTGCGCGGATGTGTTCTGTTCGCTGGATCCGACCGCCCTTGGCAGGACCCTGCGGTGGATCGGCACCACACAGCTGGAATCAGATACGTGGTCGGCATCGGCCTATGCGCAGTACTACGACTGGCACATGCTGTCGGACCCGACTTACGACTTCCAGATCAACCAGTTCGACCGCCGGTGGACCATCGGTGCACGCTACGAGAACAGCCTGTTTCATGGCTCCGCAGTGGAGATCAAGGTCGGTGCGGAGACGCGCTACGACCGCATGGAGAAGGTCGGCTTCGATCACCCCGACGAGGGTGTGTTCGCAGAGAACATCATCGACAACTCCGCCCGCGAAGGTTCGCTGGCGCTCTATTCGGAAGCGACCTGGAAGCCGACATCGCAGCTGCGCCTGATGGCCGGCCTGCGCGCCGATGCCTACGATTTCAACGTTGGCGTGAACCCGGGCGCCGGGCCGGACACTCACAGCGGCAACGCCAGCGACCAGCTGGTATCCCCCAAATTCACCGCCGCATACACGCTCGGTCGCAACGTCGAGGTGTATGCAAACTGGGGGCGCGGCTTT
>JAATEY010000114.1 GCA_015655465.1 Gammaproteobacteria bacterium | reverse complement strand
CCGATCACCACGGTGCCGGTGCGGGAGTTCACGATCACGCGCGCCGGTGCTTCGCCCGGCTCCACTTCAACCTGCTCCAGCGTCGAAATGTAGGCAATGCGCTGATTGGGATCGAGCGGCGCAGCCACCTTCACCGACACGGCATCCATGGCCTGTGCCGTGTCATCGCCCAGCAATGCGTTCAGTCCGCCGGCAAGACGTGCCGCAGTGGTGAAATCCGGCGTGTGCAGGTTCAGCACCACGAATGGCTGCGAGGTGAAAGTGTTGGGAATTTCGCGCTCCACCGTGGCGCCATTGGGCACGCGGCCGCTGGAAGGCACATTGACGGACAGCTTCGAGCCGTCATCGCCCTTCACGCCGAAACCACTGACAATCATGCTGCCCTGCGCAATGCCATAGACCTCGCCGTCGATGCCGCGCAGTGGTGTCATCAGCAGCGTGCCGCCCCGCAGGCTGGCCGCATTGCCGATGGAAGACACGGTCACATCTATCGTCTGCCCCGTCTTCGAAAATGGCGGCAGGTCAGCCGTGACGGTCACCGCCGCCACGTTCTTGAGCTGGGGATTGGCATTCGGCGGAATGGTCACGCCGAATTTCGCCAGCATGTTCTTGATGCTCTGGATGGTGAATGGCGCCTGGCTGGTCTGGTCGCCCGTGCCATCGAGACCCACCACCAGGCCGTAGCCCACCAGCTGGTTGCCGCGCACGCCGGCCACCGACGCCAGGTCCTTCACGCGCTCGGCATGCACAGCGGAAGCTGCGCCGCAAAGGCCGAGCACGGCAAGGCATTTCAGCGCCAGAGGCAACAGGTTGTTCTTCACAGCGGGTTCCAGCGTGAGTTGAAGAATCGCGACAGCAGGCCCGGCCGGTTGGCATCAGCCAGCGCGCCCTGCCCGCCATAGGAAATCGAGGCATCCGCAACCTTGTAGGAAGGAATGCTGTTGTCCGGCAGGATGTCGATGGGCCGGATCACGCCCTGGATGCGGATGAACTCGCGCCCCTGGTTGATGCCGATCCACTTCTGGCCGCGCACCAGCAGGTTGCCGTTGGCAAGGCGCTTCGCCACTGTAACGGTGATATTGCCCTGCAGCTTGTTGCTCAGCTGGCTGTCGCCCGAACCGTCGAACTCGCGGTTGTTCTCGATGTTGGCCGAGAAGATCTCGTTGCCGCCTATCGTGATGGGACTGCCGGCAAGCGTCGGCCCCGGCATGTCGATCTTGCTATTCTTCGAGGTCTTGGTGCTGGAACTCTTCTGCGCCGCAGTGCTTTCCTGCAGGTTGATGGTGACGGTGTCGCCGATGCGCCGCGCCGTGGAATTCTCGAACAGCGCCACATCGTGGCCGACCTGGTAGATCGCACCGTTGGCGGCCGGGGTCGCCGGAATCTCGTCCGGCCAGGTGGCATCGAAGTTCTCGACGCGCGGCGACGAGACGCAGGCGGTCAGCAGCATCACCACTGCAACCCCCATCGCCAGGGTCATGGCGTCATGTTTGTTCACAGGTTGTTACTCACGTATTGCAGCATCTGGTCGGTGGTGGAAATCGCCTTGGAATTCATTTCATAGGCGCGCTGCGTTTCGATCATGTTCACCAGCTCTTCCACCACGTTGACGTTCGAGCCTTCCAGGAATCCCTGCTGCAGCCCACCCAGGCCATTGAGCCCGGGCGTACTGCTCTGTGCCGGGCCGCTGGCCGCGGACTCCGCCAGCAGGTTCTCGCCGCGCGGCTGCAGGCCGGCGGGGTTCACGAAATCCGTCAGTTGCAGCGTGCCGATCTGCGTCGGGGCTGTCTGGCCCGCCACCTGCGCGCTGACCACGCCATCGCTGCCGATGGTGAGGCTCTGCGCGCCGGCCGGAACCGAGATGGCCGGCTGCACCTTGTAGCCGCTGGAGGTCACCAGCTCGCCCTCGGCGCTCATCTTGAAGGAGCCGTCGCGGGTGTACGCAAAGCTGCCGTCCGGCATCAGCACCTGGAAGAAACCGCGACCGTTGATCGCCACATCCAGCGAGTTGCCGGTGTTGTTCAGCCCGCCCTGGCTGTAGTTCTTCTCGGTGGCGACAATCCGCACGCCGGTGCCCAGATTGAGCCCGGTGGGCGAGAGGGTGTCCTGCGAGGTCGCGGCACCCACCTGCTTGACGTTCTGGTAGAGCAGATCCTCGAACACCGCCCGGTCCTTCTTGAAGCCGTTGGTGCTGACGTTGGCAAGGTTGTGCGACACGACCGTCATGCGCGTCTGCTGCGCATCGAGTCCTGTCTTGGCGGCCCAGAGTGCGGAATTCATGGTATTTCAGGTTCCTTGATGGGTGGCCGGCTAGCGCAGCGACAGCAGCCGTGCGGAGGCCGCACCGTTGTCCTCGGCGGATTTCATCGCGCGCACCTGCATGTCGAAGCGGCGCGACAGTTCGATCATGTTGACCATGGCATCTGCCACGTTGACATTGCTGCTCTCCAGCACGCCCGACATGAGGCGCGCCGTGGCATCCGGCGGCGCGTCGCTGCCATCCTTCATCCGGAACAGGCCGTCCTGCCCCTTCTCCAGATCTTCGGTCGGCGGATTCACCAGCTTGATGCGCCCGACTTCGGCCCTGGTCTCGGGACCCTGGCCCAGCGGCACGATGGAAATCGTGCCGTCGCCGCCTATCAGCAGCGAGGCATTCGGCGGCACCGCGATCGGCCCCGCCTCGCCCATCACGGCGAGCCCGGTGCCGGTACCCAGCTGGCCATTGCTGTCGACGCGCAGGTCGCCCGCGCGGGTATAGGCCTCGCGGCCATCCGGCCCCTGCACGGCGATGAAGCCGCTGCCCTGCACCGCCACGTCCAGGTCGCGCCCGGTGGACATCGTTGCGCCCACCGTGGCATCGAAGCCGGTGGTGGCCGCCGTTGCATATACGCGCGACGCGAAGCCATCGCCAGCCACCTGCCGCGCCTGGAACGCCTGCAGATCGGCGCGAAAGCCGGTCGTGCTGGCATTGGCCAGGTTGTGGTTGTTGGCTGTCTGCGCCCGCAGTGTCTCGCGGGCGCCGGTCATCGCAACGTATAGCATCCGGTCCATGACGATTACCTGATGTTGATGATGGTCTGCGTGATGGAGTCGGCGGTGGAGATCATCTGCGCATTCGCCTGGAAGTTGCGCTGCGCGGTGATCATGTTCACCAGCTGCGTGGTGATGTCGACGTTCGAGGATTCCAGCGCGCCGGATTGCACCAGGCCGAAGCCGGAATTGCCGGCCTGGCCGCGCAGTGCCTGGCCCGAAGCAAATGTTTCGGCCCAGCTGGTGTCGGCCAGCGGCTGCAGGCCGCCGGCGTTGGCGAAGTTCGACAATGCCACCTGGCCCATGGTCAGCGAGCGGCCGTTGGTGAAGCGCGCCTGCACGATACCGCTCTTGTCGATATCCATGCCGATCAGGCGGCCGGTGGTGTAGCCGTCCTGCGTGATGTTGTTGACGCTGAAGTTCTGCCCGTACTGCGTGGCGCCCGTGAAGTCGAAAGTGACGTTCATGTCTGCCGCGCCGGTCGCTGGCGTATACGCCGGAAAGGCAACCGCGCCCGTGGCAGGTGCGGTCAGCTGGCCGGTGTTGCTGAAGGTCAGCGGCTGCGCGCCACCCACTGCCGTACCGTCCAGATACATGCGCGCATCCCAGGCACCCGCTGCGGCGCCCTTCACGAAATACATCGTCGAGGTATGCGCGGCGCCCAGCGAGTCGTACACGGTGAGCGACGTCGCACGGTTGTAGCTGGTGGGATCGGCCGGATCGAAAGTCGCGTTCGCCGGCACCGCGGCATTGGCCGGCAGGTTCATCAGCATTTCGACATTGGTGGTCGCTGCCGGCGCGCTCTCGGCCGACACCAGGCGCAGATCCGCCAGCGCGCCGGTATTGAAGCCACCACCGGCCAGCGGCGGATAGACCTGCAGCCGCTGCGCCTGGGCATTGACCACATAGCCGTCGTCATTGGTCTTGAACGCGCCGGCGCGGGTGTACGCCATCGCGCCACCGTCACTCAGCGTGAAGAATCCCGGCCCGCTGAGCGCCAGGTCGAGGTTGTTGTCGGTAAAGGCGATGTTGCCCTGGCTGAACTGCTGGGAGATGTCGGACACGCGCACGCCATTGCCCGATGTCAGCGTGGCGACACCCTGCGGCGACACCGCGAACAATTCGGAAAATTCGGTACGTGACTGCTTGAAGCCCGTCGTGGCGCTGTTGGCGATGTTGTTGGCTGTGACGCCAAGATCCGCCGAAGCTGCGTTCAGGCCGCTCAATGCGATGCGAAATGTCATCTGTATCTCCTTACATCACTCGCCGGACACGGCTGAGCGGGATGGGTCCAAGATCTGTGTTGAGGGTCAGGCTGTTGGTGGCCGGATCGATCGTGACGCTGCCGACGCGACTTGACAGCTGCGTTTCCAGCTGTTCGTCCGCGCCGCCCGCGCTGGCCAGCGCACTGATGGTGTAGCTGCCGGCGGGAGCACGCGCACCCAGATCGGTGGTGCCGTCCCAGGTAAACGCGTTCTCGCCCTGCTGGGTCGACAGCGGCATGCGCCGGATCAGCTGTCCGCTGGCATCGGTCACGACCAGTACGGCGGCGCTGGCACCTTCCGGAATGGCAACGGAACCCTGCACGTCGCCGGTCGCGCCCAGCGTGGCGGTGTCTGCGGCAGCCAGTACATTGTGGCCAACCAGATTGGTGCCGCCGAGCACCTGCGAAGAACGCAACGCGTCGGACAACGAATTCAGCGAGGTCTGCATGTCCTGGATGCCGGATACCGTACCGAACTGCGCCAGCTGGCCCAGGAATTCGGAAGGATCCATCGGCTTGGTGGGGTCCTGGTTGCGCAGCTGCGCAATCATCAGCTGCATGAACTGCGCCTGGCCGAGCTTGTCCTTGCTGGCGACGCTGCCGGACGCCGCGCCTGCGGCCTGGTTGGCGGTGACTGGGTTGACGGCCATGATTACTGGCCCAACCGCAGTGTGGCGAGGAGCAGATCCTTGGATGTATTCATGATCTCCACATTGTTCTGGTAGGCCCGCGAAGCGCTGATCATGTCGACCATCTCCTCGACCGCATTGACGTTCGGTGCAAACACATAGCCGTCGGCATTCGCCAGCGGATTGCCGGGCTGGTAGCGCATTTCAGGCGCCCTGGTGTCTTCGGCGATGCCGGCCACACGCACTGCGGTGCCCGGGTCGCCCTGCTGGCCGGCCAGCTGCGCGCGTACCGCTTCAAACACCGGATGACGCGCGCGATATGCAGTCTTCGCGTCGCCGCTGACGCTCTCGGCGTTGGCGAGGTTGCTGGCCACGGTATTGAGCCGCACGGACTGCGCGGACATGCCCGAACCTGCGATATCGAAAACCCTGAACGATGACATTCAAGTACTCCTTGTCGTTACTGGCCGGTGATGGCCGTCATCAACGAGCGGAACTTGGTGGAAAGAAAGGACAGCGTCGCCTGGTAGCGCACCGCGTTCTCCGCGAAGGCCGCCTGTTCCAGCTGTGCATCCACGGTATTGCCATCCAGCGATGGTGCCAGCGGCGTGCGATAGCGCAGGAAGGCTTCGGTACTGCCGGGATCCAGCGCAGCAGCGCCCGCCGCAGCGATATGCGCCGGCTGCGTGGCACGCAATGCACCGGACGCGTCCGCGGGCGCAGAGGTAGCCGCCATGGCAGCGCGGAAATCCAGGTCCTGCGCCTTGTAGCCAGGCGTATCCGCATTGGCGAGATTGCGCGCCAGCAACTCGGTGCGCTGTTCACGCAACCTGAGTGCCGTAGCATGCACGCCCAGATACGAATCGAGATTGATCGCCACCGTTGCTCCGTCAGAAATCCGTCTTGCGAGGGATACAGAGCAACCGCCGTGCCACATGCTGCAAACAGGCGGGATCCGCAGTCAGGCAGGGCTGCGGGCGTGGAACTGCGTGATGCAGATCACAGCCGCGCGGCGGGAGATTGCCGCCACGCGGTGAAGCGGCGCCGCGATTGCCGCGTGTCGCCTGCAATCCTTATCGGCCGGCATGCAGTGAAACTTGAGCAACTGCTTGCGCAACGCGATGGCATGCGGCTTGCTTCAGTGAAACCCATGACTCGAACATCACGTCACTGCGCCTGCTTTCTGACACTTCTCATGGCAGCGGCGGGCGCCCGGGCCGAACCCGAAAGCCTGCAGCCGGTGGATGCCCTGCGGCGCGCCGCCGAGAACCTGCTCACGGAACGCCTGCGCAGCTCCGATGGCGATGCAGTGCCACATGTCACTGCCAGCGCTCTGGACCCGCGGCTGCGCCTGCAACGCTGCACCGGTGAGCTGCAGGGCATCATGCCCGCCGCCACCCAGGTGTCGGCAAACATGACCGTTGGCATACGCTGCGCTGCGCCCGCCTGGACCATCTACGTGCATGTGGCGGTGGAAACCGAATTGAAGGTACTGGTGATGCGCGCAGCCGCAGCCCGCAACAGCAGCCCCGCTGCCACCGACGTCGAGCTGCAGTTGCGGCGCGTACCGGGCATCGCCACCAGTTATCTGACGCATGCGGATCAGCTGTCTGGCCGCCATCTGAAAACAGCCGTCAGCCCCGGCACCGCGCTCAGCACCGACCTGCTGGCGGCCGACATACTGGTAAAGCGCGGCCAGCGCGTGACCCTCGTCGCGAGCGTGGGCGGGCTCGAAGTGCGCGCCCAGGGCGAGGCCATTGCCGACGCCACGGCCGCGGGCCGGGTTCGCGTGCTGAACCTGTCCTCCCGCAAGATCGTGGAAGGCCAGGTGGAGTCGAGCGACCGCGTGCGGGTGAGCCTGTAGAAAATGTGCGCCTGTGCAACATATTCCACGCCCCCCGGTTCTATAGTGATTTGCCCCTCAAGATCCGCGACAGCCAGCCGTTACGCAAGGTGAAGGGACTGAAATGAAACTACCTGGAGACATCGCGGTGCCCGCCAAGATCGAAAGTATGGATGCCAAATCCGTGCGTGTGGCGCGGGTGGCTACCACGCAGAAGCGCCAGGACCAGGTGGCAACCCCGGCGGGCAGCGTGGATTCCGAATCGGATGTGCAGCTCACCGGGGCGGCGCGCAGCCTTGCCGCGATCGAACAGTCCCTGCACTCGCTGCCGGCCGTTGACGAACAGCGCGTCGCCGCCGTCAGGCGGCGCCTGGACAGCGGCGAATACCAGATCCAGCCGCAGCGCATTGCCGACAGGCTGCTGCACCTGGAAAGCGATCTGCGCCGCGCCAATCCGCGCGAAAGCAGCTCCCTGAAGTAATGACAGCGATGGAGCCACAAACCTGCCTCACCCAGCTGGCCCGCATGCTGGCTGACGAAACCAATCTCCTCGGCCTGCTGGCCCGGCAACTGCAGCACGAACACGAACTGCTGGTCGCCAATGATGTGGAAGGCCTGGAGCAGGCCGCCGACGCGCGGCAGAATTCCGTGGCGTCGCTGGCGCGCGTCGACCAGGAGCGTCGCAGCCTGTGCCGCATGCTTGGGTACAGTGCCGATCATCTTGGCCTGGGCGCCATGCTCAAATGGTGCGACCCCGCCGCCACGCTGGCCACCGCCCATGCGGCTGCATCGCGTCAGGCACAGCTGTGCCGGGAACAGAACGATCGCAACGGCGCGCTGGTCAATGCGCGCCTGAACCGCCTCAGCGGCATGCTGGACATGATGAACGGCAGCAATGCCGGCTCCAGAACCTACGAATCGCGCGGCACGGCGCGCGGCACCGTGGCTCCCCCCGCCGGCCGGATGGTGTCGGTCAGCGCCTAGACGTTGAAGCGGAAGTGCATGACATCGCCCTCACGGACGATGTACTCCTTGCCTTCCAGCCGCAGCTTGCCCGCTTCCTTCGCACCCGCCTCACCCTTGCAGGCAAGGTAGTCGGCAAAGCCGATCACCTCGGCCCGGATGAACCCGTGTTCGAAGTCGGTATGGATCACGCCGGCGGCCTGTGGTGCGGTTGAACCGGCCCGTATCGTCCACGCCCGCACTTCCTTCACGCCCGCGGTGAAATAGGTCTGCAGTCCCAGCAGTTCGTAGGCACCGCGGATCACGCGGTCCAGGCCAGGTTCCGCCAGCCCCATATCCTTCAGGAACTCCGCCCGCTCATCGTCTTCCAGCTGCGCAATCTCCGCTTCCATGGCAGCGCAGACAGCCACCACCACCGCACCCTCTTTCGCGGCGCGCGCCTTCACTGCATCCAGCTGCGGATTATTGGTGAAGCCCGTCTCGTGCACATTTGCCACATACATGATGGGCTTGAGCGTCAGCAGATGCAGCTCGCGCAGGTCTGCGCGGTCTTCAACTGTCAGCGTCATCGAGCGCGCCGGCTGGCCATTGTTCAGATGCTCGCGCAGCCGCTGCAGCAGATCGCGAGTGCGCAACGACTCCTTGTCGCCGGTCTTCGCCAGCTTCGCCGCGCGATCCGCAGCCTTCTCCACGCTCGCAAGATCCGCCAGCCCCAGTTCGGTGTCGATGACATCGATATCGGAGATGGGATCCACCTTGCCCGCCACGTGCACGATGTCGTCGTTCACGAAACAGCGCACCACATGCGCGATGGCATCCGTCTCGCGGATATGCGCCAGGAACTTGTTGCCCAGCCCCTCGCCCTTCGAGGCCCCGGCAACCAGCCCCGCGATATCCACGAACTCCACCGCCGCCGGCAGTATCCGCTCGGGTTTGACGATGGCCGCAAGCTGCGCCAGCCGCGGATCCGGCACACCCACCACGCCCACGTTCGGATCGATGGTGCAGAACGGATAGTTCTCCGCCGCAATCTGCGCCCGCGTCAGCGCGTTGAACAGCGTGGACTTGCCCACATTCGGCAAGCCGACGATTCCACACTTGATACCCATGACCGTAATCCTTTTCCTATTCCTGGCGCGTATGCAGCTGCTGCATCACGCGTTCAGCACCATGTTCGAAGATGTCGGGCACTGCATCCGCCGCAGCCCGCACGGCCAGATCAAGCGGGATGCGCTCCTCACTGCTGGTACGCCCCAGCAGATACGGCGTCACCAGCTCGCGCGAGCCGGGATGCCCGATACCAATCCGCAGCCGCCAGAATCCATCGCCAAACTGCGCGATGAGATCCTTCAGGCCATTGTGGCCGCCAGCGCCACCACCTGATTTCAGGCGCAATGCTCCAGGCGGCAGGTCGAGTTCGTCGTGCGCGACCAGGATCGCTGGCGCATCGACCTTGTAGAACGCGGCGACAGCAGCCGTCACCCGGCCGCTGTTGTTCATGAAATCCTGCGGCTTGACCAGCCAGCGTTCCTGGCCCCCGATCTGCACCCGCGCCAGCTCGGCGCGGAAACGCGGCTCCAGGCGGAAGCTTCCGCCATGGCGCCGCGCCAGCTCTTCCACCAGCCAGAACCCGGCATTGTGCCGGGTGGTTTCGTACTCGCGCCCGGGATTGCCCAGACCCACGATGAGTTTGATCGCGAGTCCGGGCATGTCCGTTCAACGCGGCATGGAGAAAGCAATCCGCATGCGGATTACTTCTTGCCAGCTCCTTCCTTCTTCGCCTCGCCGGCCTTGGCATCGCCAGACTTGGCATCGCCGGCCTTGGCGTCGGCAGCCTTCTTCGCGTCGCCCGCAGTCGGCACTGCAGCAGCGGCCGCTTCCGCCGCCACCACCTCCGGCTCTTCCGCACGCGGCGCGTGGATCGACACCACCGGTACTTCGCGACCCTGGTTCAGTTCCGGAATCGTCACGCCTGCCGGCAGCTTGATGTCCTTCAGGTACACCGTATCGCCCAGGTTCATGCCGGCCATGTCGACTTCCAGCGCCTCCGGCAGGTCCTTCGGCAGGCAGGAAATCTCCACGTCGGTGCGCAGATGCGACACCAGGCCGCCCTGCGTCTTCACGCCCGGGCAGGTGGTCTCGTTCAGGAAGTGGATAGGCAGGTGGAGGCGGATCGGATGGTCGGCCAGCACGCGCTGCAGGTCCACATGCAGCACCTGGTTCTTCGCCGGATGTAGCTGCACATCCTTCACGATGGCCTGGGTATCCTTGCCATCCAGCTTCAGTGTGACGATGCTCGAATAGAACTTCTCGTCACCGATCACGTTGAGCAGCTTCAGCTGGTCCAGCGTGATGTTCGAGGGTTCGCCCTTGCCGCCATAAAGGATGCCAGGCACCTTGCCCGTGCGACGCAGGCGGCGGCTCGCACCCTTGCCCTGGTCGTCGCGCGTCGAGGCGCCAACTTCAAATGATTTACGCATGAT
>JAATEY010000102.1 GCA_015655465.1 Gammaproteobacteria bacterium | reverse complement strand
TGTCAAGATCGAAGTTGCGTTTGCCGAAGGCATATCCCGCATCGCGGATCTTGAGCCGCGCTTGTCGCAGGGTCCACTGGGTGATGGTTTCGACCCGTTGTGCGATGAGCACATGTTCTCGGGTGTCTATCTTGAACACGGCGCGCTCACATGGCCTGGCGGCATTGATCTGGCGCCAGACGCGATGTACGAGCGTATTCGTGCATCGGGCGTTTCAACTCTCTCGGCGAAGAACAGGCGCGTTGCATAAGCAGGCAGGGTGTCGCGATCTACCAGTTGATCTTACTTTTGTAGCACTTGTTCCAGTTTTGAGGGTCGTGCGCCGCTTCCGTTCACCACGAAGCCGGTGGCCTAATCAACAAATTCTCGCTGACTGAAGTCATAGTCAATGTTCAAAGAGCCAAAGGGCAGATATTCCGATGACACCAAACTCTGGTAATACCTCGCTCGGTAGTGGACCTGTAGAAAGCCAGGCGGACGAAGCGGCCGTTGTTGTGCAACGGGAGGCCATTGCCCCCACTCGGAATCGAACCAAGCTCTGCGGTTTACAAAACCGCTGCATCACCACAATGCTTTGGGGGCGTCAGGGGGCGGGGATTATATCCGCGGCGGGCTCGGCAGGTGCGACCGGTGCCTCGGGCGGGCAGGCCTCCACCCGCAACTTGTCCAGCGCAATGCCGGCCGTGGCCAGGCGGCCATCGCTCATGCTTTCGCGCGCCACGCCGGGCACGTTGAACCAGATCACCGCCTGCTCCCGCAGGCGCTCGCTGACCACCGCATCGAGTTTCAGCTTCTGCACCTGCGCAGCGCGATCCTTGGCGCGGTCTTCCCCGGAAAAGATGCCCGCTGAAACCCGCAGTGCGGAATCGTCGGGCAGGGCAAAGGCATCGCGCATGCCGGCACGGTGCAGGGTGTCGAGTACCCGGGCTTGCTGCTTCAGGTCGGCGTTGTCTACATGCACCCACCAGCCCTCATGCAGCGTTTCGCTGGCCTCACGGCGCAGCACGTCCCAGCCGGCGGCCTCGAGCTTCTGCTTCACCTGCAGTGCCTCCGGCTCATCGGTGAACGGTCCGAGCGTGGAGCAGGGCGGTGGGCCGGCTGGCGCTGCGGGTGCCGGAGGTGGCGCCGGTCTTGCGCTGGTGGCCACCGCAGTCAGCTGCGTGCGATCGCCGCTGATCCATTGCGACCAGCCCAGATAGAGCAGGTTGAGGGCCAGCAGCACGAGGACGAAGATGCGGATCATGGCCCGAGCGTATCAAGCCCGGCGACGGATGGGCACTTCGGCGATGGCGGCGACGCCGCGCAACACCAGTTCCGGACAGGGTTTGCTCGCGCCCTTGAGCAGCGGCCGCACCACATCTGCGCCGCCGCCGGTGATGAACACCACCGGCCGCACGCCCAGCTCGCGGGTGAGCTGGTTGATGGTGCGATCGATCAGGCCGGCGGCCGCGGTGAGGCAACCGGCTTCGATGGCCTGGCGGGTGTTGTCGGCCAGGGGCCTGACAATGGGGCGTTGCGTGTCCGCCGGCTTGCGGCGGCGACGCGTGCCATCGGGCGCCGCGCGTTCTGCAATGCCGTGGGTCTTGCCCAGCAGCGAGCCGAGCATCATCTCCGGACCCGGTGCAATCAGGCCGCCACGATGATGGCCGTCGCCATCGACCAGGTCGATGGTGAGCGCCGTGCCCACGCTCACTGAACAGACGGTGCGATAACACCCGGCGCGATGCCATGCCGCCACGACACCTGCCCAGCGGTCGTCGCCCAGTTGCGCGGGCTCGCGATAGCCGTTGCGCACACCGGCGGCGGTATCGCTGCTCTTCACGAATTCCGGTGGGGGGTGGTGGACGCGCCGCAGCTCGGCCTTAAGCAGGCGTTCATACGCCGCGCCGGCCACGCATACACCTACCGCCCGGTTGATCTGCGCAGTGCGCGCCAGCCAGCGCTGCAACGCGGTGATGTCATCCAGCGCCGCAGCCTGCAATGCGCCCAGCCGGCCGTCGCGCACCAGCGCCCACTTGATGCGGGAATTGCCCGCGTCGAACAACAATGTGTTCATGAACTGCCCGCCCGTACTGATACTTCGCCACCAATGATGCGATGGATGCTGCCGCCGTGCTCCACGCGCAGCGCGCCATCCGGATCGACGCCGCGCGCAATGCCGGCGGCGATGGCCGCGCCACCTTGAACGTCGACGGGCCGGTCGCGCAAGGCATCGGCCCGGCTGAACTCATCGCAGAATGGCAAAAATCCATCTTGCGTGAACTCCTGCATCACCGTGACACCGTGATGCAGCAGGGCGGCGACCAGCGCATTGCGTGCTGGCACTGCACCGGCCTGCGCCAGCGAACACAGATCGACCGGATGATTGCCGCTGGCATCGATGCGCTCGCGCAGCTGGCTGCCCAGTGCCATGTTCAATCCCAGCCCCACGAC
>JAATEY010000016.1 GCA_015655465.1 Gammaproteobacteria bacterium | reverse complement strand
TCTGGACCGCATCCGGATCGTTCACCACGAAGGTCACGGAAAAGTCCGGCCGCACCTGCGCGCTGCCGAATGACAGTGCCGTCTGGTAGGGCATCAGCAGGAAGCGGTCGAGGTTCTGGCCGAACACCATGCCGCGCGATTCCATCACGCCGACCACCTTGAACCATTCGCGGCCGATCTGGATGAACGTGCCCTCCGGTTTCTCGGGCAGTTCCAGGTCCTTGCGGATCTGTTCGCCAAGCACCACCACGCGACGGCGGCTGTCGTCATCGCTGTTGGTGATGAAGCGCCCGGTGCGCGCGAACAGCTGCTGCACATCCTGCAGGCTCTGCGTGGTGCCCATGAACTGGCCCGCGGCAGTGCGATCGCCATACGATGCCTGGCCCACCGACACGGGGACGATAGGCGTGATGTAGGAAATGCCGTCCATGCGGAAGCGCAACTCGTCCACGTCGGCAAGGCGCAGCCGGTTCACCTTGCCACGCAAGCGGTCCTCGATGGGCGTATCCGCCTGCAGCGTCAGCGTGGTGGAGCCCAGGCCCGCGAACTGGCTGGTGATGGAGCTCGACAGGCCCTGCACCAGCGCAATGACGCAGATGACCGAAGCCACGCCGATGATGATGCCGAGCATGGTGAGAAAGCTGCGCAGGCGATGCGCCAGAATGCTGCCCAGCGCCGAACGCAGTCCTTCCTGCAGCGCGTAGACCAGGCGGCGCGATGCGCCCGCGTCGTCGACCAGCTCAGACATCGCGGTCCTCGGCAATCTTTCCGTCGTGCAGCCGCACCAGGCGCCTGCAGCAGGCCGCGATGCCCGGATCATGCGTCACGATCACCACGGTCTGGCCTTCATCGTGCAGCTGCCTGAACAGATCCATGATTTCCTTTGCCGTGCGGCTGTCGAGATTGCCGGTGGGCTCATCCGCCAGCAGCAGTTCCGGGTGCCCGACCAAGGCGCGCGCAACGGCCACACGCTGCCGCTGGCCGCCGGACATTTCATTGGGCCGATGCAGCGTGCGATCACCCAGCCCCACGCGCTCCAGCGCCGTGCGCGCATGCACGCGCCGCTTCGCCGGCCCGATACCGCGGTAGATCAGCGGCTGCGCCACGTTGTCGAGCGCGGTCATGCGCGGCATCAGGTAGAAGTTCTGGAACACGAAGCCGATCTTGCGATTGCGCACCGAGGCCAGCTGCTCGTCGTCGAGCCCGGCCACCTGCTCGCCATCGAGCGAATAGGTGCCGCTGGTGGGCGTATCGAGGCAGCCCAGCACATTCATCATCGTGGACTTGCCGGAGCCAGAAGCGCCGGTCAGCGCCAGGAATTCATTGCGGGCGATCGACAGGGACACATCGTCGAGCGCCGGGTATTCCTGGCCACCCAGCTGGTAGCGCTTGGAAATGTGCGAGAGTTCGATCACGGCGTTTTGGCAGGGGCTTTGGAATCCTTTCCTTTGACCCCTGGCTTGTCGCCGGACGCATCGGCGTCGGCAGCCACAACGCTCACACGATCGCCATCATGCAGGAAACGCAGCACCTTCGAGGGGCCGGTGATGATCTGTTCGCCTGTTTTCACGCCTTTTGAAATGGCCACGTAGGTGTCGTCAGCGATGCCGGCTTCCACCTCGTGCTTGACCGCCTTGCCGTTGACCATGACGAAAATGCCCGATTTGGCTTTTTCGTCGCGCTCCTGCGCATCTTCGTATTGCACGGCCTGCACCGGCACCGCCGTGACCGGCGTGGCATCGGTGCCACGGGTCTCGATCTCTGCGCGGCAGCTCATGCCGGTGTGGAACTGGAGGTCGCTGGACTTGGTCAGGCGAATCTTCACCAGATAGCTCTTGCCCTGGCCCTGCACCTGCACTGGCGACACGGCGACGGTTTCAACCGAGCCCTGCCATGACTTGTCCGGAAAGGCGGCGGGAACGATGCGCGCTTGCTGCCCGGGCACCACGCGCGCCACGTCCGTTTCATTGACGTTCACTTCGGCGTAGAGATTGGTGGTGTCGGCAATCACCAGCAGGTCGGAGCCGGCAATGCTGGTGGCGCTGGGCACGGCGGTCTCGCCGATCTTGATCTTCACCGCAGTCAGGCGACCGGATATCGGCGCGCGCAGCTCGGTCTTGGCCAGCTGCTCGCGCGCTTCCTTCAGCGAGGCTTCGGTCTGTCGCGACTGCTGTGTCGCGCTTTGCAATTCCACCTTCGACTGGTCGCGCTGCGAGCGCACCTCGTCATAGGTGTTGGCGTCGATCACGCCCGACTCGCGCAGCTTCTGGTAGCGGGTCCACTTGGTCTCTGCCGTATCGGCGCCCACACGCGCCCGCTCGATGGCGAGCTGCGACTGCATCAGCCCGGCTTCCAGGCGGTCGACCTGCGCGCGCACGGTGGCCGGATCCAGCCGCAGCAGCAGGTCTCCCTGCTTCACCTGGTCGCCTTCCTTGACGTACAGCTCCTTCACGCGCCCCATGACCTCGGACATGATGCGGATCTCGGTCTGGTAGGTGAGGCTGCCGGACGCCAGGATCGTCGGGGAGATGATGCGCGCTTCGACGGTTTCTACCTGCACCTGCTTGGCCTCGCCGCCCCGCTTCATGCGCATGGCCACGGGCACGCCCATCACCAGCGCCAGGGCGGCAACCACCAGCAACTTCTTCATGCCTGTCATGAACGCCCCATCGTGAACAACGCCACCACGCCAAGGATCACCGCCGCCGGCAGCAAGGTGAATATGGCACTGAATATCCAGCTGCGGCCCGACCACACACGCACACCGAGCACCGACAGATACATCGCAAGCAGTTCCGGCAAGCCAATTGCGGACAGCAGTGCATAGCCGGGCTCGCCAAAGGCCCGATGGAAGAACAGTGCGTTCAGCGACAGCACCTTGAGTTCTGCATCGTCGAATTGCGTGCTGGTGGTGGTCGCCAGCATGATTCCGGAGGTAATCACGGTCAGCAGCGTCGGCAGATTGCACCAGCACGACAGCGCGAACCACTGGCGGAAACTGCGCTGCACATTGGTGATCTTGCCGGCCAGCAGGTAGTACAGGCTGAACAGCGTGTACGCGATCACGATTGCCACCGCGGTGATCACCGCGGTGATCACACCCGCAACGCCCTGGTGCTCCCCGGCAGCCTTCACCACGGTTTCGAGCTGTTGCTCGGTCATTTGCCTGGCGGATCCGCCGGCATGGAGCTGTCGATCGGTCAGCCACCCGAGGTCGACGACCTGGTAGAACCAGAACGTAATGCCCGCTGTCCCGAGGATCAGCAGCAGCAGCGGAAACAGGATGCGCGGCCGTTCCCCAATCTCGGCAAACGCCTTTTTCGGCTCAAATACCAAGGCCTGCAGCACGCCAAAGCTGTTCATTTGAAACCCCTCACATCCATCTGGTTGTTGGTTCCTGCCAGTATCAGTCCGGCAGGCGGTTGATTTCTTACAATTGTAAGGAGCATCGCCGCCGCGGGACTACCAATCTTCATGACGGACCCGAACCGGGAGCAGCGCTTCCTGGCGCTGCTCAACGCCAACCTGGGGGCGCTCGGACGCCTGGCCGGCAGCTATGCGGGCAGTACTGGCGAGCGCGACGACCTGATGCAGGAAATCGCGCTGGCCCTGTGGCAGGCGCTGCCGCGGTTCCGGGGCGAAAGCTCGGAACGGACCTTCCTGTTCCGGATTGCGCACAATCACTGCATCAACCACATCGTGCGCCGCCGGCCGACCGAATCCCTGCAGCAGCTGGAACTGGACCCTGCGGACGAGGCGCGACCGATCGAGGCCGTGCTGAGCAGCGCAGAGGAATCCGTCCGGCTGGTCGAGGCAGTGAAGCGGCTGCCGGTGATCCAGCGCGAGGTGGTCGTGCTGGCCCTGGAAGACATGGACTACGCCGAAATTGCCGCCGTGCTTGGCATAACTGAAATCAACGTGGGCGTGCGCCTGAACCGGGCTCGCGCCAGCTTGCGGAAATTGATGGGAGAACACGCATGAACGCCCTGCAGGATCTGGATCAGATGAAACAGCAGTGGCTGGCCCAGTCCGCGGCGGGACCAGACGTGGCCGCATTGCGCGAACGCGTTGCCGCCGACAATCGCAGCCACCGCCGTACGCTGGTGCTGGTGGGGCTGGCCACATTGCTCATCATCGCACTCACCTTCGGCTACGCCTGGCGCAGCGCCCGTGCTGCCGCATGGTTCAGCTTTGTGTTCACGACGGCGTTTGCCGCGCTGGTATGGCTGGTGGCGCTGTGGCTGTCGCGCGGCACCTGGCGGCCACGCGATGAATCCACCTCCGCCTGCCTGGACGTCTCCATCCGCCGCTGCCGGTCGGTGATGCTCGCCGCGCCGGTGGGTATCCTGCTTTATGTCGCAGGACTCGTGGGCTCGCTGGCCTGGAAGCAGCGGCTGCTGGACGTGGACTTGGGCCAGCTGCTTGAAGCACCGGCCATGATCGTCTCTGGCTGGATCGGCGCACCGCTGTATGCGCTGGGCATGCTGTGGAATGCGCAGCGGCACCGCAAACGCCTGGCGGCGCTGCTCGATCTCAAACGACAGCTCAGCGAGAGCTGACGATCCGCTCCCCACGGCACCGGATCGCAGGGCTGCCATCGACAAATCAGCCGCTTATGCGCCCGCAGCAACAATAGATGGGTTGAGCTGCGCCGGGTGGATCGCCGATCCTGCGCGCTCTCATGGAAACCCCTCGCGCCGAAACCGCGGAAGAAGAGGTCGAGCGCGAACACGCGGAACTCGGCCTGCCTCCCGTGGAAGAGGAGGTCGCGCACCCCGACAAGCCGCCCCTGATGCAGATCGCGAGCTATCTGGTCGTGGCAGTGCTGATCGCACTGGTGGCCTATTTCCTCTACCAGCTGTTCATCGGCAAGCACGAGCGCAGCGGCGCCGAAATTCTGGTGCAGACCTTCCATGACCCGTTGTTCTGGTCTGCGGTGGGCGTGGGCTTCCTGGCACAGGTGATCGACGGCGCGCTCGGCATGGCCTACGGCATCACCGCCAGCAGTTTCCTGCTGGCAGTGGGGGCCCCACCGGTACTGGCCAGCGGCGCCACGCACCTGGCCGAGGTATTTACCACCGGCATTTCCGGCGTGTCGCACCTGCGCATGGGCAATGTGAACAGGAAGCTGTTCCTGAGCCTGCTGATTCCCGGCGTGACCGGCGGCCTGATCGGCACCTATGTGCTCAGCAGCATCGACGGCACGGTGCTCAAACCCTGGATCACCGGCTACCTGCTGCTGATGGGCCTGTATGTGCTCAGCAAGGCCTTCCGTCGCGTGATCCTCGTGCGCACCGATGTCCGTCCGGCGAAGGTTGCGCCGCTGGCGCTGTTCGGCGCCTTCATGGATACCACCGGCGGCGGCGGCTGGGGCCCCATCGTCACCACCTCGCTGGTGGGCGCCGGCCACGATCCGCGCACCACCATCGGCTCGGTGAACTTCGCCGAATTCTTTCTCACCGTCACGGTCTCGGCGGCATTCTTCTCGATCCTGGACGACAGTGTCTGGTTGATCGTGGGCGGACTGGTGGGCGGCGGCATGTTCGCCGCGCCCTTCGCGGCCTATATCACGCGCCACATCAAGACCCGCGTCCTGCTGATCATGGTGGGCGTGCTGATCAGCGGCATCAGTGCATACAACCTGTACGGCACGCTGGCGAAGTAGCCGTCATTCACTGAAATCGAACTGCATGCCGGCCGGGATCGAAAAGTCGTAAACCCTGGTGTAGCCGATCCAGCGGCCCAGAACGATGAGCGCGATCCATAGCGAGATGGACAGGACCGCTGCCATGCGCGCGGCCAATGGTGGTCGCGCGTGCTGATCCCAGCCAGCGACGGAGCGGACCAGCAACAGCTGGAACACTGCCATGTTCAGGCCGGCCGCCAGCAATGCGAGCATCTTGAGGCGAAACAGCGTGTTGTCGAAATAGGTGGGAGCACCGGCCGCGAACATCAAACAGCCGGTAACCGTTGCCACGGCGAATGCGATCCAGGTTGCCGGCAGCACCTCGTGTGCGATCCGGGTGAATGATCGCCGCAGGTCCGGCACGCCGAGCAGGCGCAGGTCGACGATCAGGATCGTGCCGAACACGGCGACGCTGCCCAGTACATGGATGGCCTCGGTAAACGGCATCACCCGCGCTGTGTCGCGCATCCATGCTGCGACGCCGGAGTCGTAGATGCTCTGGATGAGAGCCGGTGTTGTCACAGGTAGTTCTTCGGGGACAGCACACCCCAGATCGCCTTGTCATAGCCGATGCCCCGGCCGAGCAGGATGATTGCGATCCAGATGGCGAGCACGAGTTTCGCGGCGTGTCGCGTGGCGGCGGAGATTTCGGCTCCCGGCCGCCTCGCCACCGAACGCCTGAGCCCGAGCAGGCCGAACGACCCGGCGACAATCAGCATCATCTTCAGCCAGAACGACAGGGCGCTGACTTCACGCAGGGGTTCGCAGATCGCCATGATGATGCCGGTCAGCGCCATCGTCGCCAGCGCGTACCAGAGCCAGGGAGCGAAACGGCGCCACGTCTGATCAAAGGGCCGGTCGGCGCGTACGCCCCGCTCATGAATGCGCAGCACGATCATCAGCACCGAGCCGAAGACGATGCTGGAAGTCAGCATATGCAGGGTCAGCAGGATCCGCGCGAGCCAGGGGATCGACACGATGCCGGTGGACAGCGGCGTCGCGCCCAACCATCTGGCAAATTCGAACATCTGCTGGGAATCCCGATATGGGGAATACCCGGCGAGTATAGACTTCCCATCCCGCCGCATGAATCCGGGATCGAATTGAGCACGCCAGCGACCCAAAGCCCCCCGCGCAAGAGCAGCGGTGGGCGCCTTACCCGGTACATCCTCGCCGGCCTGCTGCTGGGCCTCGCCGTGGGCTTCGCGATGAACCAGTCCATCGGCGAACCCGCAAAGCTCACGGCCGCGGCCGACTACTTCACGATCGTCACCGACATCTTCCTGCGGCTGATCCGCATGATCATCGCGCCGCTGGTATTCGCGACGCTGGTGGTCGGAATCGCGCACATGGGCGACACCACCGCCCTGGGTCGCATCGGTGCGCGCACGCTGGCGTGGTTCCTGGGAGCGTCCTTTCTCTCGCTGACCCTCGGCCTGCTGCTGGTCAACCTGCTGCACCCGGGCCGGGGTCTCGGCCTGCCGTTGCCGGCGGTCACGGCGAGCGCAGGTCTCAGCAGCTCCGGGTTCAACCTGCACGACCTGCTGACGCACATCTTTCCGACCTCCATCGTCGACGCCATGGCGAGAAACGAGATCCTGCAGATCGTGGTGTTCTCCGTGTTCGTCGGCGTCGCGCTCACCGCCGTGGGTGACCGCGGCAAGCCCATCGTAGGCATCGTCGAAGCGCTCGCCAGCGTGATGCTGAAGGTGACGGACTACGTGATGCGCTTCGCGCCGCTCGCCGTATTCGCAGCCGTGGCGCATGCGATCGCGATCAATGGCATCGGCATCCTCGTCACCTATGCGAAGTTTGTCGGCTCGTTCTACCTCGGGCTGGTCCTGCTGTGGGTGCTGCTGTTCGTGCTCTGCTCGCTGGTCATCGGCACCCGCGCAAGGCGCTTGTTCGGCTACCTGCGCGAGCCGGTATTGCTGGCCTTCTCCACCGCCTCGTCGGAAGCCGCGTATCCGCGCACGCTCGAGGCACTGGATGCCTTCGGTGTGCCGCGCCGCATTGCGAGCTTCGTGCTGCCGCTCGGGTACTCTTTCAATCTCGACGGCTCGATGCTGTACATGACCTTCGCGACCCTGTTCATCGCGCAGGCCTACGGCATCGATATCCCCGCCGGCCAGCAGATCCTGATGGTGCTGACGCTGATGATCACCTCCAAGGGAATTGCCGGCGTGCCGCGCGCCAGCCTCGTCGTCATCGCCGCCGTAATGGGGCAGTTCGGCATCCCCGAGGCCGGGCTGCTGCTGATCCTAGCGGTGGACCATTTCCTCGATATGGGCCGCTCGGCGACGAACGTCGTCGGCAATGCCGTGGCGACGACGGTGATAGCGCGCTGGGAAGGGCAGCTGGAAGCGGCCGAACCCATCGAGGCGGTGGCGAAGCACTAGCCGCCGGGGGACGTGCCGCGATCAAGATGGAGCGGGCGCGCGACGGTTGCTCGCATTCTGCAGCAGCAATCGCATATATTGCCCGTGATATGAGAATTGCGCTGGATACCGATGTCATGGTTGCGGCACTGCGCAGCCCGACTGGTGCCTCGGCGGAGTTATTGCGACGAATCATCAAGAGTGAGCTCAAGGCATTGGCCAGCGTACCGCTGTTTATCGAGTATGAAGCCGTCATGACACGAGACGAACACCTCGCAGTCGCCGGCGCCACGATTCGAGACGTATCCAATCTGCTTGATGTTGTCGCAGGCACTGTGGAACCAATCGAGATTCGTTATCTGTGGCGGCCGCAGTTGACAGACACGGACGACGATATGGTTCTTGAATGCGCGGTCAATGGCGCAGCCAGTCATCTGGTCACGTTTAATGTCCAGGATTTTCAGCCCGCCGCTCTGCGGTTTGGCCTGACGGCACTGCGCCCAGGGGAACTATTGAAGGAGATCAGGTCATGAGGACGCCAAGTAATTACGCACTGCGATTGCCGGCTTCGCTGAAGAAATCGGCTGAAGCCGTGGCCCGCGAGGATGGCAGCACTCTGAATCAGTTCATAGTCAGCGCTGTCGCGGAGAAGGTTGCTGCTCTCAAGACTGCTGATTACTTCGCCGAACGTTCAGTTCGTGGCAAGAAGGCGCAGGCGCTACGTTTCCTGAAGCGCAGTGGTGGCGAAGCGCCCCGCTCTGGTGATCAGATCCCGTAGAATTACGGAAAGCTTCGAACCACCCGCGGTATGTGCTTGATCACGCACGTTCCGTGCGTGATCGTGAGGCGCTCGCTTCGCGACTCCTTCACGCTCTGACCTCACTTTCCGGAGTCGATCGGTTCGACATACCCCAACGGTTGAGGATCTCGGGAATCGGCTGTATCAGCCGTACAGGGACGTTGTGGATGCTGTGCTGGAGAAGTTTCCGGCACAGGGAGACCGTGATCGAATTTGGCAGCTGTACCGCAACCGCCTCGAGCCGGTCAGCGTATTCACGCCGAAGCCAGAAGTGGAGCGGGCGATGGGAATCGAACCCACGGCTCAAGCTTGGGAAGCTTGGGTATTACCATTATACGACGCCCGCAATCGGGCCATTCTCGTACTCAGGTCGTCAGGAATCAATCCCCGAAAAGCGCCTTTCGGTGCTTATCCAGCAGGGTGCGCACGTCTTTGAACACGGATTCAAAACCCGTGGCCTCTCGAAAGTCCAGCATGTGGTAGTCGAACCCGAAGTCCTGCTTCATCTTCTCTGCGTAGAACTTGCATAGCTCGCCTCGAAGCCTAGCGGTCGCCTGAGACAGCTCGCTCGATTTGCCGGCACGGGCGCCAGCCAAGAGCACTACGCGAGGACGTTGCAGCAGTGCCGACCAACTCAGCCTTCCATAGTCGAACTGAGCCAGTATCGAATCATCATCCGAATCGGGATAGTCAGACAGACGTATGAACTGCCGATCGAGATCAACAAAGTTATCCACAGGAGATGTCCAAGAACGCTTTGCCTAAATCCAAGAATTGCATCCAGCGGAGTGAAAGACCAGAGACAGTGCCAAGGCCGCTTGTTGGCCTTGAACGCCCCTTGCCAGCTATGTCCTGATGGGCCGGCTAGTCAAGAGGGATAGCCAGTGGCGCCCCGTCGTACCGCCCGCCACGAGGAATTCCGTCATGCTTCTGCCTCCCAGCGAACCGATCATCTGCTGGCAAATCTGCCAAAGATAGTCAGCACGACTCCTTCTATCAGTCATGTTCCCAAATACCAGCTTGTCAGCAGCCTGCGGCCAGGCCAATGAAGGGCTACTTGCCGACCATCCGCAGCAAGTCCTTCATGATCAGGAACAGATGGAAGGGGTCGCTCGGGCTCGGCTCGAAATTGAAGTGCTCATAGAATGACCTAGCGTTGTCATCCTTCGCGTGCACCAGCAGTGCCCGGGCACCGATCGTGTCGGCCGCATTGGCAGTCCGCAGCAGAGCGTCCTTGAGCAAGGCCGGGCCGATCCCTTTGCCTTGCAGGTTGGCATCTACAGCCAGACGCGCCAACAAAATGACCGGAATGGGATAACGGGCTTGCCCCCTCTTCACCCGTGCCGTCGCCTCTTCGTGGGTCACGGAACCTGCGGCCAGACTGTAATAGCCACCGACGATCAGATCTTTCACGAGCACATAGGTCTGCGCACCGCCCGACTGCTGGCTGTCCCAGGCATGCCGCTTGAGGAAGCGATTCAGCGCCTCGCGACCACAATCGAATTCATCGAACCGATGCTCGCGCCGCAACTTCTCGATCGTGCCGAAACCGCTCACTCCAGTACGCTTGGCGAGTTGAGCAGGGCTTCAAGACGGGACCGGGGTTTCACCGGAGCATCGAGGGCTTGGGCGAAGGCGTCGAACTGCCTGGCGCCCAGGCGAAATTCGGCTCGCTCGGCCAGCGTTTCCGCCGCCGCCTGCAAGCCCTTGTCCAGCAGGAACGTGCTCAACGTCTTGCGCTCGACGTCAGCCGCCCGCTTGAGCACGGACTTTGCTCCGGGGGGTAGACGGAACTCCAGCCGGTCATTTCGGCGCTTTGCGGGGCTTGCCATGATCGCTCCTTGGGAAATCAGCGCCCAATCCTATCATCCGTACAATGTACGGACAATAGGAATATATGCCGACCTTGCCATCAGCTGGACGAGGAGCTCGACGTAGTCCACCATTCAGTCCAGCCGCGCGAGGCAAACGGATTGAATCCCTTTTAACCCAACCAGTTGGAAGTCAGGTTCGATTCCCATCACCCGCTCCATGAGTGTCTCCAGATCGACTCCAGCTCCGGAACGGGCCATGGCGGCGGTCATGGCTGGATGGCATCCCAATGCGCCGCAATCCGCGGCGCAGCCCCAGCTATTTGGCTGCAGGCATCTGCAACATTTCGATGTGGTTGCCAGCCGGATCGACCAGCATGGCGATCCAGATGCCCGTCTTGTTGTATTCGAACGGCTCGCGCTCCACCCTGGCACCGGCAGCCTTGGCGGCCTTCGTCGTGGCGACGGCATCCGTCACAGAGAGGATGACATGCGCCAGCGTGTCGCTGCTGTCGTCGGCAGCGCGCTGCATGATGACGATCTGCGAGCCGGTGTTGGCCTTGGCCGCTTCGACCGTGGCGCCAAAGGCCAACATGATCTCGAGCATGTTCGGCTGCGAGATGCGCTGCACTTCCCACATGCCGAACGCGGCCTGATAGAACTTCGCCACGGCGGCCACATCCTTTGCGCCTATCCGCACGGAATTGAGCGAGACCCCGGCATTCGCGGTTGCCATCGCCAGCACCGCACCTGCGGCCAACAGGATTTTCGAAAGTCTTTTCATCGCAGCCCCCGTTATTGATTGCCACCCCGGGCCGATCATAGCGCGGCTGGCTGCTGGCGCAAAAAGACACCGACCGGTTCCCGGTTCACACCAGGGCCGCAGCCATGTAGTGTCCGCCAATCAGGAGATAGTGAATGCCGGTCTATCGTTGCGCAGCCTGCGGATTCGTTGGCGAGGAGAGTTCAGCCCTCGCTGGCTCGAAGCTGCCGTGCGCGAGATGCGCCTCGGGCTGCACACTGTTTGCGACCCCTTTCTATGTGGAGCGGCTGGTGGAGCGATACCTTGCCGCCCGGCGCGAACTCGACGCGCTGAAGGTCGCCCTCGGCAACCCGGCCGAGGAGTCATCGCCGGACAGTGCATCGACGGCAGCCCCGACACTGCTGCGTCTCGATGATATGCACAACAGCACGCAGCTGGCGACTGAAGCACAGCACAAACCTCTCAGTGAGTGGTTCAGGGCGCGGCAAATCACCGTAACCCACGATCTGCATGGCGTTGACACCACGGGATTCTTCGACGAAGCGGCAAGGGAAATCGGCGATCACTACGGTGCGCTGGCCGGACTGATGGACCAGATCCGCTTCGCATATCGCCGCGAGTTCACCTGGCTCAATGTGGACCTGGGCCAGTACGATCCTGTCGTACGGCAGAATGTGCTGGCGTTCTGCCGCGAGCTGTACAGCCAGACGCTCTTCGCGCGCTATTCGTTCAAGAAGCAGACCCAGACGCTGGGCCTCGGCATTCAGCCTGCGCAGGCAGTGCGTGCGTTCTTCACAGGCGAATGGCTGGAATGGTACGCCCTCACGACGCTGCTTGCGCTGTGCCTTGCGCACGGACGCGAGTTCTCATGCGCGCGTGGCTCCGTAATCACCTTGCAGAACGCGGAGACGCGCGAGCTTGACGTCACTGTCCTGATCGCCGGGCGAACGCTGCTCGTGATCGAGTGCAAGACCGGGGAGTTCCGCGGCGAGATCGAAAAGTACGTGAAGCTGCGCCAGAGCCTGCGCATCGACCGGACACAGTTCATCATCTGCAACCCTGAGCTGACGGATGAACAGGCAGACGGCCTTGGCGCCATGTATGGACTCACTTTCGTGAACCTGCCGTCGCTCAGAACCCACCTGGCCGTATTCATATAGCGAGCGCGGGAAAAGCCGCACATGATTCGCGACGCTCAGCGGTTCAGCACGGTGCGAAAGCCGATGTGCGAGGCGCCGAGCCCACGGCTCTGCCCGATCCGCGCCTCCGGCCGGTAGCGCATGCAGTAGTCGGGCGAGCACAGGTAGGAGCCGCCTTTCAGCACCGCGACCGCAGGCTCATCCGGCTGGGTGGGATCGAAACCCTGCGGATGCGCGTTCCTGGCCGCGAAATCATGGCGTTCGTAGTACGGGCTCGTCGTCCATTCCCATACATTGCCGATCAGGTCATGCAGGCCGAACCGGTTGGCTTCGTAGCAGCCGACCGGTGCCGCACCGGCAAACCCATCGACTGCGGTATTCAGGGAAGGAAACGATCCCTGCCAGGTATTCGCGGCGTACTCACCGGCGGAGTTCTTGCGCGCACTGCCCTGCGCCGCAAACTCGAACTGCTCTTCAACAGGCAGACTGCGGCCTTTCCACTTTGCGTAGGCCAGTGCATCTTCATAGGCAACGTGCACCACGGGATACTGTTCGAGCCCGGCTATGGAGGAAGCAGGGCCATCGGGATGACGCCAGTCCGCGCCTTCCATGAACTGCCACCAGTTCACGAATGAACGCATGGCATCGGCATCGCCATGCGGCCGGAATACCGCGGAACCAGCCACGATCGGCGCATCGGCGGCATTGCTTCGCCGCACACCTCGTTCGGCCAGCGTGCGATATCCCGTCGCCGCAACGAACGCGGCGAACTGCGCATTGGTCACTTCGGTCTGGTCCATCCAGAACCCGGCAACCTCCGCCTGCAGTGCCGGCCCCTCTTCAGGAAAGCCGGCATCCGTGCCCATCGCGAACTTCCCGCCCGGCACCCACACCATGCCTGGATGCTCCGCACCGGTTGGCGCCAGCGTGCAGCGCTGCACGTGCACCTGCGCAGCAACTGCAGGCGGAGCCCTGCCGCTCCACCACGCGCAAGCCGCGCCTGCGGCGGCAGCGGCAACGAGCGCCAGCACCACACGCTGCCGCTGCATCAGTAGATGACTCCGTTCTCCTTCTCGTAGCTCTCCCAGGCCTGCTGCATCCTTGCGTACATATCCGGATTGGCGGCGGAGAGGTCATGCTGCTCGGAGAAATCCCTGGCCACGTTGAACAGTTGCCAGCGGCGCTGCTCATCAGGCGCGGCCTGGTCCCACACGATCTTCCAGTCGCCCTGACGCACGCTGCGATACCCGAACAGCTCCGAGCCAAAGATTTCATCCCCGGGATGGACAGCTGCCGCCTTGCCGTAAAGCACCGGCAGCAGCGACATCCCACGCGGCGGCAATACCTCGCGGCCGTGGAACTTCGTTCCCGGGTGCTGCGTTCCGGCCAATGCCAGGAAGGTGGGCAACAGATCCATCACCGTACCGGTGGCATCGCTGCGGCTGCCGCGCGCCACCTTGCCCGGGAAGCGGACAAATGCCGGCACATGTATGCCACCTTCGAAGGCGGTGGTCTTGTGGCGGAAGAACGGCGCAGCG
>JAATEY010000058.1 GCA_015655465.1 Gammaproteobacteria bacterium | reverse complement strand
GCCCGCTATCGCAGGCGCTGGAGCTTCTTCGGTGACTGGGGTCGCGCCGACGAGGACGAGTCGGACGAAGCGCTGTCGGGACCAGAGTTTGCGGTGCCGGACACGTTGCTGCACGAGATCGAGGTCGATGAGCGGCACGACCTGGTGGAAGCCGCACTGAGACGACTGCCGGATCATCAGCGTGTGCCACTCGTGCTGTTTCATTTCGGCGATGCGCCATATGCCGACATCGCCATACAACTGAAGGTATCCGTGGCAAAGGTCAAGTCGGACATTCATCGCGGCCGTGCGGCATTGCTGAAGAGTCTGGCGGATGTGGGCAAGGACCATGCATAGCGAACGCGATCAGGAACCTGCTGACCTTCTGGTTGCGAAGCGCCTGCGCAGCCTGCCGCTGCGTCGTGCGCCCGCATCCCTGGAAGCGCGTGTCATGGCCGTAATTGCAGCCGGCACGCTGCAGCCAAATCAGGTCACCCATCCGGCTCCCTGGTATGGCCGCGACTTTCGCCGCTGGCCGCTAGCCGTACAGATATCGTTCGCCCTGCTGTCCTTGGTACTGGCCTGGTTGCTGACGCAGCAACTGGCTGGAGTCACGAGCCTGGCACCCGCGCTGCTGGCTGGCGACGAGTTGCGCTCATCCTGGTCGTTGATTCAGGCCCTGCTCACGGTCATTGCGTCCCTGACCGACTCAGTGGCCGCGCTATTGCGCGCAATGCCCACCACTGTGCTGGTGATAGTCGCCATGGTCGCCGCCGCATCCTATGCGCTCCTGGCCCTTGCCAGCGCCCTTGTCTACCGCTCGATTCGCAGGTAATTCCATGAATGCTCCATTCCGACACTGGCTTGCATCAACTGCTGCTGCGCTGACCCTGCTGGGCACCGCCTCAAGTGCTGACGTGCATTCGGCGGAGGCTGCACCCGCGGCAGAGACTCAGCCGGAATTGCATCGCAACGACGCAACCGACGCCTTCCCGGTCGATGAATACCGGGGCCATCGCAGCAACGACATCATCGCCTTTTCCAGCGACGCCGTTCTGAAGAGCGGTGAGAGCGCCGATGAAGTGATCGCCATCCTGGGCAACGCCAGCAGCGACGGCAACGTGGCGCGCGAAATCGCGGCGATTTTTGGCGATGCCAGGGTTACCGGTCCTGTCGGTCGTGAAGTAGTGGCGGTATTTGGCAATGTCTACGTCAACAGCACCGTGGATCGCGACGTGGTCGCGTTCATGGGCAATGTCGAACTCGGGCCGGAAGCGCGGGTCGGCAGGGACGTGGTAACCGTGGGCGGCACGCTCAAGCGCGACCCGGCTGCAATCGTTGGCGGTTCAACGCAGAATATTTCCCTGGGGTCGCCTGGCAGCCTGGAGGGCCTGAAGATCTGGCTCAGACGCTGTGCGCTGCTGGGTCGACCGCTGGCGCTGGACGCAGGACTTGGCTGGGCCTGGGGCATTGCCGCTGGCTTCCTGGCTTTCCATGTACTGCTTGGCTTTCTGGCACAGGCCGCCATGCAGCAATGTGTGACGACGCTGGAGCAGCGGCCTGGCAGATCCCTGCTCGCGGCATTGATCGCGGTTCCCGCGGTGCCGATCCTTGCGCTGTTATTGGTCATGACCGTCATCGGAATTGTCGCATTGCCATTTCTCGGCGTGGCGCTGCTCTGCGCCAGCGTATTCGGAAAGGCCGTGATGCTGGCCTGGATTGGTCGGCGTATCAGCAGGCCTTTCGCGGCCACGACCAACGCGGACGCAACCCCCGCGGACAATCCGTCAATCGCCAAAGACGACTGGTCGGTGCCGCTCGCAGTATTGATCGGTGGCGCCATCGTTACCGTCCTGTATCTGGTACCTGTACTGGGTTTCGTGGTGTACAAGCTGCTGGGCTTCATCGGCCTCGGCGTAGTGCTATGCACGCTGCTGGAATCGTGGCGATCGTCACGCGCCGGTAAAGTCCGCACCAGTGCCACTGCTGCCGACACAACGAGCGCGCCCGCTGATGCGGCCTCCGTTGCCAACCGGCCCATCGCACATGCTGGCATGCCACGCGCGGGGTTCTGGTTGCGCATGGCGGCATTGATCCTGGATCTCGTGCTGGTGCTGGTGCTCACGAACCTTGTTTCCAACGCGTTTGGGCACCACATGCATTCGATGGGCATGCCGTTACTGTGGGCCGCTGCTTACGGCGCGGTCATGTGGGCGCTGAAGGGCACCACCATTGGCGGCAGCATCTGCGGCCTGCAGCTGGTGAGACTGGATGACAGGCCGATCGATTGGGGCACTGCCATCATGCGTGCACTTGGCTGCTTCCTGTCATTGATCGTGGGTGGCCTGGGCTTCATCTGGATTGCGTTCGACAAGGACCAGCAGGCCTGGCACGACAAGATAGCGGGCACGGTGGTTGTGCGTACCCCCAAAGGCACGCCGATCGTGTGAGCACAACCAAAGCGCCTGGTCGATTTCACGGCTCCGCAGGCCTCACCGCCCCGCAGCCACAACTGCCGTGTGGCTATGCTGTTCCGCGAGAGTATTCGAACCAACCTGCTGCACGACAGTGGCCACCAGTTCCGCGGCACATCGCCGGTCTACATGCTGGATTCGCGACCCCGGCACGACTTTGATGGTGCATGCACGCGCAGCCTTCCTTTTCAGGTCCTGATACACGCGCGCCGCGCTTTTGCCTGAAGCCAGCTCATCGGCACTGAACCGGAACGTAAACGCAAACGGCTCGCGCTCTTCCACATTGGCAATCGCAGAAGGCTCGGCAGACCACGCGCATGGTTGGCTGGTCAAAGCCACCGCGCCGAATGCGACCGCGATGCAAGTACGTGTAAAGGCCGTCGACATGATGGTCACTCCTGCTGTTGATCAAATGCTGCGGATCGCATACGCCATACAGTCCAGAAGATGTTCCGAACATTACTTCTGGATGCAGACAATCAGAGTGATTTCCATTGCCTGTGGTTTAGTCGGACATGGCCGTCAGGAAAAAAAGAATGGGGGCATGCTTCGAGTGCGATCCGATATACATGGTCCTGGGCACCCGATTGGCTGAGAGCGCCAACCATTTCGCCAACTCCAGGCCGACGCTCTCGCCCCATTCCGCGGTGCGCGAGCGCGACTGTCTCCCACTCCCTGTAGGTGCGCCGGCGCACGGACCGAAAGAAGCCGGCGTGCTTCGATAAGCCCTGACAGGATTTCGCCATTGGCTGGAGAGGAACATGGATCTGCTAATTATCTTGATCGTGCTGTTGCTGCTGTTTGGAGGAGGAGGCGGTTTGTACTGGGGTCTCGGCGCAGGATGGGGAATCGGCCCGATCGGATTGATCGTCGCTGTTCTCGTGATTGCCTACCTGTTGAATGGGGTTCGAGGCAGAAAAGGCCCCCGACTCTAGGAAGGAAGCAGGACTGCCGGTCAATCGTGTGCCTCCGTTTCGGAGGAACGGCAAGGACCGCGACGCGAAGGCTGCGGTACCCGGCAGCCGCAGGCACGTTCCGCTGCGCGTGCAGCGCGGGGAGAGTGTCCAGTTCGCGCAGATCCTGCGCGAGCAGGACACCTCGAATATCCACTACCGTTACACATGGTGTCCCCGCTAAGCTTCGTCCTGAATGTATCCTGCAGACCGACTTACAAATCCGGCCAGGCGGCGACGACAATGGGTGTTGGTTCTGGCACTCGGCCTGGGCGTTGCACTGCTCTTTACGCTCATTGTCGACCGTACCGCCGCCCTGGAGGCGGCGCCACGGCCGGTAACGCCGCGCGGTGACCTCACGACCGAGGAACAGGCAAACATCTCGGTATTCGAGATGTGGAAATCCTCGGTGGTCTACATCTCGACCAGCCAACGCGTCGTCGACTTCTGGACGCGCAATGTGACGAGCGTGCCGCGCGGCACTGGCTCCGGCTTCATCTGGGACGAACAGGGCCACGTGGTCACCAATCTCCACGTCATACGCGGCGCGGCCGATGCCACGATCAAGCTGGCGGACGGCCGCGATTACCCTGCAACGCTGGTGGGAGCAAGCGAAGCGCACGACATTGCGGTACTGCGCATCACGGTGCCGGAGCGGCAGCCTGCGCCTCTCGCGATCGGAACCAGTCGCGACCTGCGCGTCGGGCAGAAAGTGTTCGCCATCGGCAATCCCTTCGGACTCGACTGGAGCCTCACGACCGGCATCGTGTCGGCGCTGGACCGCTCGCTCGATGGCGAAGACGGCGGCGTCATCCGCCACCTGATCCAGACCGACGCTGCGATCAACCCAGGCAACTCCGGCGGACCTCTGCTCGACAGCGGGGGCCGGCTCATCGGCATGAATACGGCCATCTACAGCCCCTCCGGCGCAAGCGCCGGCATTGGATTCGCGGTGCCCGTGGATACGGTGAATCGCGTCGTGCCCCAGATCATCACCAGGGGACACTACGCCCCGCCAAGCCTCGGCATCGAGGTCGACGATGCGTTGAGCCGCGCGATCGAGCGGGAGCTTGGAGTCGCGGGTGTCGCCGTGCTGCGCACCGGCAAGGGCGAACAGACGCTGCGCGGAGCGCGGCTTGGACCGCGCAACACTGTCGTGCCGGGTGACGTGATCCTCAGCGTCGAGGGCAAGGAGGTGCGCACCGCTGCGGAGCTGGCCGCGACACTCGACGACTACAAAATCGGCCAGCGGCTGAAGCTGCAGGTCTGGCGCGAAGGCAAACGCATCGAGTTGGTGGCACCTCTCCGCCAGGGAGATGAAGGCTGAGCCGCAACTACATCCACCTGTTCCGGCAGATGTAGTGAAACCGGCTGGCATAGACTGCCTCTCAGGCTCAGTGGGGAGATAGTCGTCGATGCCCGCATGGTTTCCATCTCTCAGTCAGCACTTCCTGCTGGGCACGGCAGCACTGCTGATATACATCCTGAGCGCCCGCGCGCGCCGTGAGCGGCGGGCGCCGGCGGCGGCAATTGCCTGGGTGATGGGGCTCGCACTACTCCCCTATCTGATGCTGCCGCTGTATCTCCTGTTCGGACAACGCAAGCTGAAGGCCGCCCCGAGGCCACATGCCACGGCAATCTCAATGCAGACACACTGGGCCGCAGATTTGCTGGTGAGCTTCGGTCTCAACCCTCCGGCTCCTTGCCGCACCCGCTTTCATGCCGATGGGGCCGAAGCCCGCGAGGCGCTGTGGGATGTCATTGACAGCGCACGTGAGCGGCTGGACCTGTGCACGTTCCTGATAGGCAGCGACGATTTTGGCCGCGAGGCGTTGGCGCGACTTGCGCAGCGGGCCCGCGCTGGTGTGCAGGTTCGTCTGTTGCTCGATGGCCTCGGCGGCTGGTCGGTACCGCGCGACGGCCTCAGAGCCCTGAAAGAGGCGGGTGCAAACGTTTCCGTATTTCGACCGCTGTTCAGCACCCGGCGGCGGGGCCCCAGGAACCTGCGCAACCACCGCAAACTCACCATTGCGGATGGTCGACGGCTGTGGGCTGGCGGCCGCAACCTGGCGGCGGAGTATTTCACGGGCAGCGACGGTACCGCCCCGTGGATCGATCTCTCATTCGACCTGGAAGGCGATGTAGCAGCTGCAGCAGCGATCCAGTTCGATTCCGACTGGGCAGCCACGCTCGGCAAGACATGCCCCGTGTCGCCCGCTGGCGCGGCGTCGGTGGGGGCGGACGAATCACTCGCCCAGTTCCTTCCAAGCGGACCGGACCAGTCCGAGGACACCGCGCAGGCGCTCCTTATCGATGCCTGCTTTCGCGCAAGCCATCGGCTGCTGGCGGTTACACCCTATTTCGTGCCGGACGACAGTCTGAAGACTGCACTACGGCTGGCCGCCCGACGTGGCGTGCGGGTCACATTGTTGCTACCCGCCCGATCGAATCATCGCCTGGCAGACTTCGTGCGCGGACGCGCGTTGCGCGAACTGGCCGAAGCCGGGGCGATAATCCGCCTGCTGCCAGGCATGGTTCACGCCAAGGCTGTCGTGGTCGACGACAGCCTTGCGCTGTGCGGCTCGATCAATCTCGACCTGCGCAGCCTGCTGCTCAATCACGAATCCGCCGTCGTGTTCTATGGCGCGACGGAAATCGCATGGCTGGCAAAATGGCTCGATGCACTTGCCAAGGGTGGGCAGGACTACAGGCCGCAGCACCCCAGCCTGCTGCGGGATATCGTCGAAGGACTGCTGCTTACGGTAGCTTTCCAGCTGTAGCAGCAGGGAAACGATGAATTTGGTTTCGTATACTCGCGCTTGTTGAGGCGACCCCAAAAGGCAAAATGTCTGACGACTTCAGGGCAGCAAAAGTTCGTGGACGGCTTGTGCGCTACGTCGATGAGGGCGAGGGCGTGCCTGCCGTAGTCGTTGACCAGGGGCAGGGCCTTTCGATCGAGCGAGGTTTCGAGCGCTCCAAACCAATTGGCTGGACACGGGTTTTCAAGGAGATCCAGAAGTCCACGCGAATTCTCATGCACGACCGGGCGGGTCTCGGATCCAGCGATCCTGCCCCCGGTCGGCAAACGAGTATCGAGATGGTGGAGGATCTGCGCGGGGTCCTGGCCGCAGCACAAGTTCGACCTCCGTACGTGCTCGTTGGTCATTCCATCGGTGGCTTCAACGTCCGGCTCTTTGCGGGGAAGTATCCGGGCGACGTTGCTGGCATGGTGCTGGTGGACTCTTCCCATCCTGACCAACTGACCAGGTTTGCGAGCACCTTGCCGCCAGAGGCCCCCGATGAAACCATGCCTTTGAAATTGATGAGACGCGGGCCCGACGCGACACTTTCGGGAGAGGCAATCGACATCCGGGCGTGTGCCGAGCAGGCGCGTGGAATCACAACGATTGGCATGAAGCCATTGGTGGTAGTAAGTCAGAGTCCTCTTGCGTTGGGCCCGCCCGGCATCCCGCTCCCCGTGTGGGAGAAAATGCGAATTGTCTGGAGCGAGTTGCAAGGCGATCTGCTCAGGCTGTCTGGAACAAGCGAGCAATTGATTGCCAGTCACGCGGGCCACCATATCCAGCTCGAAGAGCCCGGCCTGATAGTCGATGCAATTCTGGGCGTCGTGCGTGAGATACAGAGCGGTGTGCGTCGCATCCACTGAACGAGCCCCCGCAGGCGCCATCTCCACGGCCAACCAGTCGAAATCGAATGACCGCTGCGCCGTCCGAAGCGGGTGACTGTTGCTGCAGCCCCGTTTACGATGTCCCGCTCCGCCCCCGATGGATAGTCGATGCCGCTTGCCGCATTGCTCGCCGTACTGCTGGCCGCATTTACGCATGCGAGCTGGAACCTGGTGGCGAAGACGGCGTCGCGTTCAACCCACTTTGTCTGGCTGTACTCCATGGCCTCCCTGGTGCTGTGGACAGGCCCGGTACTCTGGATATTGGCCCGCACTCCCTGGCCTTCGGGCCCACAACCATGGATCGCTCTGGCTGCCACCGCCCTGCTGCACCTGGCCTACTCGCTCTCGCTCCAGGCGGGATATCGCGCCGGCGACCTGTCGCTGGTGTATCCAATAGCCCGCGGCACCGGCCCTTTGCTGTCTTTCGCCGGGGCGGCGTGGTTGCTGGGAGAACGGCCCGGCTGGATACCCTTGCTCGGAGTTTTGTTGGTGGTCGGCGGCATTGCGCTCGTGGCCGACCTCACGAAGCCACGGACGCATTCGCCGCGAGCGGGGATCCTGTGGGGTCTGGTTACGGGGACCTGCGTCGCCGCCTACACTTTGAACGACGGTTGGGCCGTCAAGTACCTGGCACTTTCGCCCATTGTGGTGGACTACAGCGGCAATCTCTTCCGCGCCCTTGTGCTTGCGCCGCGCGCCCTGTCCAACCCCACACCGCTGCGTCAGGAAATCCGCGAATTTGGTCGGCAAGCCCTGGTGGTGGGTGCACTTGGGCCACTGGGGTACATCCTGGTGCTTTGGGCCATGACCATCGCCCCCATCAGCCACGTCGCCCCGGCGCGCGAACTCGCAACGCTGGTGGGCACCTGGTTTGGCAGTCGACTGCTCAAGGAACAGGCCGGCTGGAGCCGTATCACCGGTGCACTCTGCATCGTTCTTGGCGTGATCTGTCTCGCGGCTGCGAACTCCGGATAGCGGATACAGTAACGAGGCTGTCTTTCGCCTGCTCTCCGCAGGCACTTCGTCGATCTGTGCCATATCGGGCTCCTCGCGCCCAAAATAAATCCATGGATCTTCCCTTTGCCCCTGCCGGATCGGCTGACTGGGCAGGCGCGCGCGGCGGGCTGTAGCTTTTCTTCGTTATTCTCAGGCACGCTCTGCTTCAGGTCCCCAAGGTTTGATTCTTGAGAGCCGGGTGCAGAGTGCTGATCGGGTTATTTACCGAAGCGCATGGCTATCGGGTTGTTCACCATGGCTATCGGCAATGCCCAGTGCAGAAAAAAGTCAGGTCGCAGGAGGGGTATCTACCATGCGCCGTATCATTATTGCCACGTTCTCGGCGGGCTGGTTGTTGCCCATGTGGCTCTCTGGCCTAAGTGTTTTCACGTTTCTTGACGCGGAGGTCTGGCCACGACTCCGCGGCGAAACACCAGGCAACAGCTTCCCGTTTCTCGATTTCGGGCTTCAGGCATTCACGGTGGGTGTGCTGTGGTTGGCTGCCGTCCTGTTCTTCTGGGCATGGCGATCGAGCGGCCCGAAAAGGGCTTCCGCAGATGCGGGCTGACATCTCGTAGCTCGGCGCCCATCCTCTGGATACATAGGCGCGGCCGAACTCTGCAGTGGACAGCACGAACCCATGCCCGTCCGCCCGCGCGTAGTCGCTCGATACTCGCCCGTGAAGGTGGACGATTCCGTCCAGGGTCCCCGGATCCTCCGGATCGGGCAAATCCCAAGGCGAGTACGACCGCAGCGATGAATTCGCTGCCTCGAAGAGCCTGATCGAAGTTCGTTGTGATCAGACGCGTCCGATTGTCGGGACCACGGGAGAGATCGGGTATCGGCCGGCGGGCGGAGAGATCGGGTACATCCTGCGTCTTCAGTGCCTTTGCCACGGCGCCCTCGACGTCCCGAATGTCGAATCCCGCTCCAGAATTCCGGATATTCGATCGGAAGAGAACAGACTGTCGGGGATCTGGAAATTTCGGAATATCAGAAAAGACTCGAAAAGAGGTCATCCGTTCTATATAATTTCGGATATCCAGAAACATTGACTCCGAGGCCCTAATCCGATGGCCTATTTCCAGTATGCCGAAACCGCAACCCCAACGCTTCCTGCTTTGGGAGCCCGTATCCGCGCTCGAAGACGGGCAAGCAGTCTGCGCATCGATGACGCCGCCGCCCTGTGCGGCGTCTCAGTCGATTTGCTGTCACGCCTCGAGAACGGCAAGTCTGGCGTCAGCACCGATCGCCTGCTCAAGGTGCTGACCGGCCTCGGGCTCGTATTGCTGATCGTCGAGAAGGAACACATGGCCGGGCTCCGGCAGCCGCCACCACCTCTGCCGTGACTCTCTACAACCTGCATGTCTTCGATGGGCCGGAAGCAGTCGGCACACTGGGTTACGAATCCCTCGAAGAGCAGTTCTCCTTCGACTATGCCGACAGTTGGCGCCAACAGCGCGCCGCGTATTCGATCTCGCCGCATATTCTGCTGTTCGGCAGCCAGCCGTCGGCTTCCGGCACGGTACGCCGATTCCTGGAGAACCTGCTCCCGGAGGGCCGCGCTCTGGAGATCGTGACGACAACGCACCAGATCGCCCGCAACAACATATACGGCCTGATCCGCGTGCTAGGTCAGGAAACCTCCGGTGCCCTGTCATTTTCGACCGAAGCCGTCGCAACACACCCAGTCAAAGTGCGCCGCGAGATCACACGCGAGGAATTCGCCGCGCGGATGGCCGAACGCGCCGACATTCCGATGTCGGTCTGGGACGGCCGCGTACGCCTGTCGATCGCAGGCTATCAAGACAAGCTCGCGGTCTACATCGAAGGCGAGAGGATGTTCCTCGTCGAAGGAGCACTGGCATCCACCCATATCCTGAAACCCGAGCCCGCCAGAAACCGCCTGCCCATGCTGGTCGCGAACGAGCACTTCTGCATGCACCTGGCAGAACGACTGGGACTATCTGTCGCCAACACTTCCCTGCAGCGTCTCCCGGATCCGGTGCTGGTCGTGGAGCGCTACGACCGTCTGCGCCAACCCGAAGGTGTGCGCCGGCTGCATGCCATCGACAGCTGCCAGTGTCTCGACCTGCCGGTCACTTACAAATACGAGCGGAATTTCGGTTCTGGCCGCGACGTAGTCCATATCCGCGATGGCGTCAGCTTCGAACGGCTGTTCTCGCTCTCTGCCTATACCGTGCAGCCGGCCGTTACCCGGCTGCACTTGCTGCGCTGGGCGTTGCTGCAATTCCTGATCGGCAACAGCGATGCACTCGGGAAGAACGTTTCGTTCTTCTGCTCGCCCGTCGGACTCACGCTGACACCCTTTTATGACCTGGTCAGCGTCGTGCAGTACGGTGAGCTGGATCACGAACTGGCGATGGCCTACGGCGACGAGT
>JAATEY010000394.1 GCA_015655465.1 Gammaproteobacteria bacterium | reverse complement strand
GATATGGGCCGGTAGGGGGACTCGTGCACGCGGCAATTTTCGACATCGACGGTACCCTGCTCGACTCGTATGCCGACGACAACGAGCTCTACGTCGAGGCGATTCGGCAGGTCCTGGGACAAGTCCAGATTCGCGATGCGTGGGAGAAATACCCGCGCGTAACGGATACAGGCGTCCTCGCTGATATCTGCGGCGACAACTCACTTCATTATGATGACGCACTATCCGGATTGGTCATGGGTGTGTACCTCGACCGGCTCTCGACGCACATGAAGGCCAGGGGCCCTTATCGGGAAATCCCCGGGGCACTACGATACTTTCAAGGCCTGAAGCAGCGACCAGACATACGTGTAGCCTACGCAACCGGCGGGTGGCGCGCGTCCGCGGAACTCAAGCTGTCGAGCGCAGGGTTCCCTCTCCAGGGGATACCATTGGCTACTGCCAACGATCACCCCGATCGCAAACAGATCATGCTGCACGCACTGGGCCAACTGGAGGGGCCATTTCACTCCGTGACGTACTACGGAGACGGCATCTGGGATCGAGAAGCCACGACGGAACTCGGCTGGGAGTTCGTGCCAGTAGGGCCAAAGCTCCGCGGAATCGCGGATTTCAGCGCCGTACCGCCTGACAAACACATGCAGCGGGCTGGAGAACCATAAAGTGCAGGCGCCCGACTGTTCCGGTGGCGTATGACTAACCTGCCGTCAGGCAATACAGCAGGAGCAGTTGTGCTAGCACCAGGCAAGAAGAACCCGTCGGAAGCCTTGGCGCTTCGCATCACGGTAGTGGATCCTCCGCCCAACATCTTGTGGGCATTGCAATCCGGGCGCGATGAACTCGTCAGGCCAACCAGCACCTCAAAGACACGCATCACATTTGACTTCACGGTGGAGGTCGTGGCTGGCGACAAGCCCGGCAGTTTTCGCCTCCGGGGTCCTGCCGCGCAGGGAAAGCCAGGCGGGCGCTTCGTCTATCTGTGCATAGGTGCCTACGCCGGCCAGGTTGGTGCCCCGGCGGGCTGGCGTGCCAAGATCAGTCTGGAGGGTATAGGCAGCGAGCTCCTGAAAGCAGTCAAGGCAAAGCGCTCGGGTGTGCTGGAAGCCAGGTTCGCAGGCACGGCTCGTGATGGCGGCCCATCCAGGGCGTCGGTGCCATTGTCAGGGGAAGGTTGGCGCATCGCGTGAAGCAGTCGTCCGACAAACACAGGCAGTTGCTCCAGCACTATGAGACGCATCTGGGCCCCATCTACCTCTGGATGGCTGGCGGCTTTGACAGGGCAGTCGAAATCGGTCGTGCCGATCTAAGGGCGCTAGGCGTGCCTGTCCTGCCAGGAATGTCTGCGCTCGATCTCGGAGCTGGCTTTGGCATGCACGCCGTGCCCCTGGCGCAGGCCGGTTGCCTGGTGACGGCGGTGGATTCTTCCGCGATCCTCCTGAAAGAACTGGAACATCGCAGGGCGAACCTCTCGATAAGAGTCGTGGAGTGCGATCTCCTGCACTTTCGAACGCATGTGGCTACGCCCCAATCTCTCGTCCTGTGCATGGGAGATACGCTCACGCACATCCAGAGCCACGATGAAGTTGTGCACCTGTTTGAAGAGGTTGCGAAAGTGCTGGCACCTGGCGGCGCATTCGCGGTTACGTATCGAAACTACTCGGAGCCAGCCTCTGGAGCCGATCGTTTTATTCCTGTTCGCAGCGACGCAAACCGCATACATACGTCCTTCCTGGAACAGGGGCCTGCCCATATGGAGGTGCATGACATCATCCATGAGCGGACTGGCGATACATGGCAGATGGAGGTGAGCTCCTACAGCAAACTTCGGCTTGAACCTGGGTGGGTATTGGATGCACTGCGCAAGACAGGCATGACGCCACAGGCATCGCCAGGTCCGCGCGGAATGATTCAGGTTGTAGCCCGTGTCGCCTGACCAATACAAGCAGCTTGCGTGGAGCGGGCTCCCGCCTTGAAGGAGGAACTCAACGGCGCTCGTGACCACGCTGAGGTACAGATGGGGAAGGCAGCGGCCATCATTCTGCAAGAGGTGGCCGACAATCGGGAAGGCCATCGGCGTTACCTCCGCAACATGCCCCTCCAGCCAGGGCCTGCCAAAGATGCTGCCTGGTCTGTGTCAGCAATTTCCTACAACTGATTGCGCCTTTATGTGAAGGGGATGGCCGCTGGTCCTATGGGGCCCCCGCCGCGTTTCAACGACACTGTGCCACCTACTGCGGAGAGCACAGATGAAACTGTTCCTGATGTGGTTGCTCGGCGTGCCCCTGCTGGTAACGTCGATGGTCCTGGCCCAGTCATTGCCAATGGGAAGTCAACGCACAGTACGGCACGACACCGGAAGGCCGAGCCCCTGCCTAAGACAGGGTTACCTGCACGATGTGACGCCGGCCATCGCGAACCAGGGGCACCGTGTCTCCTGCAACCGGCTGTCCGTCCAGTAGGAGCATTCCCTCTGCCGGGTTGCCGCGTGTCATGCGCACCACGTAGTCGAGCTGGGGAAGCTTCAGAAGCACTTCGAAATCCGCCCAGTCGGGCGGGACGCAGGGATTGATGTGCAGCGTGTCCCCGCTGATTGCAAGGCCGAGCACATTCTCCAGTATCGCGCGATAGAACCAGCCCGCTGCACCGGTGTACCAGGTCCAGCCACCCCGCTGCGAAAGCGTGCTGCCGGAGTACACATCCGCCGCAAGCACATAAGGTTCCACGCGATAGGTCCGTGCATCATCCGCTGAAGCGCTGCGCTTCACGGGGTTGAGCATGTCGAGCAGCTCACCCACATGTGCATTGTTCCCGAGCGCGGCCTGCGCCATGAGCACCCAGATTGCAGCATGGGTGTATTGCCCGCCGTTTTCCCGCAGGCCAGGCAGGTAGCCCTTGATGTATCCGGGATCGACAGGGGCAACGTCGAACGGTGGTGCAAAGAGCAGCACCAGCTGCTCCGCACGATTGACGAGCTGTGCATCGACAGCTGCCATGGCCGTCCGGGCGCGAACCGGATCTGCCGCGCCGGAAAGCACCGCCCAGCTCTGCACGAGGGAATCGATCCGGCACTCCGTACCCTGGGCAGATCCCAGGGCCGTGCCGTCGTCGAAGTATGCGCGGCGATACCATTCGCCATCCCAGCCATCGCGCTCGCAGGCGCGGACCAGGCGATCGACATGCGCGCGCCACCGGTCGATACGCTGCTGGTCGTGCCGCTGCTCCGCCACCGGCAGGAACTGCCGCAGTGTCGTGATCAGGAACCAGGCGAGCCACACGCTCTCACCGCGGCCTTCATGGCCCACGCGATTCATGCCGTCATTCCAGTCGCCGCCGCCCATCAGGGGAAGGTCATGCGCGCCTGCAGCCAGGCTGATGTCCAGCGCACGCGCGCAGTGTTCATACAGGCTTGCGGTCGCCGCCGACACGGTGGGTATGTAGTGCGAGTCCTCCTGTTCCAGTGGCAGTGCCGGCCCTTCGATGAACGGAATGACTTCATCCAGCACCGACTCGTCGTGGGTGGATTGAATATATTGATGCACGGCGAATGGCAGCCAGACGCGGTCATCGGAAAAGTGCGTGCGGACACCACGTCCGCTGGGTGGATGCCACCAGTGCTGCACATCACCTTCCACGAATTGACGGGCCGCGGCGCGCAGCAGGTGGGCGCGCACCTGGTCGGGCGCGCACAGCGTCAGGGCCATGCCATCCTGCAGCTGATCCCGGAAGCCGTAAGCGCCACCGGACTGGTAGAAGCCAGTGCGTCCCCACAACCGACAGCTGATCGTCTGATACAGCAACCAGCGATTGAACAGCAGGTCCAGTGCGCGATCCGGAGTGCGGATCTGGATCGCACCCAGCAGGCGGTCCCAATGGGCCTGTACTTCCGCCAGCACGATGCCCGCGTCGAGTGCCCGGTACCTGGTCACGAGTTCGCCGGCGGCCGTGGCATCCTGCGCCTGACCCAGCACGAACAGCAGCTCTTCGGACGCACCGGCTGCGATCTCCAGCGTCACGGCAAACGCGCAGCAGCTATCGCGCCCAGGCCCGCCCTGTGGCGACCATTCGTCGAAATTCCGCGCGCCGGCGGGCGATTCCGGCGAGCCATTGCGCCCCAGGAATTCATGCCGGCTGTCGGTGCAATGCTGCTGGCGCCCGCCCAGGTCACAGAACGCAACCCGCGTGCCGAAATCGATCAACGCCGGATTGCCGGCAAACTGCGCGCCCGTGGCCTTGTCGATGTGGGTGAGGATGCTCTGGTTGGTGCCGGATCGCGTTGCGCCCAGCGCCCATTCCACATACGAAATCACGGTGATCCGCCGCGAATGTGAAAGGTGGTTCGTGAGCCGCAGGCGGCACAGCTTCACTGGATCGTCAGTGGCCACAACCACCGTGAGGCAGCTCGCCAGATTCCTGAACCGGACATCGAACTGGCTGTAACCCTGTCCATGCCGGATGTCGTACTGCGCATCGCTCCGCCGGATCGGCTGTGCCGCCGGACTCCACAGTTCGTTGTCCTCGAGAAGATAGAAGGCCTCACCGGAAGGATCGGAGACCGCATCGTTCGACCAGGCCGTCAGCTGGTTCTCGCGACTGTTGAGCGACCAGGTGCACATCGCTCCGCGTTCCGTAACCAGTGAACCGAAATATTCGTTCGCCAGGACATTGCTCCATGGTGCAGGGGTTGGCGGAGAATGGGTCAGTGACATGACGTATTCGCGTCCGGCGGCGGCAAACCCGCCCCAGCCATTGAAGAACTCCAGATCGGGGCGCTTCCCGGCCGCAACATCGACGTCCATCGCCGGCGGCTCGGCAAGATGCTCCAGTGCCTGCGGTTCGGCGGCCTGGGTGATGTTCGGCCGGTAGAGCAGTTCCAGCAGACTGCCCTGCGCCGGATTCAGCACCACTCGTGCCAGTGACAGCAGCAGCATTCTCTCGGCTTCGCTGACGGCGTCTATCGCGAGCGGATATATTCCACCGCGATCTTCACCTTCCACTGTGTGCGGCATGAAGGCACGCGCGGTACGCTCGATGGCCTGTTGCAGGTCCTGCACGTAAGAGTGTCGCAGCTCGTTGAGGATCACCACGTCGATCACCAGGCGCTTGATGCGCAGGTATTCCTGAGCACGCAGGCACTGCTGGATGAAGCCGAGATCGTCCTGGCTGTGACAGCGGATCAGCAATATGGGGCGATCGCCGGAGATCGAGAAGCGCCACAGGTGCGTGATGTCGAGTGCGTAAGGACCGGCTGGATTCCTGCGTGCACGCAACTGCTGCGTCGGCACCAGCAGGTGCGAGGCAAGCGTCTGGAAGAGCATTGCCTCGCCCAGGCTGCTTTGCAGGTAATACAGTTCGGCGCGCACGAATGTCCAGGCTGTCTCGGACACATGCCCGAACAGGGCAGGGGTTCGATACTTGGCGACCAGCGCCAGGGCGTGTTCGCGCGATGTCGTTACAAACGTCGCGTAGGTCACGGTCACGCGTCCCCGTGGCGGCACCGTGACCTGCGTACGCAGGCTGAAAATCGGGTCCAGTACATTGCCTGCCGTGTTGGAAAGCGCGCGCCCATGTTCCATGGCCTGCGGCAGCCTGGCGTTGCGGCCGCGCCCGAGAAACCGTGACCGGTCCGTTTCATGCTGCAGGTCTGCGGGTCCATCGCCGGACGCCGCAATGACATGTATCGCCCAGACCGGCGCTTCACGATTGCTGCGCGGCCTGCGGGTTGCCAGCAGTGCGCCTGATTCCGGCAGGAATTCCGTCTGGATGAAGAGGCTGGAAAAGCCGGGATGGGCAATGTCGGCACGTAGCGGCGCCAGCACGATTTCGGCATATGAAGTGACCGCGATCTGGCGGGCGCGGGTGCCGTCGTTGCGCAGCGTGACACATCGCAACTCGCCATCGTCTTCCGGCGCCACCACCACTGACAGCGTGGTGCGCAGCATGCCGTCGCGGCGCGCAATGGTGGCGCACTCCTCGTTGAAGTGCGCCCGATACTCGTCAGGTATGGTTGCGGTGGGCTGAAAGCCGGCCGACCACAGTTTCTCGCTTTGAAGGTCCTGCAGGTAGATGAAGCTGCCCCAGCAGTCCCGGGTCGCGTCTTCCCGCCATCGGGTGACGGCGCGTGTGCGGCAACTGCTGTATCCGCCACCGGAATCGGTGAGCATCACCGTGTAGTTGCGATTCGACAGCAGGTGCATCACCGGCGTAGGCGTGTTGTAACCCTCGACGGTCCGCGATACCTCGGGGGCGTCATCCAGGCCCTTTGAGGCCGGTATGTCGGTTTCGACCAGCGCCGGCGCTTCGACAAAGCGGATGCAGCGTTCCTGCAGCATCAGGTCCGAGGCCGTGATGCCGGGTTCGGCATGGAATCGTGCCTGCATGATCCGGTTCTGCAGCACATTGTCCAGCGCCACCAGGCTCATTCCCTGGTGATGCGCCATGTAGGCGCGCACCACGGCAACGGACTTTCCTTCAGGCACGCGTGCAGCGGTGAAGTCGAGGGCTTCGTAGTAGCCAAGGTATCCCTTGCCGGATGCCTGCTCGATGGCACGGTAGTTTTCACAGGCCTCCACCGGCCGGTACATGGCCGCCAGGGCCGAGGCGTAGGGTGCGACGACATAGTCGGCTGCCAGGCCACGCTTGAGACCCAGGGACGGCAGTCCGAAGCTTGCATACTGATATGTGTAATTGCGATCCCTGACGTTGTAGGCCGATTCGGAGATGCCCCATGGCAGCTGGTGACGGGCGCCGTAGCTGATCTGCTGCTCCACTACACGCTGATTGGTCTGGTCAAGCAGGCTGTAGCGTGGCTCCTGCATCACCAGCGCCGGCATCAGATACTCGAACATCGACCCGGACCAGGACGCGAGGATGGGGCGCTGCGAGCCGCCCGTCAGCCGTCGCCCGAGCCGGAACCAGTGCGAACGCGGCACGTCGCCTTTCGCGATTGCCACCAGGCTGGCGAGTCGTGCCTCGGAAGCCAGCAGGTCGTAGAAACCCGAATCCAGGGTTCCGTCCGCAATCCGGTATCCGATCGAGAACAGGCCGCGGCTGCGATCGAACAGGAAACCGAATGACATGGAGGAAACCAGGGCCCGGCACTGGTCCGCGATGCGTGCATGCGCGGCGAGGAGTGCCGCGCAATTCGAGGCACAACCCGTCACTGCAGCGAGCCATCCGGCACGGGCAATCTGCGCTTCGGCAGAATCGGTCGCCTGCGTGCCGCCTGCGATGGCCCGCAATTGTTCGAGATACGCTGCAATGTCGTGCAGGGTGGCACCGGCTTGCAGCGCGGACTCCATCCGCATGCAGACCTGGCGTTCGTCCGCTCCCGATGGCGCAGTCAGCAGGTCGGGCAACAGCAGCCGCAGGTCTTGCAGATGGGACTCCACATCCTGCCCTGCGATCCGCAGCCAGCGTGCTGCATCCTGCGACATCGTGCTGCCGGAGATGCGGAGCAGATTGTCGATCTGCTGGGATGCCGCGCGCAGCGTGCTCCTGGCATCCACCAGGGATGTGGCCATGCGCCCCAGACGGCGCTGCAGTTGCCACAGCGCATCCTGCGTTCCCTGCCTGAGGCTGGTTGAATCAGGGTCGGTGTCCGCTGTTGCAGCCAGCGCCTCGCGGCACAGTGCGAGCGCGTCCAGTGGACCGGACAGCGTGCGCGGTGACAGTATCGGGCCCTCGCGGAACCCGATGCAGGCCTGTCGCAGCGTCAGCAGATGGCCGGCAAGATTGCCGCTGTCGACGGTGGAGACATACCGCGGCAGCAGCGGTGCCAGGGACTGCGTGTCGTACCAGTTGAGGAAATGTCCGTCGAAGCGCTCCAGCCGGTTCAAGGTACCGAGAGTGGAAGTGAGCCGCTCGGTCATCGCCTGCAGGCCGAGCCAGCCGAAATCGCGGGCGGCCAGCGTTGCAAGCAGGTACAGCCCGAAGTTGGTAGGCGAACTGCGATGGGCGAGGACGGGTGCCGGGTCCTCCTGATAATTGTCGGGTGGCAGGAAGTTGTCTTCTGCCGTCACAAACTGTTCGAAGAAGGTCCAGGTCAGGCGCGCCACACCGCGCAGTTCGAGCTTCAGGCCGTCGGGGATTTCCTCCCGGGCCCGGAACGCATCGATCGGCTGGCTGAGCAACTGCGCCAGCAGGGGAGATAGCCACCACAACACCAGCAGCGGAACAAATGAGTTGAACGCCGCCGGATTTGTGGCCATCAGGACGGCGACGGCCCCGACCACGACGATGCTGGAACTCTTGAGCGGCCAGACAAAACTCGTCAGCGCATCGCTGCGATCTGCCTTCAGCTGTGCCGCCGTGACCCATTCGAGCATATGCCGCCGGGAGAACATCAGCCGGTACAGGGCGCGCGAAATCGCGTCGACGCCGAGCCAGGCGTTTTGCGCCAGCATCGCAAGCGATATCGTGCCACGTGCCAGCTCTTCACCGAGATCGACGACCAGGCGGCGAAAATGCGTGCGTGCCGAACTGACTGCCGGCCAGTGCGCCAGACGGATGAGTGCGGTGCTCAGCGCCGGCCAGAGCCACGGACCCAGTGCCACGACCAGCCAGACGAGACGGGCATTGCCATCTGCGAATGCCGCGACCAGCAATGCGACGCCGCAGGGCGCATTCAATGACCGGCGCAGGTTGTCCAGCATTTTCCAGCGACCAAGCGGTGGCAGGCGACCGCGCATGCCGGCTATCCATGGCAGCAGCTGCCAGTCGCCGCGCATCCAGCGATGGGAACGGCCTGCGGCTACTTCCGAATGCGAGGGGAAATCCTCGTACAACTCGATGTCGGTTACCAGACCGCAGCGGGCGAACAGGCCTTCAAAGAGATCATGGCTCAGCAGCGTGTTTTCGGGAACGCGATCTCCAAGGGCGATGTCCCAGGCCCTGAGATCGTAGAGACCCTTGCCGGTAAAGAGACCCTCGCCAAACACATCCTGATTCAGATCCGAAACGGCAGCGGCGTAAGGATCCACGCCGCTGCCGCTGGTGACGATCTCGCGGTAGAGCGAGCGCTCATCCGTGCCGGGCAGCAGCGGCGTGATCCGGGGTTGAAGCACGCCATAGCCCTGCACCACGCGGCGCCCGGCAACCGATATCACGGGTCTGTTCAACGGATGCGCGGCGATGGCAACGAGATCCTTCACGCAGCCCATGGGCAGGCGCGTGTCGGCGTCCACCGTCAGCACGTAGAAGATTCCCTGTGGAACCTGCAACGTGCCATCAGCGGCCGGCAGAAAGCTCGTCGGGCCCTTGTTCAGCAGCAGCCGGTTCAGCTCTGCAAGTTTTCCCCGCTTGCGTTCCCAGCCCATGAAGCAATGCTCGCCCTCGCTCCACAATCTGCGCCGGTGCAGCAGGAAGAATTTCGGCTCGTCGCTGCCGGTGCCGGCCGTGTTCAGATTCAGCGCAGCAATCTCACGCTGGGCGGCAGCAAGCACAAGTTCGTCGTCGCGCGCATGTTCAGTCGGGCTGTCGGCCCAGTCCGAAAGCAGCGCAAAGTTGATGCGCGGATCCGGGTTCGCGAGCGCATGCACCTGCAGTTGCCGGGCGGCGGCCGCCGCGTCTGCCGGGGACCGCAGCATGGTCGGAACGACGACCAGGGTCTTCATGCTGGAGTGCAGGCCGGACTCCAGGGCGAGGCGGGGCAGATGTTGCGGTGGAAAGGCCCGCAACCACAGCCTGTTCAGGAATCCGATGGCAACTTCCGACGTTGGAAATATCGCCAGCACTGCGAGGATGACGGGCAATGCATGCGACAGCGCCCGCCATTCCGTCCCCAGATGGACGGCGAGCCCGGTCAGCAGCAGCGTAACGGCTGCGATGCCGCCGAGGTAGAGAGCCCGCGCGTGACGCACTGTCCAGCGCCTGAGCCGGTGCGAGATGGAAACCGGAAACTGCAGGGAAATTTCCAGCTCGTGACGCTTTGGCCCGATCAGCCAGCTGCCCAGATCCGCAGCGGCCAGATCGGCGGGCTGCGCAGTGCCGAGCAGTTCGAGGATCTGCTGCGTTACCGTGACTTCATGCCGGTGGGTTGCGGTGGCGAGCTCTTCGACGCAGTTGCGATATCGATCGCGGGTGCGCCGGTCGCAGCTGACGTAGGTGGATTGGGTTCGCAGCAGCAGCTCCACATGGGAGGTGCTCTCGAACAGCGACCGCCAGTCGAAAGAGGTGAGTGCGCGCAGGCTGGTGATGATGTTGCGCGCCGCCAGGTTGCTGGCGCTGCGGCGCGTATGCTGGCGCTGGATGTAGTCATCGATGGTGGTGCCGCGTCTGGCCAGTTCGCGGGAGAGATCGTCGAGGAGCGGCCGGCCACGCTCGCCCATGCCATGCAGGCGGTGGGCGAGCTGGACGATATACGGGGCGATGAAACGGCCTTCCAGCCACAGTGGTTGGCGCAGGCTGGTTACGCCCTGTTCCGACCATTCGCCATCCAGCAGCGAGTCGGCCAATTCGTCTGCCGCGGCGCGGGCGGCGAGCGAGTCCTCCACACGGACCGCAATCCGGCGCAACTCGTCGATCAGCGCGATGCGCAGGATCGGGTACAGCGCCCAGATCTCGCGCATCTTGAGCGCGGCGGCGTTCTGGTAGCCGGTCAGCAGCCGCTGCAGGGATTGCGGATTGAATTCCCACAGCGTGTGGCGCAGGTACTCGGTCGCGATGTGAAAGATGCGTGGCCAGCCGGTTGCGTCCGGGTGATTCGCGGCGGGAAGGTCGCGCCATACCCGGGGTGTGAGGCGCAGCGGCACTTCGCTGAGCTGCTCCGATATCACGTGGAAATTGTCGACGAGCCATTGCGCTGCCGGAGTGATGTCCCGCCCCGCGTGCAGGGCGGCGACAATGGCTGCATAGGCGGATTCGAGTGCATTGGCATTGCTGCGCAGGCGCCTGCCCAGGTTCAGGCGGCGCGTATCGACAAACTCGCCGCTGTTGTCGGCAAGCTGGCGTCCATGACGCTCCAGCCGGTCCACATCCCACATGTCGCCTTCGGTCGGGATGTCCGTTCTTTCCACCAGCAATGAAAGTCGCCGTGCCAGCGTGGAATTCAGCAAGGCGTTACCCAGAAACGAATCGCCCATGAGGTGTGTGGCCTCAAGGTGTTGCGATGACGCGCCAGATGGTGTTGCCCACGTCGTCTGCGACCAGCAGGGCGCCGCGTGAATCCAGTGTTACGCCCACGGGACGGCCCATTGCGCCGCCGGCGGCATTGACGAATCCGGTCAGCACATCCACCGGCATGCCGGCTGGTTTGCCATTCGCAAAGGGTATGAACACCACCTTGTAGCCCACCAGCGGCTGGCGGTTCCAGGAGCCATGCTCGCCGACAAACATGCCATTGCGAAACTGCGATGGCAGCGCGGCATGCGTGGCGGCAACCAGCCCCAATGCAGCAACATGCGCGCCCAGGGCGTAGTCAGGAATCACCGCGCGCGCAACCAGTGCCTCGTTCCCTGGCTTGACGCGACGATCCACGTGCTGACCGTAGTAGCTGTATGGCCAGCCATGGAAGGCGCCATCCTGCACCGACGTCAGGTAGTCCGGAACCAGGTCGTTCCCGAGTTCATCGCGTTCATTCACGACCGTCCACAGTGCACCCGTATCCGGTTCCCACGCCATGCCGTTCGGATTGCGCAGTCCCGTTGCAAAGATCCGCTTCCTGCCGGTCGCGAGGTCGATCTGCCAGATCGATGCGCGACCTTCTTCTGCTGCGATCCCGTTTTCGCCGACATTGCTGTTGGATCCGGTCGTCGCATAGAGATAGTGGCCGTCGAGGCTGGCCAGAATGTTCTTCGTCCAGTGGTGATTGATCGCTCCTGCCGGCAGGTCCGCGACCTTGATTCCCCGGGCCAGGATCTGCAGATCGCCTGCATGATAGGGAAACCCCAGTACCGCATCGGTGTTGGCCACATAGAGAGTGGATCCCACGAGCGCCATTCCGAAAGGCGAGTTCAGGCCATCGAGGAAGGGACCTGCAATCTCGGCGACCCCGTCGCCATCGGCATCGCGCAGCAGCGTGATGCGGTTGGCCGTGGCGCTGCCTGCTCCAGCCTTCGCTTGTGCAGCCTTCATGATCCTGCCACGGATGCCCTTGCCATCGGCAGGCCGCGGCGGCGCATTGGTCTCCGCCACCAGCACGTCGCCATTGGGAAGCGTGTAAAGCCAGCGGGGATGCTGGAGTCCGGTGGCAAACGCCTGCACGGACAGACCGTGAGCCGCTGTGGGCTTGCCTCCTGCTGGCCAGCCGGTCGCTGCGGCAATCCGCAGCGTCGGAATGAGTCTGGTGGTGGGAGGCAGCAGTGTCGGCGCCGCACCCATGCTGGATGGTGGCGATGCGACAGGCGCGGTGTCAGCGGTATATGCCGCGCAGGCGCCGAGTGTCAGCAGGAGCGCCAGGATCGGCAATGCGCAGGTGGAAGGTGTGGAAGTCATCTCGCGGCAAGTCGCGCAGAAACTGCTGCGAGGAGCAGTGTGGGTTTCGCGATTCACCAGCGCCATTCGGCGAGGTCAGCCTTCGGCTGTAAGAATTGCCCTACGCCTGCAACCGATTGCAGGAACCTGGCTGGAAGCAGCCGGGTGGAAGAACAGCCGCCGGAGACAGGATGCCCGGCGGCTGCGTTCAGGGCCCCGTTCAGCCCACTGCGTGCAGGCGCGTCAGTGTCTGAATCGGCTGGATGTTGGTGTATTTCTGCGCTTCGACAAGCAGTTCAGTGCCGGCCTTGGTCGCGGCCTCGTCATACGCGGCTTCATCGCGGATATAGATGTGGGCTGAATTCAGCACCACCAGCTTGCCACCGCCAGATGGGGCGGCCCCACTGGTGACTTCAATGCGGCGGATGGCGGTCGGGCCATACAGCTCCGCCAGCTTCGGGAAGTAGGTTTCAGTGAAGTACCTGGTGTCAAAGGTGGCGCCGTCCTTGGCAGCGAAGTAGGCGGAGTTGCAGAGAGCGTCGACCGGCACAGTGAGCCTGTCGTCCCCCAGTACCGAGAGGACCTGATCCACCTGCGCGACCACGGGAGCTTTGGTGATGTTTTCCATGCTGGCCGTGACATCTTTCGCAGCGGTCTTGGTCTTCGTGACGAATGCGGCGATATCGCGGAACCAGATGTTTACCGTCGCGATGATCCGCGGCGGGGGTGCGCCTTCCGCCACGGGCGTGGGCAGGCGCAACTCGACGCGGTCCACGCTGCTGCCGTAAGCCTTCTTCAGCAGCGGCAGATGCTGGTCACGGAACAGGTCGCCATTGAAGGTGGCGCCTTCTGCCTGTTGATAGATCATGGACAGGCAAAGGGTTGTTGCGGGCGCCGCAGCCGCGGCTGGTGCTGCCGCCGCCGGCTGGGCCGCGCGCAGTTGCGGTGGCAAAGCGGCTGCCAGTGCGCCAAGCGTGGCCGAATGCCCGATGCCGCCCAGTACCGCACGTCTGGAAATTCCCATGATCGCTAACCCCCTGCCTGTCTTGTATTCTGGCTGTGTTGTACGCTGACCTCTTGCATGGAGTCTGCAAACAGCCACGTCTGGCGTCTCGGGACACCATCGCGGGTGAGCATAAACCCTGCAGGCGTACTCTTCAAATTGCCTGCGTGGATGGTGGCCCGGCCCGCCGGCAGGTGGAGCATGTACGAAGCGAAACATCAAAAACCGCTGGCGCGGGCGCAATTCCGGCGCCGCCCGGCATGGCATATGTCAGGTGCGGGGCTGCTGGGGGGCATGGGGCTGGTGATCCTCCATCGCCTGCCGCATCTCTTTTACCAGGACGAGGATTGATCATGTACGAGCTGATCATCGCGAACAGGAACTACTCGTCCTGGTCCATGCGGCCATGGGTGCTGATGCGGGCGTTGCAGATTCCGTTCGCTGAACGCCTGCTGCTGTTCCATGCCAACAGCGGCGCAGGAGATTTCCGGAATTTTTCGCCATCCGGGCGGGTGCCCTGCCTGGTCGATGGCGCAGTAAAGGTATGGGATTCGCTGGCGATTGCCGAATACCTGGCGGAGCGACATGCCGGTGTCTGGCCGCTGGATACCGCCGCCCGTGCCTGGGCGCGTTCGGCAGCCGCAGAAATGCACTCGGGATTCCAGGCGCTGCGGAATGTGTGTTCCATGAATATCGGATTGCGCATTCGCCTGCACCAGTTGTCGCCAGCGCTGCAGGCGGATCTGTCGCGCCTGGGTGCATTGTGGGCGCAGGGGTTGAATGCGCACGGCGGGCCCTGGCTGGCAGGCGATCGTTTCGGCGCAGTGGATGCATTCTTCGCGCCGGTGGCGACGCGGGTGCAGAGCTATGGTTTGCCGTTGCCGCAGCCCGCTGCGCAATACGTGCAGCGCCTGCTGGATTTCACACCGGTGAGCGAGTGGGTAAGTGCCGGGATAGCCGAGCCGTGGCGCGATGCCGGACATGAGGCCGATGTGCTGGAACACGGTGAAATCATCCTGGACCTGCGCGCCGCGCCGCGGCAGGAATGATGATGCGACATCGCATTCACCAGCTGCTGGGGGGAGTGGTGCCGGGCTTGCTGCTGGCGGGTTGCACCACGGTGCCATTGCAACCAGCAGCCACGATGCCACCCGCTGCGTTGCCGCCGGTGGTGCGCTTCGAGGCTGTTGGCTGGGAGACACTGCCCGGCTGGAGCGAAGATGACCTGACCCAGGCGTGGCCGGCGCTGCTCGCCAGTTGCAGCGCGCCGCGCATGCCACCGGCCTGGGGCGAATTCTGTCGCGCGGCGTCGCAGGTCCAGCCGCGCAACGGGGTCGCACAGCGCGCATTGCTGGTGTCGAAGCTGCGTGCCTGGCGCGTGGTCACGGACAGTCAGGACACAAAACGCGAGACGCGCGATACCGCCCTGATCACGGGCTACTACGAACCCGTGCTGAAGGGATCGCGCAAGCGCGGCGGTGCATTCCAGACGCCCCTGTATGCAGTGCCTGATGATCTGGTGAGCGTGGAGCTGGGCGACCTGTATCCGGCATTGAAGGGCGAGCGCATCCGCGGGCGCCTGCAGGGCAAGCGCATCACGCCGTATCCCGAACGCGCGCAACTGGTGGATGGCAAGGTGCTGGCCGGCCGCGAGATCGCATGGGTGGACAGCGCCATCGATGCATTCTTCCTGCAGATCCAGGGATCGGGGCGCGTGACGCTTGCCGATGGCAGCACCCTGCGAGTGGCCTTTGCCGACGTGAACGGACATCCATACCGCGCCATCGGCCGCTATCTGGTCGAGCGCGGCGAGCTGACGGTGGAGCAGGCCACCGCGCCGGGCTTGAGGCAGTGGCTGGCTGAACATCCGGAACGGCAGACAGAGGTGTTCAACAGCAATCCGAGCGTGGTGTTCTTTCGCGAAGAGAAACTCGGCGATGCGTCGGTGGGGCCTCGCGGTGCACTGGCGGTGCCGCTGACGGCGGGCCGGTCGCTGGCGATCGATCCACGACAGCTGCCGTTGGGTGCGCCGTTCTTTCTCGCGACTTCGCATCCGTCGACCGGGGCGCCGCTGCAACGCCTGATGCTGGCCCAGGATACCGGCGGTGCCATCCGTGGCGCGCTGCGCGCCGACCTGTTCTGGGGCCTGGGCGCCGAAGCCGGCGATGCGGCGGGACGCATGCGCCAGGACGGCTTGCTGTGGCTGTTGTGGCCGGCGAATCAGCCGTTGCCGACGCCGGAGCAAGAGGCACGTTGACGGGAACCCTGTCTGCTGCCTATGGTCAAGCTACTCGAGCGACAGCGGGAGCAAGCATGAGCACTGATACGGATATCCTGCGGCGGCGTGTGATTCAGGCCGGTGTTGCCACCGGCGTGATGGCTGCTGCCAGCCGTGCATTTGCGGCAGCAGCCGCGAAGCCACTTGCTCCCGTGTTGAAGACGATTCCTTCGACCGGCGAAAAAATTCCTGCGGTAGGTGTGGGGACCAACGCCTATGGCACCGAGGATCCGGCAGAACTCAAGCGCGTGCTGACGGCCATGCCCGGTCTCGGTGGTGCCGTCATCGACACCGCGCGCGGCTATGGCGAATCCGAGGTGGTGATCGGCAGGCTGCTGGCCGAGATCGGCAATCGCGACAGGTTCTTCCTGGCCACCAAGACACCGCTGGCTGGCAGCGTGGCGGGCGGAACCGCCGTGCTGGACGAATCTTTCCGCCGCCTGCAGGTGAGCAAAATCGACCTGCTGCAGATCCACAACCTGAATGGCGTCAACGACCTTTACCCGCATTTCAGGGAGTACAAGTCGGCCGGCAAGATCCGCTACATGGGCATCACCACCTCGCAGGATGGCCAGTACGATGGCCTGATCGACGCGGTGACGAAGAACAAGTTCGACTTCCTGCAGGTGGACTATTCCATCGGCAATCGCAGCGCAGCCGACAAGGTGCTGCCGCTGGCACAGGAGAAGGGCATGGGCGTGCTGATCAATGTGCCCTTCGGTGGTCGGGGCCGCACGATGTTTCCGCGCGTTGCCGGCAAGACGGTACCGGAATGGGTGACACAGGAGCTGGACATCACCAGCTGGGCGCAGTTCTTCCTGAAGTACATCATCTCGCACACGGCGGTCACGGCGACCATTCCGGGCACGACCACGGTTGCGTACCTGGAAGACAATCAGCAGGGCGGCCATGGCCGGCTGCCCAACGCCGCGCAGCGCAAGAAGATGGAAGAATTCTGGGACGCGTTGCCGGGCTGAGCTTCAGGGCCTGGATCTACTCCAGGCCAAATGCCAGCAGCACGTTGCCGGGTTTGCCCACCAGCCCGCCATAGCCTGCATTCACGAACAGCATGCCGCCGGCCACGATCGGCCCGGCGCTATCCATGCTCGCACCATTGGCGGTGACGCCGTTGACCGTGTCGAAGCTGCGATTGGCGTTGAAGGTCCAGAGCACGCGTCCGTCGGCGGTGGAGTAGACGCGCAGTCCACCATCGTGGGAGCCGCTGAACACTGCGCCGGGAATGGCGGTGACTGCCGCGCCCTGACCGGCGTTGCAACCGGGCTGCGTTGCGTCGCAGAGCAGGGATTCCGGCGGCTTCTGCCAGGCAATGGCGCCATCGCTCAGGCGAATGGCAGTCATGCCGCCTGGTTTCGGCTGGAGGAAGTCGTTGGTGCCGGTGTAGAAGTTCTCGCCGTCGGCAGCGCCGCCCCACTGGCCGCCGAGACCGCTGCCTTTGGCGAATTCACGGGTCCACACCACTGCGCCGTTCAGCGCGGGATCGATTGCGAAGGCAAGGCCGGATTTCTGCGGCAATACCAGCAGGTCGCGGGTGCCGGCGCGGGCGAGGATCGGTGTGGCGGAGAAATCGTAATCAGGTCCCAGCACCGCGGGGCAGCCCGGATTGTCGGGATTGGTCGCTGCGCAGCCCATGGCCCACTGGTCATCCACGGTGAATTGCCGGTACCAGCGGATGGCGCCGGTCTTCTGATCGAAGGCGATCACCGCATTGGTCATCTTCTGCGGCGGATCGGCATACGCATTGCCAGTGGCGGCATACACCAGCCCGCGCTTGACGTCGATCGACGGCGCGGACCAGATCGAGCCTCCCGCAGGGCCATACATCTGCACGCCGGCCTTGCTCTTCGCGCGCGGCTGCGAGGCGTCGATGGTGTAGGTCTTCCACAGCACGGCGCCGGTGTTGATATCCAGCGCCGACAGCGAACCACGGAAGGTGCAGCAATTGTAGCCGTTGGTTGCGCCACGACCTTCCTCGCCCAGCCCCTGCGTGCCGATGAACAGCCGGTTGTTGCTGATGACCGGTGCGCCGGAGATCGAGGCGGAGGCGTGCTCATCGATGCGGCGAGTCCATACCTGCTTGCCCGTCTCTGCATCGACAGCGTAGACATTGGCCTTGGCGTCGCCGAAGTACACCGCGTTGCCGGGCTTGCCCTGCGCCGTGCGATAAGCCGCAACCGAGGGCGCGGTACGCACGCCGGCCTGGGCGCGGAACGTCCAGTAGCTGCAGCCGGTGCGTGGATTGAGCGCGTGCACCTCGCCGTTCTCGCTGGCGACGAACAGGCGACCGCCGGCCATTGCCGGCTGCGTGCGCGCGGATCCGACATTGGCGTAACCGAAGGCCCATTTCAGCTTCAGGCGCGGCAGGTCGGCGGCGGTGATGCCGCCGCTGCGGGCGTTCTGGAAGCGCGTGGCTTCAGGTCCGTTGCCGTGTCCGTTCCAGCTGGCACCGCTGGCGGCATCGGCCATGGGCGTGGCGTCGGTGCAGCGATTCGCGGCCTGCACCGGCGCGGTGGCGGCAAGCAGCTTGCCGGAGGCGAACTGCGACACCAGGCGGCGCTGCGGCTCGCTGAGCTGGGCGCCCTGCTGCTGCATCTTGCCGTTGGTCAGCGCGTTGAGCACTGCTTCGGCAGTGAACTGGTGCAGTTGGGCGCGGGTGGGTGCCTTCTCATTGGGACTGCCCGGCTGGGCGGGGTTCTCCTGATGGCACAGGGCGCAACGCGTGGTGAAGAGCACTTCGTCTTCGGGTGACTGGGCGGCGGTGGCCGTGCCTGCGACACAGGCGAACAACACGGCCAGCAAACCTGTGAATCCTGATCGCACCTGCATATCCCCCTTTGCGGAACGGCCGATTATAGGAGTAATTCCCGCAAACGCGACGCAGCGCACACTTGAAAAGCGGATGTGGATCATCTTCCGTGCAGACCCCCGCTTGTAGAATCGCATGGCGACAGACAGGGATGGACGCACTGATGACCACAGACACGGGCGACTGGGAGCCGATCGAGGCCGACCAGCTGCAGATCGGGCAATACATCAGGATCAACCATCGCTGGTTTGATCATCCGTTCGTGCGTCGCAGTTTCCAGATCTCCTCGGAGCGCGAGATTGCCACCATCCGGGAAGTGCAGCTGACGCGCATGTTTGTGGATCGCAACCGGCCGGCACCCGTCAGCACCGCGGCAGCCGGGCCGGCGGCGTCCGTCGCGGATATCGAAGGTGATGCTGCAGCAGGCGCCGCCGCTGAAGTCGATACTGCTGCACAGGTGGAGCAGCTGGCGATGACGGCCAGGATCAAGGTGCAGCGCATCTCCCTGGATTCTGCACGCGCCCGCGTTCGCGTGACGCATGAGCGGGCGCAGACCCTGCTGGGCGCACTCAATTCGGTCGATGCCACCAGCGCCACGCTGGTCGATGATTTCGTCGACTACCTCGTGGCGATCCTGAACAACAGCACGACGCCGCTGGCACTGATGGCGTCGGCCGCACCGAAGCATTCCAGCAAGCGGTATCTGCTGCAGACCAGCGATGCGGTGAGCCTGGTGGCATTGATTGGCAAACGCATGGGATTGAAAGCAGCGCAGCTGCGTACGCTCACCCAGGCAGCCGCAACCCATATCCTTGGTCTGGCGCGCATGCCACCGCAGCTGGTCGACGAGGAGCCGAACGGTGGACAGCTGGAAAGCGCCACCTTCCGCAAATATCCGCTGCTCAGCGCGTCGATACTGCAGCAATGCGGCGGCTTCTCGTCCGAGGTGCTGCGCATTGTCAGGGAGCATCGGGAACGACCGGATGGCAGCGGGTTTCCACGCGGTCTGGCGGGAGACGCCATACACCCGCTCGCGTTGATTCTCGGCGCCGTGCGGGATTTCCAGACCCGCTGCAACGACAATACCTCGCCGTTGATTGCGCTGGCCTACCTGCACAAGCACTGCCGCGAGATCTATGGCGCGGAAGTCATCGGCCACCTGGCATCCGCGCTGCTGGTATATCCGGTGGGAACATATGTGCAGCTGTCCGACGGGCGCATCGCGCGCATCTTCTCCATCAATGAAGCGGCGCGTACATCACCGGTGGTGGAAGCCTACGAAGACACTTCGGCGCTGCGCGAATGGGTTACGCTCGACCTGTCGCAGTGCCCCGGGCTTTCCATCGTGCGTGCGCTGGATACTTCGTATCTGCCACCACGCATGTTCGAGACAGGGCGCCGCGAACATTCCGGCTCGGCACCGGCGCCGAAGCCGGCGGAGGCCTGAGCGGCTCAGGCGTCCGGCGCGTAGTGACCCCAGAGGCTGCGGAACGAGGCGAGCACGAACTGCCTTGAATCGCCCCACTGTACCTCGTATTCCTTCGCCGGTCCCGATGCCCAGGCCTCGTCCGGACCCATGCCCTTGACCAGCTGCTTCACCAGGCGGTCGTAGATCTCGAAATACATGGCGCGCTGCGCCTGCAGGTCCTTGCGGGTGATGATCGGGCCGTTGGCCGGCACGATGCGCGTGCTGTCGTTGGCCAGCTTCAGCAACCGGTCCTGCGCGCCAACCAGGCCGCCGATCCAGCCGCCGGTCTGCCAGTCCAGCAGCGGCCAGCCGGCGCTGGACACCACGCCACCAGTGACCAGGACATTCGCCTTCGGCAGATATACATACAGGTCGCCGTCGGTATGCGCCTGACCCAGGTGGCCGTAGCTGATCTGTTCGCCGCCGAATTCCAGTTTGTCGGTGGTGTAGAAGCTCTTGTTGGGCTGCGCCACCTTCGGGAACGCCGGGAAGGGCTTGGCCGCCCAGTCCACGACTATCTTGCGCGTGAGCCACAGCCGCGTGTTCTCATGCGCAATGATGCGCGCGCCCTGCCTGCCCAGTGGTTCGTTGGAACCGGTCTGGTCCGGATGCCAGTGCGTGTTGAACAGCGTGTGGACTTTCCTCGCACCCACCGATTTCATGGCCAGTTTCAGCAGCGCGGCAGATTGCGCGCGCGCGCCACCATCGACCAGCAGCGCGCCTTCCGCGGAACCCAGGGCCAGCACATTGCCGCCGCCACCGGTGATCAGCGACAGCTGCGGGCCGAGGGATTGCGAAGCAAGCTTCGGCGCTGCCTCGCGCGCCCACAGTGATTCAAACGGCGTGGCAGCCAGCGCCGCGCCAGCAGAAGTGAAGGCGGCGTTCTGCAGGAAGCCGCGACGGGAAATGGCAGTCATTGCGACGGATCAGACCTCTGCGAACTGGCCGCTGCTGTTGCCGAGTTCAGGCAGCGCAACGCCGGCGCGATTCAGCAGCGTGAGCAGCAGGTTCGCGTGCGGCGTGTCCTGCGGGTAACGCAGGTGCTGGCCACCCTTGATGCGGCCGTAGCCCCTGCCCATCACCACGTTCGGCAGCGGATCGTTGTTGTGCAGGTCGCTGTTCGACATGTTGCTGCCGTACAGGATGATCGAGTGGTCGAGCAGCGAGCCGTCGCCATCCTGCGTGGTCGACAGCTTCTTGATGAACTTCGCGAACACCTGCGTG
>JAATEY010000296.1 GCA_015655465.1 Gammaproteobacteria bacterium | reverse complement strand
CTGAAGGGGCGCTTCGCCCATGTCTTTCATGTGGGGGACTCCCGCATCTTCAGGGTGTCCGGCGACTCCCTGGAACCGCTCACGCGGGATCACCGCGTCGTCATTTCGTCGACCGAGTCCTGGCTGGGCCGTGCCATCGGAATGACTGAATCGGTCGACATCGACCATGACAGCCACGCCCTCTCTGCTGGCGACATCTTCGTCCTGAGCACCGATGGCGTGCACGAGTTCGTTGGCGCGAAAGACATGATCAGCCTGATCCGCGCCAGCGCCGATGACCTGGACCGGGCCGCGCGCAGCATCGTCGACATGGCGCTGGCACATGGCAGCGATGACAACCTCACGCTGCAGATCGTGCGCGTCGACGACCTGCCGGATGGAGACGCACTCGACTATGCGGGGCAGGCCGAGGCGCTGCCGCCACCACCGCTGCCAGAACCACCGGTGGAGTTCGAAGGCTACCAGCTGTCGCGCCAGCTCCACGCCAATGACCGCAGCCATATCTACCTGGGTGTCGATCGGGATACGGGCACCCAGGTGGCAGTGAAAATGCCCGCCATGGCGTTGCGACATGAACCGAGCCTGCTGCGCCAGTTCATGATGGAAGAATGGATCGCGCGCCGCGTATCGAGCCCGCATGTGCTCAAGGCACATGTTTCGCCACGACCCCGCCGGCATCTCTACGTCGTGACCGAGCATGTCGACGGTCAGTCACTGCGCCAGTGGATGCATGACCACCCGCAGCCCGATCTCGAAACCGTGCGCAACATCATCGATCAGATCATCAAGGGACTGCGCGCATTGCACCGCCGGGAAATGCTTCACTGCGACCTGCGCCCCGAGAACGTCATGATCGACCAGGAAGGCACCGTGAAGATCATCGACTTCGGATCCGTGCGCGTCGCCGGCCTGATCGAAGCGGCGAGCGAACCGGCATCGGACGCTGTCATGGGAACTGTTCAATACACCGCGCCGGAATGGCTGGCCGGCGAAGCACCCACCTGGCGCTCGGATCTGTTTTCCGCCGCGGTCATCGCCTATGAAATGCTGACGGGACGACTGCCCTATGGCGCCGACGCCGCGCGGGTGCGTACCTCCAGCCAGCAGCGGGCGCTGCGCTACGACCCCGCACGCTCGCCCACCAATGCCATTCCCGACTGGATTGACGGTGCGCTCAGGACCGCGCTGCATCCGGACCCGTACAGGCGTTACGACGCCATGTCCGAGTTCATGGGCGATCTGCGAACCCCGAACAAACGCTTTCTGCAGGCACGGCACGCGCCGCTGCTGGAGCGCGACCCGGTGCTGTTCTGGAAGGGACTGGCGTTGATCCTGTGCCTGGTCATCGTCGCACTGCTGCTGCGAGGCTAGCGAAACCCGACCCCGTTCCTGCCCAGCACAGCGCGTATCTGCGCCTGCGCCTGATCGCGCTTCAATTCACCGGCGGCGAATTTGTCAGCCAGTTCGAACAGGTCCGCAAAGGCGCCGGACTGATCGCTCTGTGCCGTGAGATTCAACTGCGACGACCTGGCCCAGTACTGCTGCCACTGGGCCATGACCACTACCCAGAATTCGCGTGTGGCGGCGTAATAGCTGTCGGCATTGGAGAAATCCGCACCCTTCAGACGCTCATAGCGCGCGACGCCATATTCACGCCCTACATACGGCGTCGCACCTGCGCCAGCCGCGTCCTTGAGATTGTTCTCTTCCTGAATCCAGCCGGTGGGCACGATGGTGTGACGATTCGTGCCGCGGAGCAGGCCGTAATCCTTGCGCACGCTCCATTCGCGGCGCGGCAGTGGTCGCGCGGTGTCGCCGCTGATCCATGAAGAGAATGCCGCGTTGTGCTCCCAGTGGCCGATGCCGCCATAACGCGGCGCCTCGTCCACCTGATACACCTGCTGCACCCACTGCCCTTTGCGCTCGGCAGCGGACAGCGCGCGCTTCACCCAGCGAGTGTCCTGCTGGTATTCCACTACGGATGCCGGCTCGTAGTACCAGTCCTGGCGCCAGTGCTTGGTGACCATGGATTCGCCGGGCTTGCCGTCTTCGCCCACCACCCGCATGTCGAGGATATGCACCAGGCTGATGTGGCGCGGTTCATCGACGTCTACATAGACCTTCTCCGTTCCCCATGACTGGTAGGGCCGCGGCCGGTCGCCATTGCCGACAAAACTTGCGATCTCGAGAAAATCGAAGTTCACGCGATAGCTGCCGGCCATCGCGAGTATGGCGCGGCGGTCGCGCTCGAGCGCAGTGAGGCCGGACTGCTGCAGTGCCTGCCATTCCCGTGATGGTTCACGCACCAGTTCCGTTGGCGCTCCGCGGGTGGAACCGCCGCGCGGCGCAGGTGCGCCCGGACCCACCGGCCACGAGAACGTATAGCGGGAAGCGACCGTCGGCGCAGTGCTGTCTGCCGCACCCGCTGCGGCAGCAATCAATCCTGCAATCAGAACCAGCACGCGTTTCAACATGGCCTGCTCCTGCATTTCCCGGACATCCCAAGGATGCCGGAAAGCTGCCGACCACCGGGATTCAGCATGGCGGAACGGGACTTCGGGGGGGATGTCATAGCACACCGCCATACATCGACCCGGTGGTCGGCAAACTGGAAAACATCGCCGGGCTCATCAATTCAGCGCCGCGCGCCGCGCGGGCATTTCGTCCATCAGGCTCTGCAGCGGGGTGAGCGCCTCGACGAGCCTGGTCGCACCGGGGTACTCGATGCCGGCACGATACAGCTGCGCAAGCCACCGCCGCGCAAGCTGGTCAACCTGTTCCACCCCCGCGGCGGGTACCAGCACCCGCCACCATTGCGATGGCGCTGCCACCGCGGCGCGCTCGTGGTCCGCCACCTGCGCGAGCGCATGCAGCACGTGCATCTCGCCGGAAGAGACGCACCCACACGCCGGTCCGTGCCATACCACCCCGGAAGATGCGGTCTGACAAAGGCACCAGGCGAACTCCCAGAAACTCGGCACGGTCTCCGAGGCGTCGGCCAGTTCGAATCCACGAACAATTTCGCCTTGCGCCTGGTCATTGTCTCCCTGGTGGGCCAATGCGCACCACCGCAGCGCCCACAGGACGAAGCGTGCTTCCTGGCGGATCTCGACTTCGGTCAGTGCTTCGGCATGACGAAGGCCCTGCATACCGCCTCTCCTGATGCAAATAAGAACTATTCGCATATATAAACCGGATTGCGGCAACCTGCAAGCGGCGGCTTGGTGCTGAACGGCTGACGGCTGGTCAGCGGATGATCTGCGGCTGGTCCGATATGCCCTGTTCGTAGGTGCTCCAGCCGGAACTGGTGCCATAGCGTGCGCGGTCAAAGATGGCTTCGATGCGGCGGATCCTGCCGTCCTCGATCCTGAACAGCTCGCCCAGCTGCCAGGTCCAGTTGATCTGCTCATGGTCGAAAAAAGCAAACGCGAACACGATGCCGCGTTCGCGGTCCACCGCCACGAAGCGACGGTCGCGCACGCGCGATACCGTGTTCTTCAGCGCCACCTCGAACTGCTTCCTGCAGCTCATCACTTCTGTCTGGCCGGTGGCCGGGTTGCGCATCGGCACGTTGGTGGCATGGTTGCCGTTCTCGTAGCGGTCGCAGTCGTCGGTGAACGGGTAGTACCCCTTGCCGTCATTGCGCTGCAGGCCGGAGAAGTAATAGTTCGCCGTCCGGATGAGTTCTTCGCGCGAGGGGCGCTTTGCCTCCGGAATCGCCTGCAGGAAGATCGGATTCGGTGAACCCATCTTCTCAACCCGCTCGCCGGTGGATACCGGACGTGGCGCCTGGCCGCCGCTGCTGGTCAGGCCGCCCTCCGGCCGGATGACCAGCTGCTCTGCCTCGGTGATGTGCCCGTCGACGACCTTCAGTCGCAGCACGATGGCAACCGTGAGGGTCTCTTCGCGTTCCTTTTCGCGGGCAGTGCCGAAATATGCGATCTGCTGCGTCTCGACATCCGGCACGTAGAATTTGTACGTGCCCTTGCCGGACATGCGGAACCACAGGCCTTCGCTACCCAAAGGCAGGCGCACGCCGTTCTCGGTGAACTTCACCTCGCGCGCAAACAGGTCGTCGCTGACCTTGTGCGCCAGCATGGCATCCATGTAGCGATCGACGTAGCCCTCGAGGCAGGCACGGTTGCAGGCCGCCGGCTGCGGCACCTGAGCCACTGAAGCCATCGGGACAACACTTAGCAACAGGCCGCATGCGATCGCGTATTTCATCCGGGGATCCCCCTTTTCGATGCATGGTACACGGCGGGAACCGCTCAGCGTCGATCCTCGTAGTGATAACCGACGCTGTAGACGGAGTGGATGAACTCCTCCCCCGGCACCACGTCGGCGAGCTTGCGGCGCAGCTTCTTGATGTGACTGTCGACGGTGCGATCGGCCACGATGCGCTCGTCGCGATACATCGCGTCCATGAGCTGGTCGCGCGAGAAGATGCGTCCGGGCTGGCCGGCAAGCACGCTGAGCAGCTTGAATTCCACGGCCGTGAGGTCGAGCGGCTGGCCGTCGAGCGTGGCGCGCCAGCCGGCTTCATCCAGCACCAGGCCACCCGCCTTCGGCGCCGCCGAGCGCGCCCGCATGGTGCGCCGCAGGACCGTGGCTACGCGCGCCACCACTTCACGCGGGCTGAACGGCTTGCAGATGTAGTCGTCTGCACCCAGCTCAAGTCCGAGCAGGCGGTCGATCTCCTCGACACGCGCGGTCAGCATGATGATGGCGGCATCGGAGAAGGTGCGCAGCTCGCGGCACAACTCCAGCCCGCTTCGACCCGGCAGCATCACATCGAGCAGGATCAGATCGACCGGATTGCCGCGCACCCACGACTCGACTTCATCGCCGCGCGCGATGCGGTGCGTCACATAGCCCTGCTGCCGCAGGTAGTCGCGCAGCACTTCCGCAATCTTGTCTTCGTCTTCGACGACCAGGATGGTCGCGGCAGGATCGCTCATGATTCACACAATCTACACACTGCGTCCTGATAGCGGCAACCAGATGCTCCAGCGCAGCCCCCCCAGTGCGCTGCGACCAGCCTGCATGCGCCCGCTGTGCGCATCGACAATCGCCTTGACGATGGCGAGCCCGAGGCCGGTGCCGCCGCTGGCGCGCGCGCGCGATTCATCCACGCGGAACAGCCGCTCGGTGAGGCGATGCAGGTCCGCGTCGGCGACGCCTGGCGGCGAATCTTCCCAATCGATGCGTGCATTCTCCCCGTCCACGACCGCATGTATGGCAAGCCGCGCCGGAGATTCAGTGTAGCGCAGCGTGTTCTGCAGCAGGTTGCCGAAAACCTGTGCGAGCCGGTCTGCGTCCGCGTCGACCATGATCGACTGGTCCACATCCGCCTGCACCTGCAGGCCTTTGTCCTTGATGGCGGCACGCCCTACCGCCAGCGCGTCGTCGATGATGTCGGCCAGCTGCACCGGCTCCTTGCGGCAGGTGAGCGCGCCCAGATCCGACAGCGACAGCAGCCGCAGGTCTTCCACCAGCCGCGTCAGCTGATGCACTTCCTGCGCCACCGAGGCGATGCTGCCCTGGGTCAGCGGCCGCACGCCATCCTGCACCGCTTCGATCTCGGCGCGCAGCGATGATAGCGGCGTGCGCAGTTCGTGCGCGATGTCGGCGATCCACTGCTGCCGGCCCCGCTGCGCGGCTTCCAGTGCCTGCGCCAGATGATTGAAATCACCGGCAAGGCGCGCGAGTTCATCGTGCCCGAGTACTGGAATGCGCGTGGTGTAGTCGCCACGCGCAAGCGCGGTGGCACCATGGCCCAGCGCGCGCAGCCGCCGCGACAGCCAATGCGAAATCAGTGCGGCGTTGAGCAGCACTGCAGCCAGCATGCCGATGGCGATGACTATGTAGCTGCGCGACTGCTGCTTTGCCGTGATGGATTCCAGCGACTGCACCAGCTGCAGCCTGGGTATGTACCCAAGGTAACCCACCGTCGCGCCATCGACCGTGATCGGCAACTTCACTGCCTGCGCCATATTGGAAGAGTCGCTGCCGTAGTAAGGAATCACCACCTTGTTGGCGGCGTCGATGAGCATCACGCGCCAGTCGATGGTGATCGGCGGAGCCACCGCATTTTCCTCACGAGTGAAATTGCGATCTTCCTTCTTTGGAACGGGGCGCTCGTCCTTCGAAGGCCTGGGTTCCTGCCGCGGCGCAGCCTGATCGCCGCGCGGCTGATTGCGCTCGTCGCGCGGAAAATTGAGCGGCCCGCGAAAGCCGAACATGTCGCGCAGCAGCACATACCAGCCCGCGCGATCCTCCTCCAGCCACTGCCAGCTGCCGTGCTGGCGGTAGCCATCGGCCAGCCGGGTGATCATGGGGGTCAGGCGCTCGCGCTCGGACTTCTTGACATAGTCAACGAGTCCGTTGTCGAAGCTCCAGCTGTAACTGAGGTAGACGGCCATGACCAGCACCACGTTGGCGATGGCGATGGCGAGGAACAATTTGACGCCGAGGTTGTCCAGACTACGGCGTATACGGCCCGCAAGAGGCTGCGCCCGGCAGGTATCCACATTGTTCACGGCTGCAATCTCATTGCAACTACGCTACGGGGTGAAAGAGCAAACTTTGTGAAGGGCGATATCCACATTCTTTCCACACTCACCGGTCATTCTCCGCTGCGTCCGGGTGCAACTGCACCAGGCATATCCACAATGTTTCCCGTGATGGAATCTCGCATATGAACGACACCACGACTGCCTCCGCCCCCAGCACGCCGCGCCGCCGCCGCAAGTCCCGCCGCGGGCTGGTCTTTGCCCTGGTGGTGATTGTCGCCGCTGGCGGCTGGTATGGGGTAAACAAGTATCTCCACCGGGCCGACAAGGAAGGCGAGTACCTCTTCTCCGCGGTCGCCACCGGCGATATCGAGGACCTGGTCACCTCCACCGGCACGCTGCAGCCGCGCGACTATGTCGACGTGGGCGCGCAGGTCTCCGGCCAGATCGACACGCTCAACGTGGAAGTGGGCGATGTGGTGAAGAAGGGTGACGTGCTGGCCTCGATCGACGCCACCACCGCCCAGGCCAGGGTGGATGCGAACAAGGCCCAGATGATCTCGTCCCAGACGAACCTGCTGACCCAGCAGACCAACCTCGAGAAGGCCAAGCGCGACTACCAGCGCCAGGTGAACCTGAAGGCGGCAGACGCCACCACCGAGGAAGCGCTGCTGAACGCGAAGACCACGCTGGAGAACGCCGAGCGGCAGATCACTACGTCGAAGGCCACGATCGCGCAGCAGGAGGCCAACATGCGCATCGAGGCAAACAACCTCAATTTCACCAAGATCGTGGCGCCGATCGACGGCACCGTGATGACCATCGCCGTGAAGGAAGGCCAGACCGTCAACGCGACGCAGAACGTGCCGAATGTCATGCGCATCGCGAACCTGTCGACGATGACGGTGCAGTCCGAGGTTTCCGAGGCGGACGTGGCGAAGCTCTACAAGGGCATTCCCGTCTACTTCACCACGCTGGGTGGCAACAACCGCCGCTGGTACGGCACGCTCAAGCGCATCGAGCCCACTCCGAAGGTGCAGAACAGCGTGGTGCTCTACAACGCGCTGTTCGACGTGGAGAACGAAGGCGGCAACCTGATGCCGTCGATGACCGCGCAGGTGTACTTCGTCAGCGCCGAAGCGAAGGGCGTGCTGCTGGTGCCAATGGCTGCACTGCAGCAGGGTCAGCAGATCGCGCGCGCGCTGGCTGAGAAAGCCAGGAAAGACAATGCGGCAGCGCCCGGCGCGGCAGCCAAGCCGGCTGCGGCTGGTGCGCCGCCCGCAGCCGGCGCCACGGCAACTGCCGCGCGCGAAGGCGCAGCTTCCGGTGCAGCCGTTGCGGCGAATGCAGGGGCAACTCCGCCAGCAGGTGCCG
>JAATEY010000261.1 GCA_015655465.1 Gammaproteobacteria bacterium | reverse complement strand
GTTGCCATCTCCACCAGCATCTTGCGGCGGCCCACATGGAACTCACTGGTCAGCTTGTCGATGCATGCTGTCTGGTAGTCCCGCTCCACGATCCGCCGGTCGATCGTCACCGTACGCGGGTCTTTGCGCACGACCCGAGTGGCGAAGCGGCGTTCGAGATCTTCCGGGCCAAAGAAGGTCTGGATCACGCGCGGATGTGCTTCCAGCTGCCAGTCCCAGAAGCGGATTTCTTCGCCGTTGGTCAGGAAGATGAACGGCACGCCCAGTTGCTCGGCGTAGGCTTTTGCCTGACCCGCCGCGTCCGCAGGATTGATCGAGGACTTTTTTGCCTCGATCACTGCCAGTGACCGGCCGTTGCGGTCGCAGAGCACGTAGTCGGCCCGTGTGCCGTCTGGAAGGACGTATTCGAACCGGACTGCATTGGCGTCGCCCACTGCCCAGCCCTGGTCTTTGAGCAGGGCATCTATTTTTACGCGGGAGAGGGCTTCGTTGGTCATCTTGCTATATGCCGGACAGCTTCTTCATTTCGCGAAGCCGTTCGACAAGTATGGCCATATCCGTATCGGGAGTCACGGCACCACTGGCGGCATGTTCCGCCTTCAGACGAGCGGCATTCTGACAGGCCATGTCCAGACCGGCAGCGGCCATCTCGAAGATTTTCCGCTCAGCCTTGTGATAACCAGTCAGATGACTGCACAAACGGGTCTGGGCCTCAGCCGCGGAACAAGCCCCGGATGAATACTCGAAGTGCAGCAGCAGCCAGAACTCTATACAGGGTTGGTTCGCGATGACCTGCACGGTTGTGGCCTGCCGGGTGGCATTGCGAAGCGGCTTCTGCGCGAGCAGGCGCGCTGCGGCCAGCCCGGCAACATCTCCATCGCACACGACGTACACCAGGTCGTACCCGCCGTCGTCCGTGAAGATCTGCCGCGCCTTGCGCACCAGGTCGATCGGGTTGGTCTTGTTTCCCCCGTTGACCACGCGGACTGCCGCCATGTTGACCTCAAGATGTGCGCAGAGACCCAGGATGTAGTTGGGCTCTGTCTCCCTGCCCTAACAAACAATCAGCAGCGAGGGCAGGCCCTGGCGGGTCGCCTTCTCCCGGGCAATCTTGTGCGCCGCCCGGCGCAACTGCCGCTGTTTGGGGTGGTTCTCCCGCATGCATCTAGTGGAGATCTACCCGGGATATATAGGGAACCCCACCGTAGCGTGCGCGAAGATAGGCCTTCTCCAACGCCTCGCCCTTGCGCGGACTGAAGTCCGTCAGCGGATACAGCCGACTGGCCTGCTGCCTGTCCTTCTCGACGAACCAGAACTGGTCGCGCCGCAGCAGGTCGGTATCCAGTAACGAAGAATCATGCGTGGTCATCCATAGCTGCGCACCGTGCGTGGATGCCGATGGGTCGTGCAGCAATCGCAGCAGGAAGCGCACCACCATGGGATGCAGGCTGGAGTCGATCTCGTCGATGACCAGCAGCTTGCCGTTCTCAATGGCGTCCAGGACAGGGCCGATGTAGGACAGCAACCGCTGGGTGCCGAGCGATTCAAAGCGATTGTCGAAGGCGACCGAATCACCACCCTCGACCTGATGGACATATTTGACGATGGGCACGTCCTGATCGCGCGATGAGAGCTCGGGTGGCTTTCCGGGCTCCAGCTTGAACTCCACCTGGTGACCAGGCACCCGCTCCACCTCGATGTCGGCGATATGCAGATCCGCGGCGCGCATCACTTCCAGAACCCGCTTCTTGAATGCGGGGTCGTCGAGCTTCTGCAAGGTCAGGCCAATTCCGTGCCCTCCACCTGCCCCGGTCCAATTGAGGATGGAGACTTCGTTGCTGAACCAGTTCCAGAGGGGCTTCATCTGCTCGTTGTTGAGCTGGATGGCAGTCGTCAGGAAAAGGGCATTGGGACGCGTCGCCTGCTTCCAGGTCTCCTTGGTACCCGTGAAATAACTGGAGAATGGCTCCCAGTCGTACTCGCCACGCTTTGGGTTCCAGCTGCGATCAAACCAGGTCTGGCCCTTGCCCTTGCGGTAAACGACGAGCCATTCGTCATGGATGCGCTGCGCGTCGTAGGAGAAGCCGTACTGGTAGCGAACGCCGTCCAGGAGGATGGTTACCTCCAGTTGGGTGGGTTCGCCGGAAGTGGCCCGGTCCAGACGGAACGGGGTGTGCTGCTCGGCGCGCGCAGCGTCGGGCATGGCCATCGAGAGCAGCACCATGTTCCGCATGGTTGCCAGTGCGAAGATGAGGTTGCTCTTGCCGCTGGCATTGGCGCCGTAAATCACGGCGGCGCGGGTGAGCCGGGGGACGCTCTTGATGCCGGTGTCGATGCAATGGGTATCCAGATGCGCCCGGTCCGGGCTGGCGACGAAGCTCAGGACCTGCTCGCCGCGGAGGGAGCGGAAGTTCTGGACCTTGAATTCTATGAGCATTTTCGCCTCCCACCTAGAATAGAGATATAATTCGCGGAATATCATCGAATATTATAGTTATTTGTTGTGTCTTTTATGAAATAGTTCCCGAAACTGCCTTTCCGCAGGCTGGCTTGGAATGGTCACTACCAGCTTGGGAAGCCTGCTAACCCCCAACGCCAATCAACCAATCTCTGACGCAATCAGTTGACTGAGTTTTAGATACACCTAATCTTGCAGGTAGTTTTTTTAGGTTTGTCTAAAGACATGCCTAACCGTGCCCGCACGGTGGCTGATGCTTTTTGTAGTCCAGCCTATTCCCGGTTTGAAACTGTCGGATATCAGACGGAGCGCGAAAATGAATACAAAGCACTGGACCGAAGACAGCGCCGATGATTTCGTCCACAGCGTGGTGGGGGATTTCGTGCGCTTCCTGGAGAAGCGCATGGGCGACTCCATCAGTCAGGGCGAATTGGCCAGGAGGCTGAATGTCAGCGAGGGACGGGTTTCCCAGGTTCTCAATAACCCAGGCAATCTGTCGCTGAAGACCATGGTTCAGTATTCGCGCGCCATCGGCGTGAAGATCGCAATCGTCGGATACGACGATCGCGACGCCGGCAACAACCAGGGGCCGGTTGCTGCGGAAATATTCACCGCGTGCTGGGAGCGGCTCGGCAGTCCTCGGGATTTCTTCGACTGCGAGAAGACCGGCGTTGGTGCCGAGGGAACTTATATCCGACGCCCGACCGATACGCATATGCACATTCCCCTGCAGCTCACCCACACTGCCGTTACGCCCGGAGATGCCATGAGCACTCCCATGCGATTCATCGAGACCACCAACAAGGCTTTGCTGACCGCCTGACTGGCAACAGGACATTTCCATGGCAGAAAATACCCAGATATTCTTTACGCCCAAGGAAATCGTGACCGCACTGCTCAAGCAGCAGGGGATTCACGAAGGCCTCTGGTCGCTTGCCGTACGGTTCGGCATTCAAGCCATGAACGTTGGAACTGGTCCGGATGACTTGCTGCCTGCCGCCATTGTTCCGGTTGGCGGCATCGGGATCCAGAAGGCGGAGGCGCCCAACAACCTCACCGTGGATGCGGCTGTTGTGAATCCACGGCAGGAGTAGAGGTCGCGTGGCGGCCGTGCGCATACGCGTCCTGTCAGACCTTCATCTCGAATTCCGATCCTGGACCCCACCGGGAAGTCCGGCTGACGTCGTCGTCCTTGCGGGTGATATCCATGTCGGTGACGAAGGCATTCTCTGGGGTCGCAAGCATTTCCCGGACTCCGAGGTCATCTATGTACCCGGCAACCACGAGTTCTACGGCGGCGAGATGGGGGATGTTCTCGGACGGATGCGCGAGGCGGCTAGAACAGCGGGAGTGCACTTGCTGGATACGGACTCGGTGAACATTCAGGGGGTCCGGTTTCTCGGCGCGACGCTGTGGACGGATTTTGCACTGGACGGACAACAGGAAAAGACCGTCGCGCACGCCATGGCCATTGCGCAATCGGTGATGGTCGACTACAGGGCCATTCGCTTCAGAAGCGAAGAGTATTTGTCGGCGATAGATACGCTGCAACTGCACCGGTTACATGCAAGCTGGCTTCGGCATGAGCTCGCGAAACCCTGTTCCGGGCAAACAGTGGTAGTAACTCACCACCTGCCTCACGCCATGAGTATTCACAAGAAGTACGAGCGCAGCCCGCTGAATCCTGCCTTCGCATCTGACCTGTCGGAGTTGGTCCGCGAGCCCGTTGCGTTGTGGATACATGGTCACACGCATGAGTCGATGGACTACATGCGTGCCGGAACGCGGGTAGTCTGCAATCCGCGAGGCTATCTGCCTGACGAGCCGAATCCGCTTTTTGAACCGGGGCTTGTTATCGAATTGCCTGCCCACGACGACTGACGGGCGCACTTACCCGCACTTCGAATCCCCGCAATTCAAGCAAGTCATGCACCCATCCATCATCACCACAGCCGCCGTACTGCACTTCGTGCACAACTGCGCGCCATCCGGAAAATGCGACTTGCTGAATGCGTCAGTCTGCTTCTGCCTTGCCTCGAACTCCGCCCGCTTCTCATTCACCAGCTTCTGCTGGTGCTCATCCAGCCCCGCGGGGCGCAGCATGCCGATCATCTGCAGGTGCTTCTCGATCACATGCCCCAGCTCGGCAATGATCGAGGGCATGAACCGCCCGCCCGACTGCCAGTAGCCGCCGCGAGGGTCGAACACGGCCTTCAGCTCCTCGACCAGGAAGGTGACGTCGCCGCCCTTGCGGAACACGGCGGAGATGATGCGGGTCAGCGCCACGATCCACTGGAAGTGGTCGAGGTTCTTGGAGTTGATGAAGATCTCGAAGGGCCGGCGCTGCGAGTGCTCGGTGCCCTCGTTCAGCACGATGTCGTTGATGGTCACGTACATGGCGTGGTCGGACACCGGCGTCT
>JAATEY010000241.1 GCA_015655465.1 Gammaproteobacteria bacterium | reverse complement strand
CTTGCGGATATAGGTCAGCTCGTAGATGTCCTCGATGCCACGCGATGCCTTGAACACCAGCGCCTCGAATCCCGGTGTTATGGGAGTTCCGAGTTCGACACTCAGCGCCTTGGCACGCGCGATCACCTCCTGCGGATCGGAAATGTCGGCCGGCGTGATCTTGTTCATCACTTCCGCGGCCGTGTAGCCCAGCATGCGCTCCGCGCCCACATTGAAGATCTGGATGACTCCGTTTGCATCCGTGGCGATGCTGGAGAAGTTGGCACTGCTGAAGATGGCATCCTGCAGGGCGCCGGTTTTCAGCAGGATCTCCTGGGGAAGGAATGCCATGTGGTCTGTGTCCTTGCCCAAGCAGGCTATCTCCGTCGAGCCACGATAGGCGGACGGGCCTCCAGATGGGATGGCGGAGGCCTGAGGAATAGTACTACAAGCGGATTCGCAGCGGACCCACGCGGCTCACACTTCCAGGCTTCTTGCGGCGGGCTTGAAGACGAGAATATCGCAGGGCAATCGATCCAGCAGGCGTTCGGCAGTGCTGCCTGTCACCAACCTGTGGAGGGCCGACCTGGATACTGCGCCGGCCACCAGCACGTCGACCTCCTTCCGCGCGACATAGCCCGGCAGTTCGGCAACGGGCGAACCTTCAAGCAGCTTCGCGCGACCTTCAAAGGCGGGATGCCCGGCGAGCACCGCATTGAACTGCGCCCTGTGGAACTGCCGCAGGGAATCGATGAGCCCGACATCGATGAGTGGCGCAGCCGCGACGCCATTCGCCACCGATGTCATGCCTGCCACCAGCGGCAGGGAATCAAAGGCATGCACGGCCAGGACCTCGCCTCCCATGCCGGCAGCAAGACTCTCCGTCATCTCCAGCAGTTCCCGATCGAGACTTGCGGGTTTGTCGTCGACATGTCCGGGATCGAGGGCCGCTGCCACGCGGATGTGCGGGTGCCATGCCGCGGGCTTCGTGAGCAGCAGCGGTACCGGACACTCGCGAATCAGGTGCCAGTCCGAGTTCGTGAACAACGCGCGCCGCAGCACACCGTGGAAATGCGTGTCCTTGATGACCAGGTCCGCTCCGGAGGATTTCACCTTGCCGATCACGCCGCTGTGCAGCCGCTCCTGGAATGAGCAATCGGTGAGCACCTGCAGCCCGGCGCGCCGCAACGGTCCGGCGAGGGTGCCCAGCTGTTCGACAAGCTGCAGGCGCCGCTCCTTGAGCGCTGCCTGAACAACGTCGTCCGGCAGCCCGCCACTGAACAGCAGACCCGATTGGTAGTCGCAGACATAAAGCTCCAGCACTGCACCAAACGCGCGCGCCAGGCTCGCACCCTTGTCCACGCAGTGCTGCACCTCCGCCGTGGGATCGACAACTGCGAGTATGTGCTTGATGAACCCGGGTGTAGCCATGCGCCATTGTCGATGGAGCAGCTCGCGTCCGGATCAGGTGCTCTACGCCCTGGCTAGGTAGTCACCGCAATCCCGTCGTGGTAAGACAAGACATGGCACTCCACCCGCATCCACCCTTATTCGATGCCGCGTTGCTGCCTGGCGTGCTCGCCTCGGCACCCGATGCCATCGTGGTCGTGGACACAGCCGGCCACGTGCGTTATGCGAACCACCAGCTCACCGCCCTGTTCGGTTACGCCACGGAAGAGGTCGTCGGCCAGCCGATTGAAATATTGCTGCCCGAACGGCTGCAGCAGCTTCACGTCGGACACCGCCAGGACTTCCATCGCAGCCTGCGCGTCCGCCCCATGGGTGTCGGCCAGGAGCTGTTCGCACGCCGCAGTGACGGCAGCGAATTCCCGGTCGAGATCAGCCTCAGCCCCATCGGTGACGGCAAGCAGCGCTTCGTCGCCGCGGTAATCCGCGATGCCACGGAACGCCGTGCCGCAGAACACGAACTGCGCCAGGCCCGCGCCGAGGCGGATCGCGCCAACCAGGCCAAGAGCCGTTTCCTGGCCACCGCGAGCCATGACCTGCGGCAGCCCTTGCAGGCATTGGCATTGCTCAATGGCACCCTGCTGCGCACCGTGAAGGACGCAGACGCCCTGGATGCCGTCGAACAGCAGGGACTGGCGATCACCGCGATGTCGCGGCTGCTGAACACGCTGCTGGATATCAGCAAGCTCGAAGCAGGTTCGGTGCAGGTCGAGGTCACGGACTTCGATCTCGGCGCCCTGCTCGAACAGCTCCGTGACGACTTCCTCGTACTGGCTGCAGACAAGGGACTGCGGCTGGAACTGGACTGCCCGCACGTTCGCGCCCGCTCCGATCGAACGCTGGTGACGCAGCTGCTGCGGAACCTGGTTGCCAATGCCATCAAGTACACGGATCGGGGTTCGGTATGCCTGCGTTGCCGGCCGGGTACGGCTGCAGGCAAGGTCGACGTCGACATCGGCGATACCGGGATCGGCATCGGCAGCGAGAACCTGGGTAATATTTTCGACGAGTTCTACCAGGTCGGTGCGGCCGCACATACTTCGAGGCAGGGGTATGGCCTTGGACTGAGTATCGTGCAACGCATCGTGCGCCTGCTCGGGCTGGGAATTGCCGTGAAATCGGAGCCCGGCGTCGGCTCGACCTTCACCATTGAATTGCCGGCCGGTACCAGCGCAGCTGTCGAGGCGCGCGACACCGCCAGCGAACGGCGATCGCCGCAGCCACACGGCCCGAACGGCAGGTCCATCCTGCTGGTCGAAGACGATCCCGCCGTGCGCAAGGCAACGCGGATATTCCTGAAGAGCGAGGGCTATCGCGTCATGGCCGCGGAATCGCTGGACGAAGCACTGCGGCTCAGTGAACAGGATCCGGACATCGATCTCGTCATAACCGACTACCACCTCGCCGGGGCGCGCGGCACGGCGGTGATCGCAGCACTGCGGGCGCGCATTGGCGGACATCTCGCGTCCATCCTCATGACCGGCGATACCTCGTCCGCCATCAGGGAGCTGCCCCGGGACAATCAGCTGCGCATCATCAGCAAGCCCGTGGATGCCGAGGAATTGCTGGACCTGATCCGCATCCTGATGCCCCCGGCGTCCCGTGACAATTACGTAGAGACGTGATCCCGCCCGTCCCTCAGGATCCCGTCATGGGATCGCAATACGCACTGGCGTTGCTGGAAGCCGCGACCGATGCCGTGATTGTCATCGACCACCGTGGCCTTGTCGAAACGGCGAACGCGGCTGCGGAAAGGCTTTTCGGCTATTCCTCCGCCGAACTCGTGGGGCGCAATGTCAGCCTGCTGATGCCGGCCGGCGACCGCGAGCGGCACGATGGCTACATTGCGCGCTACCTCGAAACCGGCGTTACCCATGTCATTGGCCGCGGCCGCGAAGTGGAAGCCCGGCGCCGCGACGGCAGCTGTTTTCCTGCCGGCCTGTCCGTGGGAAGAATCACCGGCACCGATCCGCCGCGCTTCGTGGGCTTCATCCGCGACCTGACCGAATACCGGCAGGCGCTGCTGGCGCTGCAGGCCGACCGCGACCGCGCGCGTGAACGCGAAGCCGATGCCCATCGCTCGCAGGCACGCCTGCTCGCGGTTTCGCGCATGGCGACCATGGGCGAAATGGCCGCCGGCATCGCCCACGAGATCAACCAGCCGCTCACTGCTATCAGCAACTACGCACACGCCTGCCAGCGCTTCGCGGCCAGCCAGCCGCCGAACATGGAGGACCTGCAGGATTGCATGAACGAGATCGCCAACGAAACACAGCGCGCCGCCGAGATCATCCGCGAACTGCGCAATCTCGTGCGGTCGAGGATGGAAGAACGCTGGGCACGCGACCTCAACGACATCGTGCGGCAGACCCGTCCACTGATTCTCGCCGATGCGCGCACACACCAGACCAACGTGCACTTCGACATCTCTGCCGAATTGCCGCTGGTGGCGGTTGAAGCGGTGCAGATCCAGCAGTTGCTGCTGAACCTGACCCGCAATGCGCTCGAAGCGGTGGAAGCCCGCGCCGACGGCAACCGCGAGATCCGCATAGCTACCAGCGTGGCCGTGGACGGCGATGTCGAACTGTCCGTGATGGACAATGGTCCCGGAATCGACCCGACGGTGGAGCAGGAGATGTTCGAACCCTTCGTCAGCACCAAGCCTGCAGGCACAGGCCTGGGTCTTGCCATCAGCCGCACCATCGCGCAGAGCCATGGCGGCCAGCTGCTGGTTCGACCCGGCGATTCCGGTGGCGCCTGCTTTGCACTGCGGTTGCCACGGCACTCCGAGGCCACACGCCCATGACCCCGAAGCAGCCCACCGTGTTCGTCGTCGATGATGACGGCGGCGTGCGCTCGTCGATCCGCATCCTGTTGAAGTCCGTGGGCATCGGCACGACGACCTTCGCCTCGGCGAAGGAATTCCTCGCTGCCTACGACCAGAGCGCTCCGGGCTGCCTGGTGCTTGATATCCGCATGCCGGGCATGAGCGGCATGGAACTGCAGCTCGAACTGAACCGGCTCGGGGCGGTGATCCCGGTGGTGTTCATCACCGGCCACGGCGATGTGCCCATGGCTGTCGAGGCCATGCAGCAGGGCGCCTTCGACTTCCTGCAGAAGCCCTTCCGCGACCAGGACCTGATCCACCGGATACAGCGCGCGCTGGAACGCGACGCCGCCCACCGGTCTGCATTGCAGCAGACCGGTGCCATCAAGGCCCGCCTCGAAAGCCTGACGCCGCGGGAACGCGAGGTACTCGACCTGCTCGCCGACGGCAAGCAGAACAAGGTCATGGCCGCCGAACTCGGGCTGTCGCAGCGGACGGTGGAGATCCATCGCGCCAACGTGATGGACAAGATGCAGGCCAGATCAGTCGCCCAGCTGGTGCGCATGCTCCTCGACGTGCGCGCCACCCGCGACTGAGTCGTCCAGCCTGAAATGACGGCGGGCAAGGCCCACCAGCTGGCCGTCGGATGGGTGATCCACCGTCTGCACGCCGGAGACTTTTTCCAGCAGCAACGGATCGTGACGGGCGATGTGCTTCAGCAACTCCAGCTTGGCATTGGCGGGGCCCGCCACCAGCACCGAATCGATACCTGCCATCGCCTGCCCTACGGCATGCAGGTAGGCTTGATTCTCCGGCAGATGGCCGTCGTCGATGGAGTTGGCCTTGTGGTGCAGGTGCGGCGTACCACCTTCAGGGTGTATCACCACAGTCGATGAGGTCTCCCGGTCGAACTGGATCACCCGGGCCTGTGCGTGATCGATCCAGACTATTGCATGCAGATGTGAAGTCATTGGCGGGAAGCTCCCTCAGGCGTATTGCCTGACATGCTGCACGAGCCTTCCCGGGCCTGCCACCCGTACCTGTGCCTAATGCCGCGCCATAACTACGTAGCAGCCGTCCGTCGCCATGACGCTGGCCCGCTATACACTGCACATACAATGAAGGCCACCGGACAATTGCACGACCTCGGCCAAAGCCTGTGGCTGGACAACATCACGCGCGCCCTGCTGAGCGGCGGCACCCTGCGCGAGTACATCGATACGCTGTCGGTCACCGGGCTCACTTCGAATCCCACCATCTTCGACAACGCGATCAGGACTTCCGGGCTGTACGACGCGGCCATCCGCCAGAAGGCAGCCGCAGGAAAGTCCGGCGAAGAGCTGTTCTACGAACTCGCGCTGGAGGATCTGACCCAGGCAGCGGACCTGTTCAGGCCGGCACACGACTCGACCCGCGGCGTGGACGGGTGGGTTTCCCTCGAGGTCTCACCGCTGCTGGCCGACGATACGGCCGGCAGCGTGGCAACGGCATCACGGCTGCATGCGCGTGCGCAGCGCCCCAACCTGTTCATCAAGCTGCCCGGCACTGCTGCAGGCATCGCGGCAATCGAGGAGTCGATCTTCCGTGGCATACCGGTGAATGTGACCCTGCTGTTCTCCGAGGCACAATATCTCGCAGCGGCAGATGCGTATCTGCGCGGCATCGAGCGGCGCATTGCAGCGGGCCTGGATCCGGCAGTTGCGTCGGTTGCTTCCGTCTTTGTCAGCCGCTGGGACACCGCAGTCCAGGGCAAAGTGCCCGCGCCGCTGCGCAACTGCCTTGGCATTGCAGTGGCAAGGAAGATTTACAGGACCTACCGGCAACTGCTGGCATCCGCCCGCTGGAAGAAGCTGGATGCCGCCGGCGCCCGGCCCCAGCGCGTGCTCTGGGCCAGTACCGGCACAAAGGATCCGACGGCTTCGGACACGCTCTATGTGGAAGCGCTCGCGGCACCGGACACCATCAATACGATGCCGGAGCCGACGCTGCAGGCCTTCGCTGCACATGGCAGGTTGAACGGCACCATGCCGCCGGATGGCGGCGATGCCGACAGCGTGCTCGCTGCAATCGAAGGTGCGGGGGTGAACATCACCGACCTTGCTGCCCGGCTGCAGCACGAGGGCGCCGAAGCCTTCGCCAGGTCCTGGCATGACATGCTGGCGCGCATAGCCACCAGGAGCGCCGCACCTGAGCCCGGGAATGCAGGTACCCGGTGAACCAGCCGCATATCGTCACCATCAATGGCGGCTCCTCCAGCATCAAGTTCGCCATGTTCGAAGCCGGCCCGGGGATGCAGCGCAGGCTTGAGGGAGCAGTGGATCGCATCGGTTCGACTCGCGCCACACTGGCATTCTCGAGCCATATCGACAATCGCGCGGAACAGGCCAGCATCGCGATTCCCGCCGGGACCTCGGCAACCCGCTTCCTCATCGACTGGCTCGAAATGCATCCCGCCTTCAGATCGGCCCATGCGGTGGGACATCGGATAGTCCATGGCATGCAGCACAGCGCGCCGGCCCTGGTGACCCCGGCACTGCTGCAGGAGCTGCGGCGCATCCAGCCTTTCGACCCTGAGCATCTGCCGCTGGAAATCGAATTGATCGAGGAACTCGCCCGCAGGCACCCGGACCTGCCACAGGTAGCGTGTTTCGACACGGCGTTCCACCGCGACATGCCGCGGGTTGCGAAGCAGGTCGCCGTGCCGCGCCGCTTCGAGCAGCTGGGCCTGCAGCGCTACGGCTTCCACGGCCTGTCATACACCTTCCTGATGGAAGAACTGGTGCGCCAGCAGGATCCGGCGGCCGCCACGGGTCGGGTCATCCTCGCGCATCTCGGCAATGGTGCCAGCATGGTCGCGGTACTGAACGGCAGGAGTATCGACACCAGCATGGGCTTCACACCGGCTTCGGGACTCATGATGGGTACCCGCAGCGGCGACCTGGATCCGGGGCTGTTCAGTTTCCTGACGCGTGTCGAACAGCTGCGTGCGAGGCAGCTGGATCACATGCTGAACCACGAGTCCGGCCTGCTGGGCGTGTCCCAGCTCAGCGCGGATGTGCGCGAGCTGCTCGCACAGGAAGCCCAGGACATGCGCGCGGCCGAAGCGCTGGCACTGTTCTGCTACCAGGCAAAGAAATGCATCGGCGCCTACGCCGCTGCACTGGGTGGGCTCGATACCCTGGTATTCACCGGCGGCATCGGCGAGAACGCGCCGCCGATCCGCGAACGGATCTGCGCCGGCCTTGCCTTCCTCGGCATCCAGGTGGACCCGCAGCGCAATGCCGGCAATGCGCCGGTGATTTCTGCGGAAGGCGCGCCGGTCAGGCTGCGCGTCATCCACACCGATGAAGAGCTGGTCATTGCGCGCAGTTGCGCCGCATTGCTGGCAACGATGACCAAAGGAATCGACGCATGACTTCCACCACGCTGACCCCGGATCTGTTGCGCAGGATGGATGCCTACTGGCACGCCGCGAACTACCTGTCCGTGGGCCAGATGTACCTGTTCGACAATCCCCTGCTCAGGCGACCGCTGTCGCTCGCGGACATCAAGCCCATGCTGCTCGGGCACTGGGGCACGACGCCTGGCCAGAACTTCATCTACGTGCACCTGAACCGCGTGATCGGGAAGTACGACCTGGACATGATCTATGTCGCAGGTCCCGGGCACGGCGGACCGGCGCTGGTTGCCAACACTTATCTGGAAGGCAGCTACAGCGAAATCTATCCCGACATCAGCCAGGACGAGGCGGGGCTGCAGAAGCTGTTCCGCCAGTTTTCCTTTCCCGGCGGAATTCCGAGCCATGTATCACCGGAGTGTCCGGGCTCGATACATGAAGGCGGTGAGCTCGGCTACTCGCTGAGCCATGCCTTCGGTGCTGCATTCGACAATCCCGAACTCATCGTCGCCTGCGTGATCGGCGATGGCGAGGCGGAAACCGGGCCGCTGGCCACCGCCTGGCATTCGAACAAGTTCCTGAACCCTGCATCCGATGGCGCGGTATTGCCGATCCTGCACCTCAATGGTTACAAGATTGCCAATCCGACGCTGCTGGCGCGGATTCCGCGCGAAGAACTCGAGCAGCTGCTGCGTGGCTACGGCTGGACTCCCCACTTCGTCGCCGGCCACGAGCCAGCGCTGATGCATGAAGCCATGGCCGCAACGCTCGATCTTGCGATCGAACAGATCCGGCTTGCCCAGCAGCAGGCCCGGCTGCACGGCGTGACCGCCCGTCCGCGCTGGCCGATGATCGTGCTGGAATCCCCAAAGGGCTGGACCGGTCCCAGGGTTGTAGATGGCCAGCAGATCGAAGGCACGTCCCATGCGCATCAGGTGCCGATCTCGAACCCGGCGGCTCATGCGGGCCACCTGCAGCAGCTCGACGACTGGCTCAGAAGCTACCGCCCGCAGGAACTCTTTGACGAGCAGGGTCGCCTGCTCCCTGAGCTCGCTGCGCTCGCGCCCACCGGCACACGCCGGATGGGGGCGAATCCCCATGCCAACGGCGGCCTGCTGCTGCGTGACCTTGCGCTGCCTGATTTCCGCAGCTATGCGCAGGAGGTTCCGCATCCGGGCACACCGGGCGCCGGCGATACCCGTGTCCTCGGCCCCTTCCTGCGCGACATCGTCCGGCTGAACGACGCGCAGCGCAATTTTCGCATCTTCGGCCCCGACGAGACGCTCTCCAATGGACTGGGCGCCGTGTTCGAAGCCACACCGCGGCAATGGAATGCGGCGACGATTCCCGGCGACGAGTTCCTCGCGCCTGCCGGCCGCGTGCTGGATTCGATGCTCAGCGAGCACCAGTGCGAAGGCTGGCTGGAAGGCTATCTGCTCACCGGCCGGCATGGACTGTTCAACTGCTACGAAGCGTTCATCCACATCATCGATTCGATGTTCAACCAGCATGCGAAGTGGCTGAAGGTGACCCGGCAGCTGCCCTGGCGCCGGCCGATCGCGTCGTTGAACTATCTGCTGGCGTCCCATGTATGGCGCCAGGATCACAATGGCTTCACGCACCAGGATCCGGGCTTCATCGATCATGTGGTGAACAAGAAGGCCGAAGTGGTCCGCGTCTACCTGCCGCCCGACGGCAACTGCCTGCTGTCGGTCATGGACCATTGCCTGCGCAGCCGCCACTACGTCAATGTCGTGATTGCAGGCAAACACCCGGCACCGCAGTGGCTGTCCATGGCGGCCGCCGACCGGCACTGCGCAGCAGGCATCGGCAGCTGGGACTGGGCTGGCAATGAACACGGCACCACTCCGGATGTGGTGATGGCCTGCTGCGGCGATGTGCCCACGCTCGAGACGCTGGCTGCGGTGTCCATCCTGCGCCAGCACCTGCCGGAACTTGCGATCCGGGTGGTCAATGTCGTCGACCTGATGAAGCTGCAGCCGCAATCGGAACACCCGCACGGCCTGAACGATGCGGAATTCGACGCGCTGTTCACGACAGACAGGCCGGTGATCTTTGCCTTCCATGCCTACCCGACGCTGATCCACCGGCTGACCTACCGGCGCCACAATCACGGCAACTTCCATGTGCGCGGCTACCGGGAAGAAGGCACGATCACCACGCCTTTCGACATGACGGTGCTGAACCAGCTCGACCGCTTCCACCTGGTGATGGAGGCCATACGCCGCCTGCCGCAGACCGGAGCTGCCGGCCAGCGGCTGACACAGCATCTCGAAGGCAAACTGCTCGAACACCGGCAGTACATCAACAGCAACGGTCAGGATCTGCCTGAAATCCGCAACTGGCGCTGGGAGGTAAAAGATCCCGCTGCGTCCGGATAAAGCCAGCCTGTTCGAAGGCGAGTACGATGGATGCGCGATCACCCCGGCAGGAGCGATGATGGACTTCAAGGACTACTACGCAAGGCTGGGCCTGGAAAAGAGCGCCACGCCGGACGAAATCAAGCGCGCCTACCGGAAACTTGCCCGCAAGTACCATCCCGATGTGAGCAAGGAGCCCGACGCCGAGGCACAGTTCAAGGAGGTCGCCGAGGCCTACGAAGTGCTCAAGGACGCGGAGCGGCGAGCGGCCTATGACACCGTCGGCACCCAGCATGGTGGCCAGCAGGACTTCCGGCCACCGCCGGGCTGGAACAGCGGCTTTGAATTCAGCGGCAATGCCGGCGATGGACCGGACCTGGACCGCAGCGACTTCTTTGAAGCGCTGTTCGGTCGTGCCGCAGCGGGCATGCGTGGCGCGCATCGTCCTGCGCATGCAGGCGGCGATGACCACCACGCGAAAGTCACCATCGACCTGATGGACTCCTGCCGTGGCGGCCGGCGTACCATTTCGTTGCAACTGCCTGTGCGCGACGCACAGGGCAACCTGCAGCTCCAGTCCCGCCAGCTGGATGTGAATATCCCGAAGGGAATTCGCGACGGCCAGCATCTGCGCCTGAAAGGAATGGGTGGACCGGGACACGGCACCGGCCCTGCCGGCGACCTGTATCTCGAAATCCACTTCGCGCCCCACAAGCTGTTTCGCGTGGACGGACGTGATATCTACATCGATCTCCCGGTCGCACCCTGGGAAGCAGCCCTGGGTGCATCGGTCACCGTTCCCGCTCCCGATGGCAACGTGCAGCTCGCCGTTCCGGCCGGCTCACCATCCGGCCGCAATCTGCGCCTCCGGGGCAAAGGGCTGCCGGGCACGCCACCGGGAGATTTCTACGCCGTGCTGTCAATCGCCCTGCCACCGGCAGGCGACGATGCGGCGCAGGCGGCTTATCGCGCGCTGGCCAGCAGCTTTGAAGGCTTCAATCCACGCGCTGCATTGGAGATGACACCATGAACTTCGTCGAAGGGCCGTTCACCCACGCCGTAATCGTGGAAACAGATCTGCAGTTCTCGCTGCCCGAACTTGGCCGGGCATGCGGCGTCGAGGTCACATTGCTTGAATCACTGGTGCATGAAGGCGTACTGACGCCGCATGGGGACCACCCGACGCAATGGCGTTTCGAAGGCTCTGTCCTGCCGCGGGCGCGTACGGCGGCAAGGCTGTTGCTGGACCTGGAACTGGGCGTCGCCGGCACCGCGCTGGTACTCGAACTGCTGGATGAGATCGATACACTCAAATCGCAATTGCGACGCTTCCGCGGTTAGCCACCGTTCACTGCGCCGGGGTGAGGAACTGCAGTCTGGAAGGCGATCATCGCGAAGCATCGTCAGCCCGATGCCTGGCAGAAAGGGCATCCGTACAACCCCTGAAAGTAGCAGGCGCCGCGCTGCGCTGCAGCGAGACACCCCTCCAACCATGACGTGATTCACATCGATGGGTGCGCGGACCAACCAGGTTCTTCGCAGCGCGAACCCTGTCACGTTCGCACCCGCTACCGGTTGTTACACCTGTCCACTGTCATATCCACGTCGTATCGGCGATGACCGTGGCTGACAGAGGCATGAAGCCTGGGTGTCTTTAGCGGCAACCTTGAGAGAAGAACGGTCATGCGTGCGACGAGGACGATTCCAGAACGGGCCCCGAGACTGCTCGCAGTGCCCGATGCCGCGCGCGTTTCGCCGGAAACTCCCGGCGTCGAGGCCCTGCATCACGCCACCTTCCTGCAGCTTCCCATGGGAGTGGGCTACGCCACACGCGATGGCTGCTTCATCTGGTGCAACGAAGCCTTCGACCGCATGCTTGGCCTCGCCCCTGGCGAACACAAGCAGAAGTCCATTCGCGACCTCACCCACGCCGCCGACTTCAGTTCCAGCGACGAACTGCTGCAGGACCTCTGGGAGGGCCGCATCGGGTCCTACTCGCGGGAAAAGCGTTACGTGAAATGCGACGGCGCCGAACTGTGGGTCCGGGTCACCGCCGCAATGGTTCGCATGCCGGACGGCGATCCCATCTGCTCCGTTGGCTTTCTTGAAGACATCTCTTCCACCAGGAAGATGGAACTGGAAGTCGAACGTGTGCAGAAGGCGCTGGTCGAGGCTTCGCGCCTGGCCGGCATGGCCGAGGTCGCCACCAACGTGCTGCACAACGTCGGCAACGTACTCAACAGCATCAATGTCTCGGCCAGCCTCGCCGCCGAGCGGCTGAAGAACAGCAAGGGCGCGCGCCTCGGCGACGTGGCCGCGCTGCTGAACCAGCACCAGGACGACATCGCGCAGTTCATGGCGCAGGACCCGCGCGGCTTGAAGCTGCCCCAGTACCTCACTGCACTTGCCGTACAGCTGCAGGGCGAACGCGAACTGCTGCTGAAGGAGCTGGCCGACCTGCGCGCAAATCACGACCACATCAAGGAATCTGTCACGATGCAACAGGCCTATGCCAGGCGCTGCGGCGTGCTGGAGACAGTGGGCGTGGAGGAACTGGTCGAGGACAGCCTGCGCATGAATGCCGGCGCATTGACACGCCATCGTGTGAAGCTCAGGCGCGACTACCGCGACCGGTCCGAACTTACCGTGGACAAGCACAAGGTGCTGCAGATCCTGGTAAACCTGATCCGCAATGCCAAGTACGCCTGCGACGAATCCGGACACGACGACAAGCAGGTCGTGGTGCGCATCGAGGCGGTGCCCGAAGGCGCGCGCATTTCCGTCATCGACAACGGCGTCGGCATTGCGCCCGAGGTGATGAGCCGCCTGTTCAGCCACGGGTTCACCACGCGCAAGTCCGGCCATGGTTTTGGCCTGCACAGCGCGGCGCTGGCAGCCGCAGAGCTGGGAGGATCGCTGCAGGCACGGAGCGAAGGCACTGGCCGCGGCGCCACGTTCCAGCTCACGCTGCCGCTGCGTCCGTCGGAGCACCGGAATGACTGAATCCGCCCGCACCACCGGCATTCACCAGCTGCTTTCGGTCATCAACCGCCGCATTCTCGTGATCGACGACAACGAGGCAATCCATGCGGATTTCCGCAAGGTGCTCGGCAGCACACCACTTGCGGGCGAGGACAAGCTCGACATGCTCGAATCCGAGCTTCTCGGCAGCAACACCGCCACCGCCGCACCGCGTTTCGAGCTCGACTCGGCGTTTCAGGGCGAGGCCGGCGTGCAGCAGGCCGCTGCCGCAGTCCGCGAGGGCCACCCCTATGCGCTGGCCTTTGTCGACATGCGCATGCCGCCAGGCTGGGATGGCCTGAAGACCATCGAGCAGCTGTGGAAGGTCGATCCGGATATCCAGGTGGTCATTTGCTCGGCCCATTCCGACTACGAATGGAAGCAGGTGACGGAACGACTGAACCACCCGGACAAGCTGCTGGTGCTGCGCAAACCCTTCGAGCCGATCGAGGTGCAGCAATGTGCCAGCGCCCTGTGCCAGAAGTGGCACAACGAGCGCCTGATCCGCAACCAGGTGGCATCGCTCGAAAAAATAGTGGTTGCGCGCACCATGGGCCTGCAGGCCGCCAACCAGCAACTGCGCCACATGGCAACCCACGATTCGCTCACCGGTCTGTCCAACCGCACGCTGCTCGAAGACCGCCTCAAGCAGGCCATGGCACATGCCCTGCGCAACGACCAGCGGTTTGCCGTGCTCGTCTGCGACCTCGACCGCTTCAAGCTGGTCAACGACTCCATGGGGCATCACGCCGGCGACCTGTTCCTGCAGGAGGTTGCCCGGCGGCTCACCAGCATCGTGCGCGACGGCGATACGCTCGCCCGCCAGGGCGGCGACGAATTCGTGTTCGTGCTGAGCCCTCCGGCCAGTGAAGCCGACGCCGAAGCAATCTGCCGCCGGGCGCTCGAGGTGCTGTCGCAGCCGATGCGGATCGATGGCATGGATATCCACATTTCCGCGAGCTTCGGCATCGCCGTGTATCCGCGCGACGGTGAACGCGTCGACACCCTGCTCGCCAACGCCGACGCCGCCATGTATTGCGCCAAGCAACGGGGCAACTGCCTGCAGCAGTTCTCCGCCGACCTCGGCGGCACTGCGCAGTACCGGCTGCGGCTGGAGAATGACCTTCACCAGGCATTGAAAGCGGGACAGTTCGAGCTGCACTACCAGCCCAAGGTCGATACCGCCACGGGTGCGGTACGCAGCGCAGAGGCGCTGCTGCGCTGGCGCCATCCGGAGCGCGGCCTCGTCCCGCCGGGCGAGTTCATACCCGTGGCCGAGGAAACCGGCCAGATCGCTGCGATCGGCACCTGGGTGCTGCAGCAGGCCTGCCTGCAGGCAAAAGCCTGGCGCGATCAGGGCCTGCCCTCATTGCGCATCGGCGTGAATATCTCCGCCGTGCAGTTTCACCAGCCGGGCCTGGTGGACAACGTCCGCGCTGCACTGGATGACGCCGGCCTCGACCCGCGCCATCTCGAAATCGAGCTCACCGAAAGCTGCGTCATGAGCAATCCGGAGGAGTCGATTGCCGTGCTCGAGGCACTGAGCCGCATGGGGGTACTCATCTCGGTCGATGATTTCGGCACCGGCTATTCGAGCATGAGTTATCTGCGCCGCTTTCCGATCGACAAACTGAAGATCGACAAGACCTTTGTGGCGGAGATGGATACACGTCAGGACGATGCTTCCATCGTGCAGGCCATCGTGTCGCTTGCGCACGGCCTGCGATTGAAGGTCGTGGCCGAGGGTGTGGAGACCGAAGCGCAACTTGCGGCGCTGAAGGCGCTGGGTTGCGATCAGTACCAGGGTTTCCACTGCAGTCCGGCGCTTCCGCCCGCGGAGTTCGAGCAGCTGATCCGCAGGCACGCAGCAAACGGGTCGCCGAAGCTGCACGCACTGGATGCGACCTCCAGCAAACTGGCGGCGCTGCGATTTGGATGAGTTGATCGCTGGTTGTTGCGACGCAACAATCAGCTCGACCAGCCCTGCTGCGAGGGGCTGGCGGCCATTGCTCGTTCGGTACGTACACGGGAACAGTTTGTTAACGGGTCGCGTAACGCCGGAACAAGGGTTGAGGCCGTCGATTCCGGCATGCGCATCGGGTGTACGCATTGTTTGAGGGCAATGGCCCCAGGCGATCGTTCACCAGCCATTCACCAGCCCGCATCGATAATCACGCAGCGTCGCGCCTGTGGACCATCGCTGTATTGCCGTGCGATATCGCAGGCATGCGCCGCCAGAGTTAAGTGTTATTAATCACAAGCAACTTCCCGTTGTGCGTCGAATGACGCGACAATGCATCCATGCTCGACACGAACAACCGACCTCGGGGATCCGACAAATGAAACGACAAACGCTGGCATTGATACTGCTGCCGCTGGCATTGACAGCAGCGGCTGTTGCCTGTGCCCACAATGCGTTATGCAGCTGCTTCGAGAACGACAACGGGACGATCACCTGTGAAGGCGGTTTCAGCGATGGGGGAAAAGCCGTGGGTGTACCGTTGCATGTGTTCGATGCGGCCGGAAAGGTGCTGCTCGAAGGCGTCATGAGCAAGGACAGCAACTTCACCTTCCCCAAGCCCAAGGTTCCCTTCCGCGTCGAGTTCAACGCCGGCGAGGGCCACATCGTCAAGATCGATGGTCGCGACATTGAAAAATAAACTGCTTCCCGGACTGCTGCTCGCTGGTCTCGCCAGCACCACCGCGTACGCGCATTTCCAGCTGCTGTACACGCCCGAAGCCGCGCTGAAGGAATCGGCGGCACTGCCGTTCGCGCTGGTGTTCTCGCATCCCTTCGACAGTGGCTTCACCATGGACATGGGCAAGCCCGAGGCCTTTTACGTCGTCGGCCAGCGCGGCGACGCGGAAAAGAAGACCACGGACCTGATGCAGTACCTGGAACCGATCCAGTGGTCCGGCGGCGACAGCAAGGCGGCTGCCTACCTCGCGCATCTGCCGCGCAGCGTGACGCGCTCGCTGGGCGACTACACCTTCGTGCTGCGGCCTGCCCCCTACTACGAGAAGTCGGAAGACAAATACATCCAGCAGATCACCAAGACCATGGTCAACATCGGCGGGCTGCCCGGCGGATGGGACGAGCCATTGGGGCTGCCGGTGGAGGTGGTGCCGCTGGACAAGCCTTACGCGAACTGGGTGGGCGGCGTATTCCGCGCGGTGGTGCTTTCCAACGGCAAGCCCGTGCCCCACGCCGAGATCGAAATCGAATACCTGAACCACGAACCGCAGATCGAGGCGCACCGGTTCGACCCGCAGGGCAAGGCCACTGCGCCGCAGGATGCCTTCTCGACGCTGAGCATCCGTGCCGACGCCATGGGCCAGGTGATCATCGGACTGCCGAAGGCCGGCTGGTGGGCGATCTGCGCCCTCAACCTGGACGACCACCTGAAGTACAAGGGCAAGGAGCTGTCGCTCGACGCCGTGCTCTGGATCAAAGCCGCGGACATGAAGAAATAGCGACGGCCGATGACCACCGCGGCGATACAACAGGTGCGACCGGCGGGCGCCCGATACGAAGGTATCGCGCTCGGGCTTGCCACCATCCTGGTCGCCGGCCTGCTGTGGCTCTACGTGCGCGAGCTTGGCCAGGGCGATACCCGCGAACCGCTGTATGACTGGCAGGTCAGCGCCTTCAATGCACTGACGGGCGCCGACCAGGCGATCTACAACGCCCTCTTCACCGCCAAGGACGATGTTCCGTATCTCTACGAAGACATCAACATGTTCACCCCGGACAACGCCAAGTTCCGCTGGCCCAGCCTCGAAGACTTCCAGGATGCGCTGCTGCCGCCGTTCTACCGGGACAAGAGCTGGGAACAGAACGGCTCGCTGCAATGGACGCTGTATGAACCGCTGGCAGAGGGCGAGATGCAGGGCTCCACGATGTATCTCGGCACCGATGGGCGCCAGCCGCAGCAGGGCTCGTTCCTGCTGGTGATCGGCCATGTGCACGCGGGCTTCAGGAACACCAATTCCATGGTCATCTGGTGGAACAAGAAGAATCACGTGGTGATGCCGCAGAGCGGCTTTCGCGACGGACTCATCCTGCAGGGCTGGCGGGAAGTGGTTCCCTACAGCGGCGCCCAGGAGGTCAAGCGGATTTTCGGCAAGGACACCAGCAAGGCCGAAGATCAGGAACAGGCCGAACAGGCCATCAACGGGCTCTTTGGAGACAAATAGATGTTGTCACGCATTCGCACCGTGCCGAAAACGCTGGCGCTGGCCTGCCTCGCGGCGCTCGCACTGGGCAGCCAGGCAGCGCATGCCGCCAGGTTGAAAGTGGGCATTACGCTGCACCCCTACTACAGCTTCGTGGCCAACATCGTCGGCGATCGTGCCGACGTCATTCCGCTCATCGATGCCGATGCCAATCCGCATGGCTATGCGCCGCAGTCGGCGGACATGATCCGCATCATGTCCATGGATGTGCTGGTGGTGAATGGCATCGGCCACGACACCTGGGCCTTCGAGATCCTCGATGCGGCCGGCATGCGCAAGAAGCTGGTGCTGATCTACGCCAATGATGGCGTGTCGCTGATCCCCGTGGCCGGTGCTCCAGCCGGCGAGAAGGTGGTCAATCCGCACACATTCATTTCGACCACCGCGGCAATCCAGCAGGTCTATACCATTGCCCGGCGGCTGGGCGAAATCGACAAGGCAAACGCCACCTTCTACCGCGACAATGCCCGCAAATATGCGCTGAACATCCGCAAGCTGCGCGCGGAGTTCGACACCAGGATCGCGGGTGCGGATCTGTCGAAATTCCGCTGCGCGACCATGCACAGTGGCTACGACTACATCCTGCAGGAGCTCGGATTGCAGGTCACGGCGGTGATCGAGCCCCGCCATGGCGTCGAGCCCACGGCACGACAACTGGCGGAGACCATCGACCGCATCAAGGCCGCGAAGGTGAACGTGCTGTTCGCCGAGAAGTACTTCGCGAGCAAGCTGTCGGACACCATCCGCCAGGCCACCGGGGTAAGGATGTACTCCATCTCGCACATCAGCAGCGGCAAGTACACGCCGGAGAAGTTCATCGACGAGATGCGCGAGAACCTGACCACGCTGGCGACGGCCATCAACGACACCGCCAGGGGCGGCGCGTAGGCCGGCTTCCGGAAGCAGCAGCATGCAAGGACCATCGATCGAGTTCGCCAACGTCAACCTGGAACTCGGCAATACGAAGATTCTGGACGACGTGAACTTCACCATCCGCGCCGGCACGATCCACTGTGTGGTCGGCGCCAACGGCGGCGGCAAGACATCGCTGATCCGTTCGCTGGTGGGCCAGATGCCGCATACCGGCCGCATCAGCATCCAGTGGCAGGAAGGCCGGGTCATCGGCTACGTGCCGCAGGCACTGGACTTCGACAGGAGCCTGCCGATCACCGTGCTCGACTTCATGGCCATGACCTGCCAGCGCCGGCCGGTGTTCCTGGGTGTATCCCGTGCGCGTCGCAGGCTCATCGCAGCAACCCTGGAGCGCCTGGGTCTGGGCGGCAAGCTCGGATCGAAGCTGGGCAGCCTGTCGGGCGGCGAGCGTCAGCGCGTGCTGTTTGCCCAGGCCCTGATCCCCGAGCCCGCGTTGCTGGTGCTCGACGAGCCCATGACAGGGCTGGACCTGGCGGGCAAGGACATCATGGAAGGAGCGATCCGCGAGTTTGCCGGGGCTGGCGGCACGGTCGTCTGGATCAACCATGACATCGTGCAGGTCTACGAGATCGCCGATGCGCTGACCTATATCAACCGGCAGGTACTGCTCGATGGAGCGCCGCACGAGGTGCTGGCCAGCGGCGCGGCCACACATCTGTTCCCGACGCTGACACTACCCGCCCGCGAGGTCCTGAGCGCATGAACTCCCCGTACGAGGTACCCCGGCAGTTCATCATCCATCTCGCGGATACCGGGGTCATCCACTACACCTTCACCTACGCCTTCGTCGTCAACGGCCTGCTCTGCGCCCTGGTCGTGGGGCCGCTGCTGGGAGGCATCGGCACGATGGTGGTGGCCAAGCGCATGGCATTCTTCTCGCAGGCCGTGGGCAACGCGGCGCTGACCGGCGTGGCGATCGGCGTGATTCTGGGCGAATCCTACACCGCACCATATGTGTCGATGTTCAGCTTCTGCCTGCTGTTCGGCCTGTTCCTGAACTTCGCCAGGAACCGTACGAAGATGTCATCGGACACGCTGATAGGCGTGTTCCTGTCGATTTCGCTTGCCATCGGCGCAACGGCGCTGCTGTGGGTGTCGGCCAAGGTCAACACGCACATCCTCGACACCGTGATGTTCGGATCGATCCTGACAGTGAACGATACGGACATCACCGTGCTGCTGATTACGGCCCTGCTCACGGCCGTTACCGCACTGCCCCTTTTCAACCGGATGCTGCTTGCCAGCCTCAACCCCAGCCTCGCGCATGTCCGCGGCATCAAGGTGCACCTGCTGGAATACGTGTTCGTGCTGCTGGTCACCATCCTCACCGTGGCCTGCGTCAAGATCATCGGCGCGGTGCTGGTGGAAGCATTGCTGCTGATTCCCGCCGCGGCGGCCCGCAACCTCAATCGCTCGATCAAGGGCTTCGTATGGTGGAGCATCGTGTTCTCGACCGTCAGCTGCCTGGTCGGCATCTATGCACCGATGCGCTATGACCTGCCCGTGCCCTCCGGCGGCGCCATCATCCTGACCGGCGCAGCCATATTCCTTGCAACGATGATCATTCGCATGACAGTGCCCCGCTATCGCGAAGCCGCCATCTGAGCCGCGGATTTTCCGGAGTATCGCAATGACTGCACATCGCCCGAGCGCCCGCCACACCTCGACCTTGTTCACCGCACTGGTTGCGATGCTCGCCGTCATGGCAGGCCCGGCGCGGGCGGCCGACGCCAATGGCCCCGTGGTCCTTACCGGCATCCAGGCCACCTACTCCCTGGCGGTGGCACTTGTAGCGGGCACATCCATCCAGGTGCAGAACGTTCCGGCGGACGGCAGGGAGATGTCGCTGCAGAAGGACTACATCTCGAGGCGGATGGAGACACTGGCCAGGCAGTTCTCCACGGCGACCGCCGTGATCACGATGACCAATGCCGTTCCGGGCGATCCGCTCTACCGGTTCGCCCGGGAGGCAAACATCCGCATCGTCGACATCGACGCAGCAGTGCCGTGGTCGCTGAACATGCCCGGTGTCGCGCTGGCCGATTCACCAGTATCCACTGCAGCATGGGGGCATGATCCGGATCCGGTCGAGAGCGCCACCGCGCCCTATTTCTGGCTCAGCGTGTCGAATGCCATTCGCATGGGCGACATCATTGCCAGCGACCTGATGGCGCTGTTCCCGGATTCCGCCGCCGTCATCAGCAGGAACCTCGACGGTCTCAAGCGTTCGCTGCTGAAGCTGCGTGGCGACTACCAGAACCGCCTGATCGAAGTCAGCAGCGGCGACGTGTTTGCGCTCACCGGGGATTTCGTCTACCTGACCAACGACATGGGCCTGCTGGTCGATGGCTATTTCGTCAAACAGGATGTCCGCTGGACCAGGGCGGATCTGGACGGGCTGACGAAGCATCTGCGCGACAGCCATATCAAGGTCGTGCTGCACAAGTGGCTGCCGAGCGAGGCAATACAGAATGCCATAAAGGCAGCGGGCGCCAGGCTGGTCGTACTCGACGCCGGTGATCCAGGCATCGTCGTGGGCAGTTCACTTGCCCCGGATGGCCTGCAGCAGATCCTGCGCAGGAACCTGGAAGCGATCTACGTGGCGCTGAAGCCGCAGTAAGGGGTCAGGACAGTTTCCTGATCACGCGCGCAGGGGCACCCGCGACCAGGGTGTTGGGCGGCACATCATGATTTACCACCGAGCCCGCGGCGACGATGGCACCGGCACCGATGGTAACGCCAGGCAGTATGGTGCTTCGCGCCCCCAGCCAGACGCCATTGCCGATGTCGACTGGCCTGGCATGTTGCGCGGCCGCCCGGTGCCACGAGGCCCCGAAGTCATGCGAACCAGTCAGTACCAGCACGCCATGCCCGATGGATACATTGTTGCCAATCCTGATCGCGGCTCCAAGATCGAGAATGCAGCCGATGTTGATCCAGCATTGCGTTCCGATTACCAGTCTGTCGTACATGTGGCCATCGCAGGTAATGGTGGGCACATCGGCCATTATGGTGCCGCGACCGATCCGGAATCCGATCAGTCTGAAAATCGCGGTGCGCACCCGGCCGCCCACGCAAATGGGCAATGGCGCCAATATCGTCCGCGCGACCAGCAGGCGGAAATGCAGGCCCGCGAATTCTTCACGAAACAACTGCCTGACCTTGATTGCCACGGATCGCGTCGACGCAGCCCGGTACTCACCGGACGCTGATTCAGGTCCCGGCAACACTCCGGATGGCCCGTCGGGCGTCTGGCTGGCAGGATCGATACCGGCGATCGATGGCGGCGACACCAGGGTCATGAGTTCTCGCGATTTGCAAAGGCCGAGCTTGAAGCTAGTGAGCGACCCGGCAAGTCGTCTGTGTGCCGGCGCACATAGATGACAGCATTGTCATTTCCGGGACAGCGTTGTGTCGGCACCTGCTTCCTAGACTGTACCAATGCAAGGCTCACTGCTGAATTCCAGGACGCGCGCATGGCGCCCGCTGCTGTTCGGCGTACTGCTGGCCGGATGCGCCGCAGGGCCGGACTACCGCCGCCCGGAACCAATCGCCACGCCGGCGGCCTCGATGGCGTATGCAGAGGATGGCGCCTGGCGCCAGGCTGCGCCTGCAGACGCAGACGACCGCACGCCCTGGTGGCAGCGCTATGGGGATACCGTGCTCGATGCACTGGTGACCCAGGCCAGCGACGCCAATCAGACCTTGCTGCAGGCCCAGGCCCGATTCCGTGAGGCCGAGGCGCTGGCGCGTGGCCAGGGGTCGCAGCTGTGGCCCGATCTGGGTATCGAAGCGCAGGCAGCGCGCGCGCGCACCCGGACCAGTGCCGGCTCGCAGCTGGGCGAAAGCCGTGAGGTCTCGCTGCAGGCCAGCTGGGAGCCGGACCTGTGGGGACGCATACGACGCAGCCTGGAAGCGGCCAACGCCGAGGCGCGTGCCAGCCAGGCGGATCTCGCCGCCGCGCGGCTCGGCGTGCAGGCGGCGGTGGTACAGACCTACATCCAGCTGCGGCTGGGCGATTCGCTGCATGAACTCTATGCCCGCAGCATCGATGGCTATCAGCGCTCGCTCGCGATCGCCGAAGCACGCCTGCGCGTCGGGGTCGCAACGCAGGCGGATGTCGCGCTGGCAAGAACCACATTGGCAGCGGCCCAGGCGCAGGCTGTCGATGTGGATCTGACCCGCAGCCAGGCCGCGCACGCGCTCGCCGTGCTGCTAGGCAAACCCCCTGCGGACTTCCTGCTTGCGCCTGCGTCGCTGGCGCTGCAGTTGCAGGCGACACCAGCCGCCCTGCCTTCGGAATTGCTGGAACGCCGTCCGGACATCGCGGCGGCCGAACAGCGCGTGATGGCGGCGAACGCACAGATCGGTGTCGCACGCGCAGCCTGGTTTCCGAGCCTGCGCCTCACTGCGAGCAGGGGCGAGAGCGTGGTGGGTTCCTGGGCAGCAGCGCCGGGACCGGTCTGGGCAATCGGTGCCGCACTGGCCGAAACCCTGCTCGACGGCGGTGCACGACGCGCGCTGAATGCGGAGGCGCGCGCCGCCTTCGATGCGGCAGCCGCCAGCTATCGGCAGACAGTGCTGTCCGGCTTCCAGGAAGTCGAAGACAACCTTGCGGCCCTGCGGGAGCTGGCGCGTGCACGCCAGTACAGCGAGCAGGCACTGCTGGCGGCGCAGGAATCGGAAGCCGTCCTGCTGCGCCAGTACCAGTCCGGAACGACCACCTATCTTGCCGTCATCGATGCGCAGGCGCTGGCGCTGGGCAGCGAACGTACCGCGCTGCAACTGCGCGCGCGCGAACTGGCCGCCGGCGTGGCGCTGATCAAGGCGCTTGGCGGCGCCGCTACGGAGTAACACCATGCCCTTGCCTTCCCCATTCATGCAATCAATGCGCCGTCGACCGGTGCTGGCGCTTGCCGCAACGCTGGCACTCATCCTGTTGCCGGGATACCTGCTGCGCCATGCGCTGGTTCCCGATGCACTTGGCGCGGCCGATAAGAAAAAATCCGGCAACTCCGCTCAGGCCGTGCCGGTACGCACCGCCATCGTCAAGCGCGAGAACCTGCCGATTGCCGTGACGGGCATCGGCACCGTGCAGGCAGCAATGAGCGTCACCGTTCGCAGCCGCATCGACGGCCAGCTGGACAGCGTCAGCTTTGCCGAAGGCCAGGAAGTGCGCGCCGGCCAGCTGCTGGCACAACTCGATGCCCGCACCTGGGCCGCGCAGGTCGAACAGGCCGAAGCACAGCAAGTCCGCGATGAAGCACTGCTGGCCAATGCAGAAACCGACCTGAAACGCTATGGCGAGCTGGTGGACCTGCAAGGCGCCACACGACAGCAGTTCGATACTGCGCAGGCACAGGTGCGGCAGCTGCAGGCGGCCGTGCGCAGCGACGCGGCGCAGTTGAATGCGGCCCGCGTGCAGCTGGGCTTCACCACCATCACGGCGCCGATCGCGGGGCGTATCGGTGCGCGGCTGGTTGATCCGGGCAACATCGTGCATGCGGCCGACGCCGGCGGCCTGCTGGTCATCAACCAGGTAGATCCGGTCGCAGTGCAGTTCTCGCTGCCGGAGAGCCACTTCCAGGCAATCAATGCCGCCCTGAACCGCAAGGGCGCGAAACTCGCCGTGCAGGCACTGGACCGCGATACGCACGAGGTGCTGGCCGAGGGCAGTCTCGTGTTGCTGAACAACCAGATCGATGCCGGCACCGGCACGGTGGCGCTCAAGGCGACGTTCAGGAATCCGCAGCACCGGCTCTGGCCAGGCCAGTCGGTGGACGCGCGGCTGGTGCTTGGAACCCAGGCAGATGCCCTGACGGTGCCGCCCGGCGCGGTCCAGCGCAGCCAGTCCGGCCTCTTTACCTACGTGGTCGACGCCGACCAGAAGGTGCGCGCGCAGAACATTTCGGTGGGCGATGCCGATGGCGCAAGAGTGCAGGTGACGAAGGGACTGGATGAGGGCAACCGGGTAGTCACCGACGGGCAATACCGGCTGCTGCCGGGCGCAACGGTAGTGGAGGCACCGGACAGGTCCGGCGGGAAGCAGCCGTGAACATCTCCGCCACGTTCATCCGCCGGCCGATCGGCACTTCGCTGCTTGGCGCCGCATTGCTGCTGGCCGGCATTGCGGCCTGGCCGCTGCTGCCGGTGGCACCGCTGCCGCAGGTGGACTTCCCCACCATCCAGGTCAACGGCAGATTGCCCGGAGCCAGTCCTGAAACGATGGCGGCCAATGTCGCGCAGCCGCTGGAGCGGCAGTTCTCGCTGATCTCGGGCCTCACCGAGATGACCTCGACCAGCTCGCTGGGGCAGACGCAGATTTCGCTGCAGTTCGCACTGGACAGGCCGCTGGATGGCGCAGCACTGGATGTGCAGACCGCGATCAACGCGGCGGCGGGACAGCTGCCGAAGAACCTGCCAAGCCCGCACAGCTTCCGCAAGATCAACCCCGCCGACCAGTCGATGCTGGTGCTGGCCGTCCAGTCATCGGTACTGCCGCTGACCGAGGTCAACGACTACGCCGACAACGTGCTGGCGCAGCAGATCTCGCGCGTCAGGGGCGTGGGCCTGGTGAACGTCTATGGCGCGCAGAAGCCGTCCGTGCGCATCCAGGTGGATCCCGCCCGGCTCAAGGCGCTGGGATTGTCGCTCGAGGATATCCGCGGCGTGATCGCCACGGCCACGGTCAGCGCGCCTACCGGCACGATCGACGGTGCGCAACAGGCTTTCAACGTCTATACCAACGACCAGCTGCTCGAGGCAGGGCCCTGGAACGACCTGATACTCGCGTGGCGCAACGGTGCGCCGCTGCGCGTGAAGGACGTCGGCATCGCCATCGACGCGCCGGAGGACAGCAAGGGCGCAGCCTGGGGTTTTGCCGGCGGCGGCGCGCCATCCGGCTCGCATATCGTCAACGGGCGCACCATCCTGCTGGCGATCAACAAGGAGCCCGGTGCCAACGTCATCGAGACCATCGACGCCATCCTCGCCATGCTGCCGAAGCTGCGCACTTCCATTCCGCCCAGCATCACCGTCGATACGCTGATCGACCGCACGCAGACCATCCGCGCCGCGGTCAAGGAAGTGGAGTTCACGCTGCTGCTGTCGATCGCGCTGGTGGTGGGCGTCATCTTCGTGTTCCTGCGCAGCGTCGCGGCGACGCTGATTCCCAGTGTCACCGTGCCGCTGGCGCTGCTCGGCACGGCAGGCGGCATGTACCTGCTTGGCTACAGCCTCGACAACCTGTCGCTGATGGCGCTGACCATCGCGGTCGGATTCGTGGTCGACGATGCCATCGTGATGCTGGAGAACATCCACCGGCACGTCGAGGCGGGCATGTCGCGCGTCGAGGCGGCGCTGCAGGGAGCGAAGGAAGTCGGCTTCACCATCGTCTCCATCGGTGTGTCCCTGGTGGCGGTATTCATTCCGCTGCTGCTGATGAGCGGCATCGTCGGCCGCCTGTTCCGCGAGTTCGCCGTGACCCTGACCATGGCCATCGCGGTATCCGTTGCGATTTCGCTGACGCTGACGCCCATGCTCTGCTCGCGCTTCCTCAAGCACGCCGGCCCGGAGGAACACGGTCGCGTGTACCTGCTTTTCGAGCGCGGCTTCCAGGCCCTGCTGCGGGGTTACCGGCGTGGCCTTGGCTTCGCCCTCGATCACCAGCCGGCGACGCTGCTGGTCTTCCTGACAACGGTCGCGGCATCGGTGCTGCTGTTCATCTTCATGCCGAAGGGCTTCTTCCCGCAGCAGGATACGGGCTATATCCGCGGCTCGGCCGTGGCGGCACAGGACAGCTCCTCGGACAGCATGCATGAACGCGTGCTGGCCGTTGCCGACATCGTGCGGCGCGATCCGGACGTCGCGTCGTTCGGTGTCAACGCAGGCTCGAATGCCTTCAATTCAGGCACTTTTTTCATCGGCCTCAAGCCACGGGACGAGGGACGCAAGCTCACTGCCGACGAGGTGATCGCAAGGCTGCGGCCACAGATTGCGCGGGTTCCCGGCATCTCGCTGTTCATGCAGGCGGGCCAGGACGTGAACGTCGGCGCCCGCCAGTCGCGCACCCAGTACCAGTACACGCTGACGGATGTGGATCTCGACGAGCTCAATGACTGGGCGCCGCGCCTGACGCAGCGCTTTGCCGCGCTGCCGGAACTGACCGATGTAACCTCGGACCAGCAGAACGAAGCGCCCACCGCCATGCTGACCATCAACCGCGTGCGCGCCTCGAGCTATGGCATTTCGCCCGCGCTGGTGGACGCCACCATCTACTACGCCATCGGCCAGCGGCTGGTGGCGCAGTACTTCACGCAGCTCAACAGCTACAACGTGATCCTGGAGGTGACACCTGCGCTGCAGAAGGATCCGCGCCTGTTCGAGCGCCTGTACATCACCTCACCGCTGTCGGGCGGGCAGGTGCCGCTGTCGACCTTCGTGAAGGTCGATACCACGCGTACGGGCTATCTCTCGATCAACCATCAAGGGCAGTTCCCGGCCGTGACCATTTCCTTCAATCTTCAACCCGGCCATTCGCTGGGAGAAGCAGTGGATGCCATCGAGCGCGCCCAGGCACAGATGGAAGTCCCGGCGACCCTGTCCGGCAGCTTCCAGGGATCGGCACAGGCCTTCGGCGATTCGCTGCGCACGCAACCCTGGCTGATCGCGGCGGCGCTGGTTTCCGTCTATATCGTGCTGGGGCTGCTCTACGAGAGTTATATCCATCCGCTGACCATCCTGTCGACGCTGCCTTCGGCCGGTGTCGGCGCGCTGCTGATCCTGCGGGCAGGCGGCTACGACCTGTCGGCGATCGCGCTGATCGGCATCATCCTGCTGATCGGCATCGTCAAGAAGAACGGCATCATGATGGTGGACTTCGCCCTGCATGCGGAACG
>JAATEY010000006.1 GCA_015655465.1 Gammaproteobacteria bacterium | reverse complement strand
TGGTGGAACAGGACGACCTCGCCGCGCACACGTCTTCAGCCAGCACCAAGCTGATCCATGGCGGCCTGCGTTATCTCGAGCATGGCGAGCTGCGGCTGGTGCGCGAATCGCTGGCGGAACGTGAACGGCTGCTGGCCATCGCGCCGCATATCGTCAAGCCGTTGCGCTTCGTACTGCCCTATGTAGACGGACTGCGGCCGCGCTGGCTGCTGCGGCTGGGCCTGTTTGTCTACGACCATGCAGGCGGCCGCGAGCGGCTTGCCGCGTCCGCCAGCAGCAGGCTTGCGGGCACGGCACTGGGCGAACCGCTGCGCGCGGAACTGACCGACGGCTTCGAATATTCCGACTGCTGGGTGGAGGACAGCCGCCTGGTGGTATTGAACGCGCTGGATGCAGCCGAGCGCGGCGCGGCGATCATGACGCAGACCAGGGTCATGCAGGCGCAGGCGGCGGGCGGCCTGTGGACCGTGAACTGTGAACGGCGGGCAACTGGCCGGCAATTTGCAATGCGGGCGCGGACCCTGGTGAATGCCACCGGCGCATGGGTCAACGACCTGCTGACCCGGCTCGACATCGAGCACCGCCAGCAATTGCGCCTGGTGAAGGGCAGCCACCTGGTGCTGCGCCGCCAGTTTGCAGGCGAACATGCCTATCTGCTGCAGAGCCCGGACCAGCGCGTGGTTTTCGCCATCCCGTTCGAACAGGACTACACGCTGCTGGGCACGACGGATGTGCCCTTCAGCGGCGATCCATCGCAGGTCACCATCGACAGCAGCGAATGCGACTATCTGCTCACCTGCGTGAACCGCTTTTTCCGGCACGCTGTGACGCCCGCCGACATCGTGACCTCTTATTCAGGCGTGCGACCGCTGTTCGACGACGGCAGCGGTGGCGCCGCGCAGCAGGTGTCGCGCGACTATCACCTGGAACTGCAGCACGGGCCGGGCGGCGCTGCGGTGCTGACCGTCTACGGCGGCAAGATCACGACCTATCGCCGGCTGGCGGAGGCGGCGCTGCCCATGCTGCTGCGGCAGCTCGGGCAGGAGGAAGGCGGCTGGACGGCGGGCGAAGCATTGCCGGGTGGTGACTTTCCCGATGCCGATCTGCAACGCTTCACCGCGCATGCGCAGGCGCGCTGGCCCGCAATGCCGCCGAACCTGATCCGGCGACTGGCGCGACTGTACGGTACCCGCATGGCGCGCATCATTGGCGATGCACGCAGGCTGGAAGACCTGGGCGCGTGTTTTGGCAGTGACCTGACAGTCGCCGAAGTGCGCTACCTGGTCGAGTCAGAGTGGGCGCGTTGCGCAGAGGACATCCTGCGGCGTCGCACGCGGCTTGGACTCGCGCTTCCGGCCTCAGCCGTGGACCAGCTGCAGGATGCTGTGACGCAATTGCTCCGATAGCACCAGTTGCGCATCTTCGGCGATCTGTTCCAGCACCGCGTCATACGTGAGCTTGCCGTCGGCATTGGCGCGCAGCACACCACGCCGGCGCAACAGGCTCAGAAAGCCTTCGAACAACGACCGGTCGAAGAACTCGGGCGAATAGAAGCCGTATAACGTCACCATGCGCTGCGCCATCTGCTGGCAGCGTTTTTCCAGCTCCGCCTGCGACACGACGCCCCTGCCGGCGCGCAGCAGCAGCGCGATGGTGAGGTAGTAGCGCTCGATGGTCTGCAGCGTCGGCTGTGCCAGCAGCGACAGCTCCACGGCCTGGGCCGAGGTTGCCGGCGCCGCGAGCCAGGTGTCCTCGCCACCATCCTCAACCAGCAGTCCTGCGTTGCGCAGGGCCCGCAGATGGTTCAGCACCACTGCCTCGAGTTCGGCCTCTTCCCAGCGCAGGAACAGCTCTGCGGCGATATAGGGATAGATGCGCCGGGCCAGGCGCTGCAGGTCGGCGCTGCGCAGCGATGGATTGGAGATGAAGCAGCAGGCCAGCAGCGACGGCATGGCAATCAGGTGCAGCACATTGTTGCGGTAGTAGACCATGGAGGTTGCATGGCGGCGGGCGAAGCCCAGCACATCTTCGCCGACCCGCTCGAGGATGCCGATCGCAAGGCCATGCGCGATGATCTGTACCGGGTCCAGGGCAGTGACGGTGACGCGACTGGAATACGGCGCATCGCGCAGCAGCTGCAGATACAGCGCCAGCTGCCTCTGCAGATGGGATTCCCGCATGACCTGCCGCGGCGTGGCCAGCAGCACGGTTGCCAGCAGGTTCACCGGCGTGACCGCAGCGGCCGAGTGGATGTTGCGCATGATCCGCCGTGCCAGCGCATCCACTGCCGGTCCGACTCCCGCGCCACGGCCCTCGCGTCCCAGCTTTTCGCGCCAGTCAGGCTGATGCTGGTCGAGCAGCGGTGCCAGCGCGATCGGCTCGCCGATGTTCACGTGCACACGCCCGAAGTTCTCGCGCAGGCGTTTCAGCGAACGCAGGAAACCCAGCAGGGTTTCCTTCTCCTTGGGCTTGCCGGACAGCTCACCCACGTAGCTGTCCACTTCCATGATGCGCTCGTAGCCGATATAGACCGGCACGAACACGATGGGACGCACGGGCTGGCGCAGATAACTGCGCAAGGTCATCGACAGCATGCCGGTCTTGGGCGTCAGCGAACGACCGGTGCGGCTGCGCCCGCCTTCGATGAAGTACTGGATCGGATGGCCGCGCGCCATGATCGCGCCCAGGTAGCGGGTAAACACCGCGGAATACAGCGCGCTGCCGCGAAAGCTGCGACGCATGAAAAATGCGCCGCACTTGCGCAACATCGGCCCTACCAATGGCAGGTTCAGGTTGATGCCTGCCGCAATATGCGGCACGGCGTAGCCATGCGAATAGATCGCATAGGGCATCAGCACATCGTCCATGGTGCTGCGATGACAGGGCACATAGACCAGTTCGTTGCCGGCCGCGACAGCGGCGATGGTGTCTGCATGCGCCACGACCACGCCATCGTAGATGCGGGTCCACAGCCGGCGGAACACGCGCGACATCAGCGCCACGAAGATGTGCGAATAGTCGGCGGCGATCTCGTCGAACATCGCCTTGGCATCGAGCAGCGCCTGGCGGCGCGAAACCCTGCGGTCGACGGCCTCCTGCGCCACCAGCGCCCGCACCGCGCGGCCACGCAGCACCTCCGTCATCAGGGTGCGGCGATGCGACAGGTCCGGGCCCACATAGGCCGTGCGGGAAGCGACCAGCAGGCCATTCAGGTGGCGGGCCATGCGCCGCGCGGCCTGGTTGTCCGGCGTGCCCTCCGTCACCAGCGAGCGCAGCGAAACACCTGCACCGAACTCCACCACGGTGTTGCGACCATTCAGCAGCACCGCCAGGGCGCGCCGCAGATTGCTCGCCAGCGCCCAGTCTTCCGAGAACAGCAGCCGGAACCAGGAGATGTGTTCACGCTGCGGCGCCCTGCCCCAATACACTGCGGCAGGCACCAGCAGCACATCGAACTGCGGATCGCGGCGCAGCTCCGCCAGCAGTTCGCGCAGTTCAGCCGGTGGACGCCGGTCGAGACGGCTGCGCCAGAAGCCCACCTTGCGCGACAGCGCCAGCAATGACTGCACCCGCGGCGCGCCTGCGGGCAGCAACTGCTTGCGTGGTCGCGGCAACCCGGCACTGGCGCAGGCGCGCTGCAGCACCAGTGCATCGAGCGAACTGTGGCGGGCGATGATGTAGCACACCGGCGCACCCGCATTGCGCAGCGACTCCGCTATGTCGCGCGGACGCACCGTGAAGCGCAGCCAGGGCAGCAGGAACCTGCCGGTTAGCCGGTCCATGCCGTCAGGGGACGTACTGCGCCCGGCGCGATTCGATCAGGAAATACTGGAACAGATAGCGCAGGAACGGAATGGCACTGTGCAGGCGATGATCGGATTCAACCAGGTGCAGCGACAACCGGTTCTCCTGCGCGAATCGCATGCTCTGCTCGTACGGAATGACCTCGTCGCGCCAGCCATGCACCAGCGCAATGGGACAGGCAGGCAGGCCGCGCCTGAGCGGCGGAATGCCCGGCATGTGAATCGCGGGTGCCATCAGGAACACGCCCTTGGCATGCAGCGTGGGTGCCGCCGCCAGCGACACGTAGCCGCCGAGACTGGAACCGGCCAGCACCAGGTGCCCGGTGAAGTCGCGACAGAACTCGTGCAGCATCTGCACGCGTTCCTCCGGATCATTGACACCGCGGTAGTCGACTGCCGCGACGTCGAAGCCTTCCGCTTCGGCTATTTCGTACAGCGCACGGATCTTGGTGCTGAATGGCGTGCCATCCAGTCCATGCGAAAACACCACATGTCCTGCTATCGACATGGCCACATCCTACCTGAGCTCATGTGCGGCCAGCTGATTCAGGCTGACGGCACGGGTCAGGCTGGCAGCGGGCCGATGCTCCACCAGCCAGCACAGCCGCGTTGCGCCATGCACCGACTGGTAGCCATAGACCAGCCGGAACACGCCTTCGGCATGCTGCAACGGCCCGTTCAGGCGCTGGTCGCAGAGCACGAAATAGTGATGGTTGCGCTCCGTGCCGGCCAGGGCTCCCGCTTCGGCCAGCTGGCGCAGGAACTGCTCGACCTGCCGGCACACACGCTCACGGGCGCGGGCCGTATTGCCTTCAATCGTCACCCAGCGCGTGCCGCGCTCGATGCTGGCGCTGACGAACAACGCCAGCTGGCGCGCGCCCAGCACGCGTGCATCCGGGCCATTGCCAAACTCCCCTGCCAGGGTGCACATCGCCGTGACATCGACATCACGCGGGGCCGCGCGGGTGGCACGCAGGGAGTTGACGCCCCGCTGCGCGAGACTGATGCGCTGCTGGCGGTCCACCCACACCACCGGACTTGCCGCGGGCCGCAGCAAAGCCGGGTCCGCCGTTTCCTGCCAGACCTGGGCGCCACGCTCGCGCACCAGCATGCCGACCGCAGCAGCAGAAGGCGGAAACACCTCGATCCGCCCCTGCAGGCGATCCTGCGCCATGAGGCGCGGATAGAACATCAACGCATCGGCGCTGTGGAACGGCCAGTCGCGCAGGGCGTCCAGCGCCTGCTGCACAGTCTTCCAGCGGTGCGGCGGATCCACCAGCAGCAGCGCATGCTGACGCCGGCAGAAGCGCGTACCGACCACCAGCACGCTCATGCCCAGATCCTGCTCGCGGGTTGGCGGCGGCAGGTACAGGAAATTGAAGGCCGGCCCGTCCAGCAGCGCGAACAGTCCGGAGCGGCGGCTCTCGGAGCCGATCAGGTCGTAGTCGGACAGCACCTGCCCGTCGTCGCCGTCATTGTTGCATTCGACATAGCCGATCAGCTCGCGCGGATCGCTGCCGCGCGTGATATCCGGCCGCTGCGGCGGCAGCGGGCCGGATACACGCACCAGCCTGGAAGCCGACAGCATGCGCGCCACATCCCGTGCCGAACCGCCGAGAATCGAAACGCGGCGGAAAATCTCCTGGTCGAGCACCAGCTCGGAGCCACGCGAGCGCACGCGCTGCACGACCAGGTTGAACAGATCCTGGTCCTGCTGGCCGATGCCGTCGTAATCGACTGCGACGCGCAGGAATTCATGCGATCCGGGGCTCAGGGCGACCAGGACGAGCCGCTCCTCGCCGGCAGGCAGGTCAATGCTCGGCGCCAGGCCTTCGCTCACCACCCGCACGATGAGCGCGTGCTGACCACCGTGCTCGAAGAACTGCTCCACGGCATGGGGCAGCAGCGACTGCGACCACAGGCCGCCGAAATGCTGCTCGAACTGGCTGAAATCCGTGATTGCGACGGGCTCGTTGACCGGCCCCTTCTGGCATCGACCCACAAAGGCCACGACGCCCGCTGGCTGCGCTGCGATCTGTGCGCCGGTGCTCGCGGCAGGGTGCGGTGCCGGCGGCGCAAGGGCAAGACCG
>JAATEY010000243.1 GCA_015655465.1 Gammaproteobacteria bacterium | reverse complement strand
TTATATCCGCAAGGACGGAAGTCGGTTCCCGGCGGTGGTATCGGTCACGGCGCTGCGCGATGCCCAGGAGACGATCATCGGCTATCTGCTGATTGGTACTGATAACACTGCGCGCAAGGTGGTCGAAGCCGAGCAGAGGAAGCTTGATCAGCGGCTGCGGGATCAGCAGTTTTATACACGGTCGCTGATTGAATCCAACACCGACGCGCTGATGACCACTGATCCGTCCGGCATTATCACCGACGTCAACAAGCAGATGGAGGCGCTGACGGGATGCACGCGCGATGAGCTGATCGGTGCGCCGTTCAAGAAGTTCTTCGCCGATCCCGAGCGTGCGGAGGCAGCCATCAAGCTTGTGCTGAGCGAGAGGAAAGTCACCAACTACGAGCTTACCGCCCGCGCCAGGGACGGTACCGAAGTCGTCGTGTCATACAACGCCACCACGTTCTACGATCGCGACCGGAAACTGCAGGGCGTGTTTGCCGCGGCGCGCGATGTCACGGAGCTCAAACGTTTCGAGCACACCTTGCAGGAAAAGAATGTCGAGCTGCAGCATGCCAGCGACATGAAATCGGTGTTCCTGGCCACGATGTCGCACGAACTGCGCACCCCGCTGAACGGCATGCTGGGCATGCTGGAATTGCTCAGCCTCTCCCGCCTCAATGGCGAGCAGCGCGAGACACTGGAAATCGCGCGGGTTTCGGGGCGCGGCCTGGTTCGCCTCATCGATGACGTGCTCGATCACGCGAAGATCGAAGCGGGGAAGCTCGAAATCCGGCTGGAGCCCATGTCGATTACCCAGCTGCTGCGCCGTGTGCTGCACTCCCACCGTGGAATAGCGAGTGCCAAGAACATCGTATTGACGCAGAGCGCGGACCCGCGCATCAGTCCCTGGTTGATGGCCGACCCGTTGCGTGTGCTGCAGATCCTCGACAATCTGGTAAGCAACGCCCTGAAGTTCACGGCCGAGGGCACCGTGGAGATCCGGGCGGAGCTGCTTGGACGGGAAGGGGGCATCGACACCATATGCCTGTCGGTGAAAGACTCGGGCATTGGCATCGAGGCGGAGGCCCAGCAGCGCCTGTTCCAGCCTTTCGAGCAGGCGGGGGCGACTACCGCGCGGTTGTACGGTGGCACCGGACTTGGATTGTCGATCAGCCGCCGTCTGGCCGAGATGATGGCCGGCAGCGTGCACTTGAAGAGCGCGCCAGGCATTGGAACCACGGTTGGTGTGACGCTGCCGCTGTCGATTGGCGATGCCCAGCCGGGCGAGCTGGAAAACGAAGCTTCGCAGCGCGTCAGGATCCTGGTCGAGGGCGCCGGCGAGGGCACAGGCCCGCGCGTGCTGGCGGTGGACGATCATCCGACCAATCGGGAGTTGCTCGCGCGCCAGATCGAAGCACTGGGTCTGCTGGTACGGACGGCGGTGGACGGGCGTGAGGCCCTTGCCCTGTGGCAGGCCGGGGGAATCGATGTGGTGGTCACCGACTGCAACATGCCGCAGATGGATGGCTATGCACTGTCGCGGGCCATCCGCGAAATCGAGGCGCAGGAAGGCCGGCAGCGGACGCCTGTGATCGCCTGGACTGCCAACGTGCTCCCCAGTGCCGCGGCGCTGTGTCGCGCCGCCGGCATGGATGACATCCTTACCAAGCCCGCCGAACTCGACGCCTTGCGCGAGAAATTGTCGAAGTGGCTGCCTTCTGGCGCTGCTGCGTCCGTGGCTTCTGACGGCCTTGCGAACGCGGCAGCGCAGACAGGCCAGATCGCGGCCCTGAGTCTGCTGGGGCTGAGCAAGATCGCGGCAACCCCTGCCGAGCGCACGGAGATCCTGGTGGATTTCATCTCGAACAGCGAATCCGATCTTTCGGACCTGCGCGCGGCGCAGATCGTCCCGGACCTTCCGGCTTGCGCACGCATCGCCCATCGGATGATCGGTTCGAGCCGGATGATCGGTGCCATCGAGCTGGCAGAAGTGTGCGAAAACATGGAGCGGGCAGCCCGACAGGGAAGCGCGGAGGATGTGATGAAGGCGAACGCCGCGATGGACGGGGCACTGGGCCGCCTCGATGCACACCTGGCCGAGGCAAGACGTGTCATCGCCGAGTAGACGTGACCGCCGTCGGTAACCTTGTGGCGCTGGTCGTCGAGGATGACGGCTTCCAGCGCCGCACCGTGGCACGCATGCTGCGATCCCTGGGCGCCAGTGAGGTGCGGGAGGCCAGGGATGGCAGGGAGGGATTGGCGTCGATGCAGGGCGCGGCGCCGGTGGATCTGGTCGTCTGCGACCTGGTCATGCCGGAAATGGACGGCATGGAGTTCATGCGGCATCTGGGGCGGACCAACAGCCCGGCATCGGTTGTCATCAGCAGCGCGAAGGACCGCTCGCTGGCGGCTTCGGTTGAAAAGATGGCGCTGGCGTACGGCGTGCGCCTGCTCTGTCTGATGGAGAAGCCTGTAACGCTGGCGGTTCTGGAGGACATGATCGCACGACGCGATGCCACCGAGCCGCATCTGAAGCGCCTGTCCGGCACCGACCCCGGCTACAGTGTCGAGCAGATACTGCGTGGTGTGC
>JAATEY010000036.1 GCA_015655465.1 Gammaproteobacteria bacterium | reverse complement strand
GCCGACCTCGGAATCTATCCGGAAATCAGCGGCAGCCATCATCGCTGCAGCGTGCGCTTCCTGCAGTGGAACGGCCTCGCTTCACGGCCCTCGCAGGCCGAGGGCGACATCCCGTTCCAGCTCATCACCTGCTGAAATGGCTGCGCCGCGCGTGCGCTGCCCCACGTGCAAGCGCGAGCTCACGTGGAGCGAAGACTTCCCGTGGCGACCGTTCTGCAGCGAGCGCTGCAAGATGGTGGACCTGGGTGCCTGGTTTGCCGAGGAGCGCGCCGTACCCGGCGAGCCTGCAGACAACATCAACGAGGAAGGGTCGGACTGAGTCCGCTTCATCGCGGCGGTGTGGCCCAGCTGCGGCCCTCCGGCCTAGAGTTTGATGCGACCGCCCCCGCCGCCGCCCATGCCACCACCCACCTCGGGCACCACGATGCGCGAAGACGCCTCACGGCGCATCTGCTGCGCTTCCTCGATGGCCTGGTTCAGGGCGTCATGCACCGCCGCCGGGAATTGCGCGATCGCGTCTTCCAGGCTTGCGGCCTCGATCTCGAAGCCCAGCGGCAGCACGCCACCCGGGGTCAGCAGCTGGGTCTGGCCGCTGTACAGCACCGGCCGCGACGGGTCCGGCTGGCCGTTGGCCAGCACCGGCTGCAGGCGACGGATGGTGCCGGCAGCCCGGTCGGTGAAGACCTCCTCCTGGTAGAGATTGGCGAGATCGAAGCGGATATCGGGCAGTTGGGGTTCGGTACTCATGGCGCTAGTTTACCCATCATTCGAGCGCCCTGAGCAGGGGGGCAATCATGGGCAGGTCGGCTTCCAGCAGATCGCATTGCGCGAGTTCCCCCGGGCTCACCCAGCGCAGCGCCTGACCATCGAGCCCGCGCGGGTCGCCCGTGAACGCGGGCACCACCCACAGCGCAATCTCCACGCTGCGGTCCGGATAGCTGTACGGGAAAACATCCACCGGAATGGCCTGCAGCACCGCAATGCCCAGCTCTTCGCGCAACTCGCGATGCAGCGCTGCCTCTTCGCCTTCCGCCGGCTCGACCTTGCCGCCGGGAAATTCCCACCTGCCAGCCTGCCAGCTGCCCGGCGGGCGCTGCGCAATCAGCACTTCCACCGACCCGGCCCGGGAGTTCCGGGTCAGTGCCGCGGCGACTACGCGGACAGCAGTCCGTGACACTGCTTGTACTTGCGACCCGAGCCACAGGGGCAAGGTTCGTTGCGGCCGACCTTGCGCTCACCGCGCACGAACGGCGCCTGCGCCTGTATCTGCGGCTCCGTGATCGCGTTCGCGCCTTCGGCCTCAGGCTGCTCCGAGCCGAGCAGTGCCGGCGCCTCGGCATGCTGTGCCTGCAGCGCCCGCATGAGCCGTTCGCGCTGTTCGGCTTCCTCGCGCTCCACCTCGGCCTGGTCGCGCACCTCCACCCGGCTCAGCACCGAGGCGACTTCATGCTTGACGCGATCGAGCATGCTGCTGAACAGCTCGAAGGCCTCGCGCTTGAATTCGTAGCGATAGTCCTTCTGCGCATAGCCGCGCAGATGGATGCCCTGGCGCAGGTAGTCCATGGCAGCCAGATGTTCGCGCCAGTGCGAATCGAGATTGCGCAGCAGCACTTCGCGTTCGATCTGCCGCATCAGCGGCGCGCCGAAGCGTGCCACTTTCTGTTCGTACTGCGCGTGTACCGCGGCGATGATGCGCTCGCGGAATACCGTTTCCTCGATCTCCTGGTTCTCGCCGATCCAGGCCTTTGCATCGATGCTGGTGTTGAGGTCGCGCTGCAGCGCCGCGACCAGGCCGTCGAGATCCCAGTCCGCCGGTGACGCCTGTGGCGGCACAAACTGCCCCACCAGCGCATTGACCGCGTCCTCGCGCATGCCGGCCACGGCCTCGGAAAGATCCGTGGCGCCGAGGATGCCGGTGCGCTGCTGGTAGACCACCTTGCGCTGGTCGTTCGCCACATCGTCGAACAGCAGCAGCTGCTTGCGGATGTCGAAGTTGTGTGCCTCGACCTTGCGCTGCGCCTTTTGGATCTGGCGCGTGAGCAGGCCCTATTCGCTCACCTAGCCCTCCTTCATGCCTGCCAGCTG
>JAATEY010000044.1 GCA_015655465.1 Gammaproteobacteria bacterium | reverse complement strand
TCGATGAGATACGTCATGGGCAGACCTCGAGGAGCGGCGATTCCCGGCGGCATCGCGTATGGATCGACGATGGCGATCGGGTAGGAAACCGGCCGTCGGGCCAGCGCCTTTCGCAGCGTCTCCGGCTCGATCTGCTCGTAGGCAAGACCCACTACGCGAACGTCATCGTGCGCGTCGTGCAACGCGGAGAGTTCCGGCATCTCTTTCACACAGGATGCGCACCACGACGCCCAGAAGTTCACCACCACCCAGCTCCCCCTGTGAGAAGCAATGTCGTAGTCGCCGCCATCGATGAGTGGCAGCCGCAAAGCCGGAAACTCCGCGCCGCTTGCCAGGGCGGCTGCAGGGGACGCGATCTTGTTCGCCGGCGCCACCTGGCCGGTGGCTGAATCGGGACTCTGACCACAGCCGACCACGAAGAGCGTGAGCAGGCAGCCCGCGAAGCGCCGGCCTGATCGAGGTGCCATCACAGATGGCGGCTCGCTTCCGCGGTGATCTTTTCTCCTGCCGTCACCGCGAGATCAAGGCGATTCTCTGGCGGCGGCAACAGGCAGGTACCGAACTCGGTGAATGCGCATGGTGGCGTATAGGTGCGGTTGAAATCGATCACGACCTCGCCCTTGGCGTCCGGCAGGCCCGTAGAGAGGAATCGGCCTGAAGGATAGCTTCCCTTGCCATTGGTGCGGTCAGCGAACATCAGCGACAGGCTGCGACCGGAGTCTCCTATCACCTCGAGGCGGAACTCCCGCCCGTCGCGTTCGAAGACCACCACGCCCGGATTCGCCTCGTCGTTCAATCCGCCCAACACGTCCAGCACGGGCACCACGCGTCCCGGCGGATGTGGCACGAAGCGCCCCTTGATGCGCCAGCCCGCATCGATGGGCCAGTAGTCGAGGCCTGCGAAATTCAGGCGCGCCGGCGCATCCGCATGGTGCACACGCAGCGCGCGACGCCCGCCACTCACGATCAACGTGATCAAGCCTTTGCCGCCATCGTAGCCAACAGTGATCGCCGGAGAGCCCCGCTCGTAGCGCTTCAGCTCCACGGGGCCGGTCAGCTGCGCTCCACCGGCGAGCAGGGGCACACCAGGCTCGGGAATGAACAACGCGTGGCCGTCCTTCTCCTCGACGACGCCAACGCGGGCCGGACCGATACGGAGGCGGATGTCGCTGTCGGCGGCGCTGCCCACAGTGTATCGGCCCGGCTCCAGCCAGCTCATCCCGATGATCGCGGTCCAGCCGTCAGGCTTGACCAGGTTCTCGACGCGACGCTGACGATATTCCTCGATCTCCTTGATCAGCGCCGCATCCTGCACGGAGCTCGCAGCGTGGCCGGTTCCCTCGGAGGTCGCATGACCGCAACCATTCAGCGACATCAATGCAACACCAGCCATCGCCAGGACGGTCGGCATCCTCATCATGACTGTGCTCCGCATGTGATGCACCCGCCTAGAAATCGACTCGTGCACTGACCGCCATTGTTCGCGGCGCACCCGGCGAGAACCCGCCGCTGGCGCCGTCCCAGTAGCGACGATCCAGGAGGTTGCGCATTTCGGCACTGAAGACGACGTCGTGGCCTGTCAGCTTCCCGCGCCAGTTGCCACCGATGTTGGCCACGGCGTAGCCGCCGGTCGACACGCTCAGGTTGGCGGCCTGAATGTGATTGATGACCTTGTCACCGAGGAACTTGACGTCGGCATGCAGGTTCAGGCCCGACACCGACGGCACGTCGTAGGTGACATCGACAGCGCCGCTGAAGCGCGATGCACCCGGCAGACGACGATCCATCAGCCAGTCGTTGACGCCCTTGGTGTACGTGGCATCGAGCAGGACCACTGAGCTGCCCAGCACCCAGCTCTGGCCGACGCGAACCCGACCACCCACCTCGACACCTTTATAGAGCTGCTCGCCGCCTTGCACCATGTAGTTGCTGCTGTTCACGTAGGTAGCGCCCTTGGACAGCTGGAAAACCGCCACCGAGGCAGCCCAAGCTGCCTTCTCGACCTTTACGCCCAGCTCGTACTGGTCGCTCTCGATGGGATTCAGCAGCTCGCCCGCATTTGCATAGGTAATGCCCACGACGGGACCCTGCTGCAGGGACTGCACGTAGCTGAGATAGCCGGTGACGCTTGACTGCGGCTTGTAAATCAGCGCCAGTGTCGGAGTCGAGACGTCTTTCTCATAGACGCTGGTCCGCGCGCCGGTGTTCACGTTGTACGACTCCTGCAGATACCGGGTGAAACGCAGGCCTGCCAGCACCGACAGTTTCTCGGTGAGACCCACCGTATCGCTCAGGTAGGCGGATTTCTCCAGGTAGTGGCTGCCCTTGCCGTGCGGCGGAGTGCCATCGAACACGTTGGTCCAGACCTCGGGCGAGTAGTCGTAAAGACTCCCGCCAGGCTGGTCCCGCGGCGTGTAGTTGGTCGTACCGTAGGTGATGATCAGATCCTGCCAGCTCACGCCGCCCGTCAGGTGGTGAGTGACCGGTCCGGTCTCGAAGCGACCCTGCAACAGCGCGCGCGCGAAGTCGTAATCGAACACGTCGTAGTAATCGGCCATCCGGTTTACATAGGTGCCGCCCACGTTCCGCAGGCGGAGCGTCTCGTAAGGAAAGCGGTACCCGGTATAGGTCTTGCCGTAGTTGACGTTCAGATCCCAGCCGTCGGCCATCCTCCACTCGAGCCCGGTTGTACCGGAAGCAAACTCGGTGTTGCTGAACGACTGGTCCGATGCCAGCGTGCGGGTGCTGTCGACTGGTTGCGGCAAACGTTCGGCGCGATATACAGAGGTATCGAGGACAAACAGCGGCTCGGGCCGGGCGATCTTGCTGTCCTGGTAGAGCAGGTCGGTTACCCATTTCAGATTCCCGGCGATGGGCACTTCGAATGCGGCGGTCACGGCCTTGCGGTCCACGTCGGAGTCAGCGTAAGTGTCACCTTGCTCGTTCACCAGATTGACGCGGTAACCAAACGCGCCGCCGCCGACGCGGCCACCCGCGTCGAGGTGCTGCGAAAACAGCCGATCCGAACGGTAGCCGGCGCTGAAATTCACGAGCGGGTTGTCGGTCGGTCGTTTGGTGAGGTAGTTGACGATGCCGCCTGGCGCACCGACACCGTAGAGGAAGCCGCTTGCACCCTTCAGCAGATGGACTTCCTCGACTGCCTCCAGCGGCAGCGTCGCACCGTAATAGGTAAGGGGCAGGCCGTTGACCCGCACACTGTTCACCCAGTCGAGCGACAGGCCGCGCACGGAGATTCGCTGCGCATACATATTGTAGTCGGTGCCACCTTCGCGCGCCACGCTGGCATCCTTCGAAAACGCCGCGGGCAGGGAAGCGGACTGATGCTTCTCGATGTCTTCGCTGCCGATCGCATACACGGAAAATGGTGTATCGCGCAGCGCGCGCGTGCCGAGCGCGCTGGCTCCAGAATCGATCACGCGCTTGGCGCTGACCAGCACTTCTGACAGATCGTCGCTATCCGCCGTGGATTGTGCCGCCGTGGATTGTGCATGGGCGGAAAAGCTTATCCCAGCCGCCACTCCGAGTATCAGCGCACGGACGTAAGGCCCGCTGTTATGCGATGTGTTACGCCGCATGGCTGACCGATTGGTGTCGAATATGAACTCCATCAGTTTCTCTCCTGCAACTTGTAACTCTGAATT
>JAATEY010000019.1 GCA_015655465.1 Gammaproteobacteria bacterium | reverse complement strand
GTGGGGCTATAGCTCAGCTGGGAGAGCGCTTGCATGGCATGCAAGAGGTCGACGGTTCGATCCCGTCTAGCTCCACCAATCTTTTCAAGCATTTGCGTGATCTCCTGAAGCTTCGAAAAGGGCGGATGATGTTCTGGGGTACACCTTGGGGTACACCCTGAGAGAATTCTCCTGGCACTCAGTCCCAATCCCAACGGGCTGGGTGCCAAACCCCGTTGCTACCGGCCAGGACTGGATTCAGAAATTCCGCCACGACGGCAGTGAGCTCTTCGAGCGTCTTCCATGCAAGATCATTTTCCCGCGCCATCTCGTGGTACGGAATGGACCAGATCGCAGGTGGATCTGGCAAAGCTTGGGGTCGAGTACATTCCCCTGCTTGAAGGCTGGTGGAGAGGAATAAGACCGCACCGTCATGCTTTGATGCCACCGTAGTCTTTGAGCATTTTCTCTACCTCTTTCAGGTCCGTCTTCGTCACCAGTCCGCGGGTGAGGGCCTGCCTGGCAGCCTGGCGGAGCAGGTCCGGTGTGAGACAGGATTGTGCACAGTCATTGAGTGTGCGGTGTGTGGAGGTCACGGGCACGACGCCAGCCCAGGTGCGTTCTTTGCTCGGCACCCCGGCGTAGTGCAGGGTGATGCCTTTGGGCACGCGGAGGCGTCGCCCCGCGCAGCGGGCTGATGAGCGTCTCGGATTACTTGCGCGAGGCGCATGCCGAGGATAAGCGATCCGCTTGCCTGTTCATTGATCGAACGAGAAGCGCCGGCGGGAAACTGCCGGGGCTTTTTCTTTGATCGAACAGGGTGCACGTGTGTCGTAGGCGAATGACGCCCATTCAGCAGGCAGAGGAAGCCGGATTCGACCTGCTTCGCGGTTGACCTACAAAGGCTTCCAGACGAAGCCGTCGCCCTTGCGGAAATAGACAGCCACCGCCCGTCCGTAAAGCTCACGTTCGTCAATGAGCCCCCAATACCGGGCATCGAGGCTGTTGCCGCGATGATCGCCAATCGCGAGCAACTTGCCCTGCGGCACCACCAGCCGGTCGATCAGCGGTCCTCCACCGTCCGCGAGATTGAGCTCCGCCACGTGCTCGCCAAATATTTCCCGCGATTTCACGCCGACCGCTGCGAGCGCAACGCCATCGACGTATAAATGCCCATCGCGCAAGGAGACGACCTGCCCACCCGTCGCCACGATGCGCTTGATTAGCAACACGCCATCGGCGGGTGAATCGAACACGGCGACTTCGCCCGCCTGCGGCCTCGCGCCCTCGACCAGATCGATCCTGGTATAGGGAATGCGCCACCCATACGCCGTCTTGTCGACAACGACGCGATCACCGGCAAACAGGGTGTTTTCCATCGAACCGGAAGGTACGTAGTAGTGATCCGCGAACGACGAGCGCGCCGCAGTGATGAGCAGCAACAGGAGCAGCATCGGCGCCACTTCCCGGCGAAACCATGTTCGATTGAGTCGCATGTGAGGTCCCTGATATTCCGCGCGGCGCGCCGGCTTCAGGAAGATCGACCGGTACAACCGGCGAAAGTTCAGGTCGTCGCGATGGCCTGCCGTCCGAACCACTGCAGCCCGTCTTTCGCCAGGCCTCCACCAGCCCCTCGTCCTGCACGAACTGCTTGAACCCAGGCAGTCTGCGCAGGTCCCGGAAGACCGCGGACCAGAGGGAGCCTCCCCCGTTCCAGGCTGCAACTTGCGCGCGGCGCGCAGGGCCTCGACCGCGCCCGCCGCGTCGCCGTGATAGGCCATCCACACCGGCAGTGCATTCTGCGTTTGTGGTTCGGTTGATGGATCCCTGGCCAATGAGTGCAGGAACTGCAATGCCTGCACCGGGTCATCCAGCAGCGCTCGCATGCGGGAGTTGCTGGGTTCGGCCTCGGCAATGGCTGCTTTTGAGTTACCCGCCTGGTCGTATGCCGCCACAAGCGCGGTAGACGCTTGCTCGAGATCGAAGGCTGCGCACGCTGCGGCGGGAAGCTGCGGATCATTGCCAGCATCGAGGAGCCGGCGGTTGTAGCGCGCATCCTGGCGCATTTGGAAAAGGCAGCCGGCGATGCTTCACGACCGGAGCTTTGTGCCGCGGGCGGCACGGGCGCCGCCTTTGCAGCCGCGGCTGAGGTGAAACGCTGCTGGCTCTTTCTCGATCGCCTCGAAGAGACCGGAAAACTCAGCGGCGATGGATGACGGAAGCCACGCACCAGATTTGCCGCCGCCACTACGTTTTCAGCGCGCTCTTCAAGGCCCGGCCACTCCGTCATTGCCATCGAATTGGGATACACGATAATACTGGTTGGGTCCTTGTACTGCTTGTCCCACATCGGCAGGCCCGTCACATTGCCGGGGTGCTGGAACATCACCATGGTGTAGACCGCGCCCCGCTCTTCGTCGACCAGCAGAAAGCGGCGCGGCTTGATTTCCTGGATGTACCGGAACATGCCGCTGTGGAAAGTCTCCTGGATACTCTGCGCCGGTTTGCCATCGGCAGACGGCGGACGAGGCGCGGTACGAAAGCCGTTCTCCACCCGGCTGGTCTCCGGCACCAGTGGCACGATATCTCCGCTGGATTTCTCGATGCCCTCGAAATACGAATTGGCTATACGCACCAGCTCCGCGCGCGCCAAGCGCTCCGCTGGCCTGCGGCGCGATGGAAAGGGTCGCCGCGTGCCGACCCCAGCCTGGGTCCGGCAGCGGGCGGGTTGTGTGACGGGCCGGGACCGGAACGGGCGGATTCAGGTGGATTCAGCTGGCAGGGGCTTGCGGACTTGCCGGGGGAGGCCTTCGGTCGTTACGCTCCGGTTCAACACATGACCCGCTAGACGAACCAGAACGCACGCAATATTCAAGGTCATTGTCAAGAATGGGGGTTGATGTCATGAGCAGAAAGAATCGCTCGTTCCTGCTTTTCTCGTTGCTTCCAGCATTCCTGGTTGTCAGCGTATTCGCGGTCCTGGGTGCCCAGGAGGGCAGGGCGCAGTCGGTCAAGGCGACAAACTGGTCTGATCCGGCCACCTGGCCCAACAGGAAGGTGCCAACCGCGGGCGACAAGGTGGAGATCGCCAGCGGCAAGGAAGTGATCCTGGACGTGAGCCCGCCGGTACTGCACGGCCTGACCATCAACGGCAAACTCACCTTTGCAGACAAGTCCGACCTGGAGCTGTCCACCGAGTGGATCATGCTGCACGGCGAGCTGGCGATCGGCAGCGAAGCCAGGCCCTACACCCGCAAGGCGACGATCACCCTGACCAACAACGTCGCGGGTGAAGACGTCATGGCCGGCATGGGCGATCGCGGCATCATGCTGTCGGGCGGCACGCTGAACCTGCACGG
>JAATEY010000042.1 GCA_015655465.1 Gammaproteobacteria bacterium | reverse complement strand
GCAGGTGCATTGGTGTAGTTGAGGTATGGATCGCGGCTGAACAGATGCAGTTCGGCCACACCCGCCTCCAGCGCCGTGCCCGCAGCATCGAAGCCCGATGCGCCGGCACCGATGACGGCAACCGACTTGCCGGCCAGCTTTTTGAAGTCGATCGGTGTGGAGGAATGCGCCCAGGCCTGCGATGGCAACTGCCGCACGAAACCCGGCACGTTCGGCCCACCGGCGCCGGCATAGCCGCTTGCCAGCACCAGCTTGCGCACGGTGACGCTGCGGCGCGTGCCGTCGGACTCCAGTTGCAGCCGCAGCAGCTCGCCCTGCGGCTCGATATCCACCAGCTGGGTGCGGTAGCGCACCTGCGTGCCGGTGACCTTCTGGAACCAGGCGATGTAATCGCCCCAGGCCACGCGCGGGATGCGATCCAGCGCATCGAAGGCACCGGGGCCATGCAGCGTTTCGTACCAGGCGCGGAAACCCAGCGCCGCATTCTCGTGCTCCGGTCCGGGAATGGTCTTCGCCGTGCGCAGCTGCTGCATGCGCGCAATCGTCTTCCAGATGCCGGCCTGGCCCGGATCGGCCTTGTCGATCACCTCCACACGACCCACGCCCTTGCGCCGCAAACCGTAGGCAATGGCCAGGCCACTCTGCCCGCCACCGACGATGAGCACGTCGTGATCGACGCCATTGCGTGTCCTGACCCAGTTGGCTGGTGCGGGTCCCTGCCAGCGCAGGACGCGCTGCGTCTGTGCTTCCAGCTGCGCCGCTGCATCGGGCGACACGGCAGGGGCCGGGCCAGGCTCGGCGGCCGGCGCGCGTGCAGACTCCGACAAAGGCAGCAGCGCGCCCGCTCCCAGCGCTCCGGCGGCCACACCGGCGCTGCGCAGGAAACCGCGTCGCCCGATACGTTCCGGCACCGTGTGTGCTTCCTCCTGCGTCGCGGCCTGGATGGGATGATGTGTGTGATCGTGTTGATTGCTCATGGCATGTTTCCCGTTCAGAACAGCGAAGCGTTGACCGTTACGCCGACCCAGCGCGGAATTCCGGGCTTGTAGGCATTCCATGTGGTGTACAGACCCGTGTCTTCGTTGAACACGTTCTTGGCCACCAGGCTCACGTCGAAGCGTTTGTCCCACCCCAGCCCGATGAGCACATCCGTGACGCCGAAGGTGCTGGTCTTCGTATAGCGCGACAGGGTCTGGTCCGGATAGTAGCCGGAGGTATGGTTGTAGTTGATGTTGGCGCGGAACACCTTGCCATTGCCCAGCGGATACGAATAGTCCGCGAACAGGTTGCCGCTGAACTTCGGCGCACCCGGCAATGCCTGGCCGCTGGCATCGACATAGTTGTGGCCTGGCCAGTTGCTGAGCTCGCCCGGCGGCGCCGCCTGCGGGAAGCTCACGTACTTCGCATCCGAATACGAACCGGCGAAGCGCACCGTCGTGTACGGAATGCCGGAGTACGCCACATCCAGTTCGATGCCCTTCGTCCGCGCCTTCGGCACATTGCCCAGCGCGCTGGTATAGGCATTCTGGCCATTGAGCTGGGTCTGCACCGGATCGAACACGAAGCCAGGCTGGATGTAGTTCTTGATGTTCTGCAGGAACGCCACCGCGCTGAACGACAGCTTGTCTTCCAGCACGCTCGACTTGAGCCCCAGCTCGTAGGCAGTGGTCTTCTCGGCATCGACCAGCAGCGACTTGCCGCCCGCGGCCGTGGCGCCGACGATCTGCGAGATGCCCGGCTTCTCGCCATAGCGCACGGAACCGAACACCGTGTGATTGTCCGTCAGCTTGTATGACACGCTGAGGTCACCAGTCGGCAGGTTGCCCGAATACTTCTCGGCCGCTGTCCGCTGGTATGCGCCCGTGCTGTTGATCCTGCCGAGGCGGATGGACTTGGCGGCACCGACCTGCCCCCTCTGCGCGGCGGAAAGGCCGCCGTAGGTGGCCACTCCGAAATACTTCTGCGCCACGAAGTCCGCAAGCGCCAGCTGCGCGGCGGAATTCCCGGCGACGAGCGCGCCCGATGAAGTGCTGTTGAAACCACCGAAGTCGACGTTGTTGACGACGGCCGGATTGAGCTCCGCCGCGAAGCCATTGGTCAGGATGCCGGCGGCCGACCAGCTCTGGCGTGACTCCTTCGTCAGACGCGCGCCGGCCTTCACGGTCAGCTGCCCGGTGGCTTTCCACGTCAGGTTGCCGAAGGCGGCCGCGGACTTGTTGTCGAACTGCTCCTTGCGCTGCCCGATGAGCCCGTCGAGCGAATTGAGCAGCAGCAGCCAGCCCGGTGTGCTCGTGGCCTCGGGCAGCAACGGGTTCACCGGATCGAGCAGCGCATACTGCGCGGCCGTGGCGTACCAGGCGCCGCCATCCGATCCATAGCGCTCGGTCTGGCTGTAGTTGGGGAATTTGCCGCGGTAGAGCCAGGTACCGGCCTCGTAGTCGAGGCTGTCGCTCACGGAGCCGTTGAGCCGGAATTCCTGGCTGAGCTGGTTGAAGCTGGTCTGCGTGCCGCGCGGCGCGCGCAGCCATTCGAACTGCGTATGCGTGCCCGCGCCCTGCGAGAACGAGTACTCGCGGAATCCGGTGATGGACCTGAACTGCGAACCGCCTTCGAAGGCGTACTTCAGATTCAGCGAAGCGCCACGTGTGTAGTAGGTGTTCGGATACTCGGCGACGGTGTTGATTTCCTGCGCGAAGTAGTCGTCCACCGTGTAATCCGCCTTCTGCCTGAACCAGCGGCGCTGGATCTTGCCGAGGTTGTCGTTGGCGATGTCCACCACACCCGGCTGCCCGCCGGCATCGAGCCAGTCGTATTTCAGCGGTGTCCTGACGCGGAACGTGAAGCAGTTTTCGCAGATCTCGCGGCCGGTCGGCGTGTAGTCCAGGGCGACCAGTGCTTCCAGGCGCTCGTTCGGCGTGAACAGGAACTGCGCGCGCACATTGGTGCGATCGGTGTTGCGCCAGGTGAAGTGGGAGTCGTTGCGGTTCGCGAATGGACCGTTCGCGGTCTCGCGATTCACCGTGAGGCGGTAGGCCAGCTTGTCGTCGACGATGCCGCCGCCGATGACGCCCGTGGCGATGACCGAATGCAGCTCGCCGAAAGTCACCGAGGCGCGCGCCTCCGGCGTGAAACCCGGACGGCGGGTATTGATCACCACGCGCCCGATGTTCGACGACTTGCCGCCATCGACACCCGTCGGTCCACGCTGCACCTCCACCGTATCCACATCGAGGTAATTGCTCAGCGCCGAGATGGAGCTGATGCCGTGGCTGACGCCGTCGACGGTCACGCCCACGCTGGGATCCAGCACACCGGCGCCGGCGGCCCAGCCCACGCCGCGGATGAAGATGGAAGCCGTGTTGGGGTTGTTCCACGAAGTCAGCACGTTGCCGATGCGATTGGCGATGTCGCGGAAGTTGTTGACGTGGAACTTCTCGAGCTCCTCGCCGGTGACCACGGACACGGACCGCGCTTCCTCCTTCAGCTTGGAAGCCGTGACCGTAATGGCCTCGAGCAGTTCCAGGTCACCGGCGGTGGCCGGGTCCTTGCCGCTGGCGGTGCTGGTGCTCGCGTTGGTGTTGGCATTGGCATTGGCATTGGCATTGTTGCTGCCCTGGGTCTGTGCGTCGGCATTCTGCGCAAGCAGCAGCGAACCACCGGCCAGCAGTACCGATGCCGTCAGCACGGAAGGTATGGGGGTTCTGGAATCGGTCTTGCTTTTCATGAGCGGGTTTCCCTGTTTTGTTGTTCGCGTCCCTGGCTTCGACACGTGCATGCGCACCGCACTGCGTGGACGATGCGCAGCAATGTATTGGCCTGCAATGCATGCAACAAATTGCCTTTGGCCATCTCCACATGCGCGCTTGCGGCGGGTTGCTGCGATATCCACACCGATCGAAGCAGCGCTGTTGCAAACGCCACAGAAGTGGCAGCAGGGAAGAATCGCTTCCACCGCTTCGCGCAGGCCATCGATTTCCGCGGCCGGGGCCGGCGATTCGATGCGGACGTTGATGTACGCCACGTCGAGCGCGTCCAGCGGGATACCCTTCACCGCCGCCTGCACCAGGTATTCGTCCGCCCTGCCGGAAGAGTCAATGCCAATCGGCGATGTGCAGATTGCCGCGGGTACTCTGCGACGTGATGCGCGTGGCCAGCACTCGCTGAATCAGCGTCTTCTGCCGCCGTCCTTGCACTTCATGACCATTCCCCGACAGCGCAATTCCAGACCGGCACTTCCGGATGCCAGGTCGATCCGTAGGATGAACCTGGGCATTCCACTCACCGCATGGTGCGCGGAATACCCACCCCCAATAGTGAGCTGACAGAAAAGGTGTAACGATGAAACTTGACTCTGCATGGCGCGGTGCCGCGCTGCTGACCGGATCGCTGCTGCTGCCGCTGGCCGCAGCCGCGACGATTCCGGCTGAAACCCTGGTGTCGAATACCGTGACGGTGAAATACAGGCCGTCGCTTGCGTCGACGTCTTCTGGCGCAAAGCGCCTGTATGGATCGCTGCGTTCGGCTGCGGTATCTGCCTGCCGCGATCCGGGCTCGCCTGCGTTCGTGATCGATGCGGCCTACCGCGCCTGCGCATCGGGTGCGCTCGATCAGGCGGTGGAGAAGGTGAACATTCCCGCCATTTCGGAACTGCATTCGCAGAACCACAAGCGGTGAGATCGGGCTGGCGTCTGCGCTGACGCCATCAGCCCGATCCAGGGACGGACTGTCCTGACCGGCGGCCTCCACGTGAGTCCGCCGGTTTTCTTTTTCAGCGCGCCTCGCCGATCGCGAGCTTCAGGTCCTGCAGCTTGACCAGTCCCGGACCATGCAATGCAGCGATCTGCGCAACATCCAGCTTCAGCCGCTGCACGTTTCGATACAGGTTTACCGAATATGGATTCGGCGCGGGCGCGGGCGTTGCGCCAGCTGCAGCCGGTGTATACGCATCCGCCTCGATCAGCAGCTTCTCCTTCGGCAGATAGACCAGCGCGAAAGCGTCGTTGTGACCATTGCCGGCAAGCGGATGGATCTCGACCGGATGCCGCGCATCGTCCAGTACCAGGCGATCGGTGAAGGTGAGCCAGACCGGTGCCTTGCCGGATTTCGCGAGCCGGTCGGGCTGCAGGGTGCGCGGATTGGTCCACGCCGCCTCGTAGAAGGCGCGGTTCGCGGCATGCGTGACCACGGTCGCACCTTCGTCCACGTAGCTGCGCAGGCCGCCCGAATGGTCGAAGTGCTGGTGCGTATTCACCACGAAGCGGATCGGCTTGCCCGGAATCAGCTCCTTCACTTTCGCGATCACCGCGTTCGAACGTTCTTCGTTCTGCGGCGCCTCGACGACGACCACCTGCTGCGCCTGTTCGATGGCCACGCTGTGGTGCGTGCCGCCGCGCAGGTAGAACACGCCGGGCGCGACCAGCTGCGACTCCACCACCAGCGCCGCTGGCGCGGCTGCGACCTGCGCCGGCACTGCTGGCGCCGTGTCGGCAAGCTTCGCCGCGTCGGAGACCGTGATGTCCAGCACCGGGAACCCGCCGAGGCTGCGCTGGATGCGAGCCGGGAAAACCAGTCCGCCGAAGTTCTTGTAATCAGTGTAGGTGACCTCGTCCAGCGCATCGCCCAGCACCGGATTGCTGATCCAGGTCTGCACCCGCTCGACCTCATCCTGCTTGTTGATCAGGCCTGCATAGCGATGCCCACCCAGCTCGAAGCGCACTTCGCTGCCATTCTCCGAAGGCGACACCTGCGCATTCGCCCCGAGTGCGGCACGCAGGAAGCCCTGCGGCGTGGTCCAGATTTCGGCCTGTCGCTCCTCGACCGCGGCAGGCTGCGGCGTCGGCGGCGACGCCGCCTGCCCCACCTGCGCGTTCCAGGCTGTGCCGCCGGAAACATACTGGTCGAACTGCTGATCAACTGGCGCCGGTCGCTCGCGACCCGGCTCGACGATCTGCTTGCGCGTCAGCTGCACCCGCGCCGCCGGCCCTTCGTAGTGGATTTCGGCGGCATAGGCACTGACCTCGAATGCAGGCCACGCCTGGCCGGGTGCAGGCGCTTGCCCGAACTGGAACCACTTGCCGGTGGCCGAGAACTGCACGCCTTTCACGCTCGTGGCATCGAGGTGATGGCTCGCGGATTCGAGCGTGCCGTGCTTGCCGGCGCAGCTGGCGAGCAGCACTGCTCCCAACAGCGCCGCGCCCGCCGCGGGCAACATGCCTGGTTTGAATTGCTTCATGACTTGCTCCTTACAGGCGGCCCGAGAACTGCACATACAGCCAACGCGGGTTGGCGGGGGTATATGAATTCCAGGTGCGCAGCAGCGGCGTCTTGTCGTCGAACAGGTTCTTCGCGATCACGCTCAGGTCATAGCGGCCGTCGGAGGTGCCGATGCCTACGCCCAGGTCCACCAGCGTGAAGGCCGGCAACCAGCCATAACTGGACAGCGCGAGGTCCGAATTCGAGCGGCTGAAATAGGCGACGTTCGTGCTGCCGTGAAACTCGAAGTGGTTCCCTGGCAGCGGCACGCGCAAGTCGGCACCCACGTTGTACGACCACTTCGAGGAGCCGGCCAGCGGCAGCCCCGAGACGTCACGGTATGGAGTATTGCCGGTAAAACCAAGCTCCAATGGCTGCGCCGATGCCGTGAACCTGTCGTATTTGGCATCGTTGTACGAACCCGCGAAGCGCAGCGTGGTGAACGGAATTCCCGTATATGCGCCGTCCAGCTCGATGCCCTTCGCCACCACGCGCTCGGCGTTGCCGGTGGCGGCGGTGTAGTACAGCGTGCCGTCATTGCGGATCGTGGTGGTGTAGTCGTCGAACACCTGTACCGCCTGCTGGTAGTCCTTGATGCGGCTGTAGTAGATGTCGCCGTTCAGCACCAGGGTCTTGCCGAGCAGAATCGACTTGAGACCCCACTCCAGCGCGCCGGATTTCTCCGGTCGCGTCAGGTAGGACACACCGTTTACCGTCTGCGAGATGCCAGCTTTCTCGCCGTACTGCAGCGAGACATAGCTGGTGATGTTGTCGTTGATCTTGTAGCTGGGGCTCACCACGAAGGCCGGCTGGGTCTTCCTGAAAGGCTCCGCATCCACGTTGTTCCACAGCACGCCAAGCTGGGCCAGGCGTATCGCCTTCGAGGCAGCAACCTGCTTTCGCTGTGCCGCAGACAGCGCCGCGTAGGTTGCCACGCCGAAATACTTCAGCGCGGTGGCATTGGCCAGCCCCACCTGGGCCGCGGTGTTGCCCGCGTACAGGTCGCCCGGCTGCAGGACATTGCCCGGGTTTTTCGGGTCGTTGGCCGCCGGGGCGAAGGCAACCGAATCGAAGCCGCCGAGCTGCACCGGTGCCAGCTGGTTGATGAACACCGGATTGAGCTCGCTGCCATAGCCAGAGTCTTCCACCAGGATATTGGTGCGATTGGTGCGATCTTCGCGCGTGAAGCGCAGGCCCGTGGTCAGCGTGAACTGGTCGGTGAAATGCCAGTTAACCTGTCCAAAGACGGCGAAGCTTTCGTTGTGGATGTCCTGCAGTTCCCCGCGACGCACGCCATTCAGGGCATTGGCGGCCAGGTAGCGGCCACCGCCATTGGCCGTCGGGCCCGCCAGCGCGGTGTATTGCGCAGCGTTGGCGAACCAGGCGCCCGCGTCATCGCCGTAGACGATGCGGCGCTTGAAATTGTGGTTCACCAGGATGCCGTACAGACCGGCCTGGAAATCGATGAATTTGCCGGTCGGCGAGGTGATGCGCAGTTCCTGGCTGGTCTGGTTGTAGTTGTTGAGCACGCCGCTCGAACGCTGGATGTCGAAGGGCGTGCCTTCGTCATTGTAGAAAGCGTTGAAGTGGTAGTTGCGGTAGGCCGAGATCGAAGTCAGCGTATAGCCATTGGCCAGCGACCAGTTGGCCTCCAGCGAGCTGCCATTGGTGCCGGATATGACCGGCTGCTGGCCATCGTTGTTCACATGCGACTGCGACAGATATTCATCGTAGCTGTAGGTCGCCTTCTGCTGGAACCACGGGCGCCCCAGGCGCGTCACCGCATCCGAGGCCAGGTTGGTCGCCGTGCCGTTCGCATACGTCGTCGGCGTTGGCGTGCGGTAGGTGCGCCCGTTGGTGTTCTCGCCCGCCCGCGGTGTGGCATCCGCACTCAGGCGCAGCTCGAGGTCTTCGGTGGGCTTGTAGAGGAATTGCACGCGCCCGAAGAAGCGGTCCTTGTTCTGGTAGGTGTTGTCCTCGCTGTAGGCGTTGCGGATGTCGCCGCGCCCCTTGTTCACCGCGAATGATGCGCGCCATGCAAGCACGTCGTCGATCAGCCCGCCGCCACCCGCGAACTTGGCGAGCAGCGTGTCCTGCTCGCCGTAGGTCACCGCATAGTCGGCGCCCGGCGTGAACTGCGGCTTGCGCGTCGCGATGTTGATCACACCCAGGTTGGAGTTCTTGCCCAGCAGGGTGCCCTGCGGACCGCGCGTCACCTCGACCGCATCGAGATCGAAGAAATCGAAGCTCGACATCGCGTTGTAGGCATAGCTCACGCCGTCGACGATCACGCCGACGCTCGGATCCTGCGCCTCCGTCTGCCCGATCTTGCCAATGCCACGGATCGACAGCGAACTGGTGCGCTGATTGCCCTGGTTCCACGACACATTGGCGGCACGCTTGGTAATGGCGCCCAGGTCGTTCGATTCCAGCCTTTCCAGCTCGTGCCCGGAGACTACGGACACCGACAGCGGCACGTCCTGCAGCAGTTCCTTGCGCACGCGTGCAGTCACGGTCACGGTGGCGAGCTCGGTGAGCTCGGATCCACCGCCCTCTTTATCCCTGGCCTGCTCGGTGGGCGCGGCCTGGGCCAGCGCGACGGCGGGCAACAGCAGTGCTGCGCCAGCGAGCAGCGCCAGCGCGCCGCGTTGCGTGCCCTGCAGGGCGGCAGTCACGGCGACGGAAACGGGGGTGGGAGACCAGTCTTGAGTTCCAGATTTCATTTTCATCACATCCAGGGGTCGAAAGAAAATACGAACCCGTCCAATTGCAGAAAGCGTGCCCAGCAGCACGGATTGCACCGTGCAGGTAGTGCGATTTGCGCAAGTACCGGGAATTCATGAGCAATTAGTTCTTTCGAAGGACTGCGCTGGTTCCACGCGGTTATGTGTTCAGAACGAAGCGCAATCTGCTGTGTTCCGCACACAGCAGATTGCAGCATGCTGCTGCGCGGATCGATACATCACGCCTGCCTGGTTAGAGGCTTATATGCTTCCCGGCATGACATGCCGTTGTTCGCGACTCCGCGCGTCCTGGCGTCGATGCCGCACATGAATCGCGGGCAAAAAAAAGCCCGGGCCTTGCGACCCGGGCTGTACGGCCAACGCCTCTTGCTCAGGCGATGAGTTCCTTGACGACCTCGCCGTAGACGACGGTCGGCCGCTCCGAGCGGCCATTGTTGAGGTATGTGACCTTCAGATGGTCCAGTCCCATCAGGTTCAGCACGGTGGCGTGCAGGTCGTAGGTGTCGACCGGCTTGTCCACCGACTTCAGGCCGATCTCGTCGGTCTGGCCATAGGTGTAACCGGCGCGCGAACCACCACCGGCCAGCCACTGCGTGTAGCCCCAGGGGTTGTGGTCGCGACCATTGCCGCTCTGGCCATAGGATGTGCGCCCGAACTCCGAGGTCCAGACCACCAGCGTCGAATCGAGCAGGCCGCGGGACTTGAGATCCGCCAGCAGGCCGGCGATCGGCTTGTCCACCGCGCGGGCATGGGTCGAGTGATTCTCTTCGAGATTCTCGTGCGCATCCCAGTTCTCGTCGTCGCCCAGGATTTCCAGGTCGCCGGTGACCACGTGCACGAAGCGCACGCCGCGCTCGACCAGGCGGCGGGCACGCAGCATGTTCGTGCCGTAGTCGCGCGTGATCTCGTCGTCGAGGCCGTATAGCTTCTTCGTCGCGTCGCTCTCCTTGCTGAAGTCCACCGCTTCGGGCGCGGCAGTCTGCATGCGGTAGGCGAGCTCGTAGGAATTCAGGCGCGCACGCAGTTCGCTGTCGCGCGGATAGCGGCCCGCGCGATAGTTGTTCAGCGAGCGCAGCAGGTCGAGGTTCTCGCGCTGCTGCGCCGAGGCGATCAATTCGGGACGATCGAGATAGAGGATCGGTGACGGACCGGGACGGAAGGCCGTGCCCTGGTAGATGGCCGGCAGGAACCCGGAGCTCCAGTTCACCGCACCGCCGGTCGGCTCCTTCTTGCCCGCATACAGCACCACGTAAGCCGGCAGATCCGGGTTCGAGGTTCCAAGCGCGTACTGCACCCAGGCGCCGAGCGAGGGACGGCCGGGGTTCAGGTCGCCGGTGTTCAGCTTCAGCACCGAAATGTCGTGCGTGGCGCCGATGGTGGTGCTCGCCTTGATGAAGGCCAGTTCATCGGCATGCTGCGCGAGGTTCGGCAGCAGGTCCGAGAACCAGGCGCCGCTGTGGCCATGCTGCTTCCAGCTGCGCTTCGAGGCGAACAGCTTGCCGACGCCGCCCTGCGTGCTGGTCTTGATGCCTTTCAGGAACGACTCGGGCACTTCCTGCCCGGCAAGCTTGATGAGATCGGGCTTGTAGTCGTACAGGTCGAGCGTGCTGGGCGCGCCGAACTGATGCAGCCAGATGACCGACCTGGCCTTGCCTGGAAAGTGCGTCGGCTTGGGTGCCAGCGGATCGATGGCCTGGATGTCGTCGGCCCGTGCAATGCCGGGCAGCGCGCTGCCCAGTGCGAGGCTGCCAAGACCAAGGCCGGCGCCCAGCAGCAGGTCGCGACGTGATGTGGTGTTGCTCATGTGTGTTCTCTCTCAGAAGCGGTAGCTGAAGTCGTTGGAATTGGCGACGGTGTGCACGAGATCGACGAAGGCCGAGGCGCGCACCAGGTCGAGTGCCGCCGGGTTCTTCACGCCGATGGGCTCGGCCAGCGCCAGCTTGCCGTCCACCACGTGGCTCTTGAGCGTCTGCTCATGGGCCCGCAGGAATCCGTGCAGGGTCTCGCGCTCCTGCTTGTCGGGCTTGCGCGCGAACAGCACCTCGTACAGCAGGTCGAGCTGGCGGGATTCATCATTGCCCGCCTCCTCGATCACGCGCCCGGCCAGGCGCTGCGACCAGCCGAAGACGGTGTCGCTGTTGTACAGCGTCAGCGCCTGCAGCGGCGTGGTGGTCACGCTGCGCTGGCTGTGCACCTGCTGCGGCGAGGCCATGTCGAAGGTCTCGAGCAGCGGGTAGGCCACGCTGCGGCGCGTGAAGATGTACAGGCTGCGGCGGTTCCAGTCCGCCTGGTCCTTCGACACGGGCCAGAGTTTGCCGGCATTCAGCGCCGCGGGAATCGGCGCGAACACGCTGGGCCCGCCCACCTTCGGATTGAGCTCGCCCGCAGCCACCAGCAAGGAGTCGCGGATCTGCTCGGCCTCCAGGCGCCGACGCGGAAACACCGCCAGCAGCTTGTTGTCCGGGTCGACCTTCCACGCATCCTCGCGCTCGCTGGACGACTGCCGGTAGGTCGCCGACAGCAGGATCTGCCGGTGCAGAGGCTTCACATGCCAGCCGCCGCGCACGAACTCCGCGGCCAGGTAATCGAGCAGTTCCGGATTGGTGGGACGCGCGCCCGCCTTGCCGAAGTCGCTCACCGTCGACACGATGCCGCGCCCGAAGTATTCGTTCCAGATGCGGTTGACGTACACGCGGGCCGTCAGCGGGTTCTCGCTGCTTGCTATCCAGTTGGCCAGCGCCGTGCGCCGGCCCGAGGAACTTGCCGTGGGCACGATCTTCGGCGTGGCATTGCCCGCAATCGCCACCGGGAAGGCAGGCTGGACCTCGTAGTCCGGACGCTCGTGGTTGCCGCCGATGTTGAAGAAGGTCTTCGGTGCGTCCGCATGCCCGAGCTCGGTCATCGCACTGATCTTCACCGAACCCTTGTTCGGCTTCAGGTCATCGTACTTGTCGAGCTCCTTGCCGAGGCGCTCGTACTCATCCCACTTCGCCTTGCTGGCCGGGTTGTAGTGCGGATCGGCCGGACTGCTGGTGTCCTTCAGGTAATCGGCGATATTGCCGTCGGAGGTCACATTCTGGACACGATGCTGCATCCAGCGGTCCAGCGCGCTCCAGTCGCTTTCCGGCTTGAACTCGCCGTTCTCGCCGTTCCTGAAGATCGACTTGCGGGCGTCGGCCAGGTAGCGCTCGGCGTAGTAGCGACGGCCTTCCTCACGGATGGAATCGATGATGGCCTTGCGCTTCGCGCGGATCTCCCTGGTCGCCTGGTCATAGACGGCCTGTTCCTTCTGGAAAGCCTGCTCCTCCGGACCGATGTCGGCCTGGATGTCGTTCACTTCGTGGATGTTCGCGAAGAACGACTGCAGCTGGAAATATTCCTTCTCGGAGATCTTGTCGAACTTGTGGTCATGGCAGCGCGCGCAGGCCACGGTCTGCGCCAGGAACACCTCGCCCACCGTATCGGTGATGTTGGTGATGATCTGGTAGCGACGCTGCACCAGGTCGCGCGCATTGTGATTGTCCGGATACTGCGTCAGGAAGCCCGTGGCGATCAGCGCTTCCTTGCTGTTCGGCGCGATCTCGTCGCCCGCAAGCTGCTCGCGGATGAACTGGTCATAGGGCTTGTCGCCGTTGAAGGCATTGATCACGTAGTCGCGATAACGCCAGCTGTTCAGGCGATTGTTGTCGTTCTGGAAGCCGGTGCTGTCGGCATAACGCGCGAGATCCAGCCAGCGGCGAGCCTGGCGCTCACCGTAGTGTTCGGAGGCAAGCAGGCGGTCGACCAGCTTCTCGTAGGCATCCGGCGACTTGTCCTTCACGAAGGCATCGACTTCCTGCGGCGTCGGAACGAAGCCCAGCGTATCGAGCGTCGCGCGGCGGATGAAGGTGGCCCGATCGGTCTCCAGCGATGGCTTGAGTCCGGCCTGCTCGATCTTCGCCAGCACGAAGGCATCGATGGGCTGGCGCACCCAGGCCTGCTGCCTCACGGCTGGCCGCGCGGCTGCAATCACGGGCTGGTAGGCCCAGTGCACCGTCTTCGTGAAGGCAGCCGGCTTTGGCGCGGCCTCCTGGGCCGAAGCGGCGCAGAAGATGATGAGACTGCAACCGGCCGCAACCGCGACATTCACCATTTTGCTGACGTAACCCGATGCCATGGACAGTCTCCACAAACGAATGGATGGAGTCCGAAGCGTAGCCCGGCGCCACGCGGCCGCTGATGATGAAATGGCGCGGCGTTAGCTACCTATCGACATGAAAGGCCTGGCCACTGTTGCGAAGCCAGCAGCAACTGCTGCGCTTTGCGCAGCCAGCGCGCGCAACTAGCGCGACTTCGCCCTGACTGGATCCACGACCAGCACGGTCTTGCCGATGGTCTGCCCGGCGCGCCCGAGTTCCTGCGCCTTCGCAGCCTCGGCCAGCGGCAAGGTCTTCGACACGGTGACCGTGTATTGACCCTTGTCCGCCAGCAGGACCAGCGCACGCAATGCATCGCCAGTGCTGATGCCTTTATAGGTGCCGCCGGCGATCACGACGGTGGTGACACCGGCCGCCGCCGCGCGCTGCTCGTCCGGCGCGCCGGCGATCGAGGTGAACCGCCCGCCACGCTTCACGTAACCGAGCGCTGCAGTGGCCTGGCCGTCGACGAGATTGATTGCCGCGTCGACGTTGCGGACTCTTGCGGCAACGTCCTCCTTGTCGAAGGCGACGAATTCATCGACGCCCAGCGACTTCAGGAAAGCCTGCTGGGAAGAATGGCCGACAGCGATGATCTTCGCGCCATGAGCCTTCGCGACCTGCACCGCAACCTCGCCGCTGCCGCCGGCAGCGCCGATGATTGCGACGCGCTGGCCGGGCTTGAGTTGCGCTTCCTCGGCAGCGCGGTAGCCGGCGACACCCGCAACCGGCACACCAGCGGCCTGCTCGAAGGTGAAGCCCTTCGGTTTGGCAATCGTTTCGTCCGCGCCTGCGATGGCGTACTCGGCATAGCCGCCGGTCACGCGCGCCAGCACCGCATCGCCAGGCTTGAACGCCGTGACACCGGTACCGACGCTGTCGATCACACCCGCCGCATCGAAACCCGGTATCTGCGACTGGCGCTTCCAGTCCACCGGATTCACGCCGGCAGCGTAGACCTTGACCAGCACCTGCCCGGCGCCGGGCTTCGGTGTGGTCACGGTCTGCAGCGAGAGACCCTTGTCGGTCTGCACGATGGCCTGCGAACCCGGGGGTGCGGCCGCAGCCGTGGCGGAGGCCATCGCGCAGGCCAGGACGATCAAACCTTTGCGGATGTTGTGCATGAAATGCCTGCTGCGCGTTACTTCGCGGCGAGTGCCGCATCCAGCGTCTGTTCCAGTGGAATCGTGGGCCGGCCGATGGCCTTCTCCAGTGTGCGGCTGTCGTCGAACAGCCAGCCATCGCCAGCCTTGGCGTCCGAATCGGCCAGGATCCCGGCGAATGCTTCCGGCAGTCCCGCATGCACGAGCGCGGCAGAATATTGGGACTCGGTCAGCTCCTGCACCACCACCTGCTTTCCGGACTTGCGCGACAGCAGCTCGGCGTATTCGCGCTTGGAGAAGCTGGTGCTGCCGGCAAGCTCATAGGCCTGCCCCGGCTTGTGGTCATCGCGCAGGATCAGCACCGCGGCAGCTTCGGCATAGTCGTCACGCGAGGCTGCAGAAATCCGGCCTTCGCCTGCAGCACTCTGCACGACGCCGGCCTGAATCGCGAACGCCGCGCTGCCGGTGTAGTTCTCGCTGTACCAGCTGTTGCGCAGCGCGATGAAGGACAGCCCGCTCGCCGCCAGCACTTCCTCCGTGGCGCGATGTTCGGCGGCGAGCAGCAGGGGATTGACGTTGGCGCGCAGGATGCTCGTGTAGGCGAGCAGCTGGACTCCGGCACGCGCTGCGGCATCGATCACCGCCTGGTGCTGCGGCACACGCTTGCCCACCGCGTTGCCCGACACCAGCACCACGCGCGTGACGCCGTCGAGCGCGGCCTCGATCGTGGCTGGCTGGTCGTAGTCCACCACCTTGAACTCCACGCCCGGCGGTGCCTTCGCAGCACTGCGGCCGCCGGCCACGATGCGGTCCGCCGGCAGCCTCTTCAGCAGCTGCTGCACGATACGTGTGCCCAGCTGTCCCGTGGCGCCTGTCACCAGAATCTTCCCGCTGCTCATGGAATCGAACCTCCGCGCTGAACCATGCCTGTGAATGCCAGCGTACAACAATGCGACGAAACACCGTGCACGGGTGGCCGGTTCGGAATTTGCTGATAACCCGATGCGCGCTCCTCTGCGCGAAAATCCGGTAGCCTGCCCAGCCGAATCCGGGAAATTGAACGTCGGATGCCTCACCCCACCGTGCATCGCGCAAGGGCATCGCCACTCACGCTGCTCGCGGCAGTCTGCTCCATCGCGTGGCTGGCGCTTGCACCTCCAGCGGCCCGGGCGCAGCGCCTGCCAGTCGAAGCCGAACACGGAATGGTGGCTTCAGCCAGCGCGCTGGCCTCCGGGATTGGAGCGGACATTCTCAGACGGGGCGGCAACGCCGCCGACGCGGCTGTGGCCACCGGACTCGCACTCGCGGTCTCCTACCCCCGCGCCGGCAATCTCGGCGGCGGCGGGTTCGCAGTACTCAGGCTGGCGGACGGTCGGGTCACCAGCCTCGACTTTCGTGAAACGGCGCCGTCGGCCGCGACGCGCGACCTCTATCTCGATGCGCGGGGCGACGTGGTTCCGGGTCGATCCACCGTGGGGCATCTCGCATCAGGTGTGCCCGGCACCGTCGCCGGTCTCGCCCTGCTCCACGAAAAATATGGCTCCGGACGACTCACATGGGCACAGCTCGTCGAGCCCGCCCGTCGTCTGGCAGCGCAGGGCTTCGCGGTGACGCCTGCTCTCGCGCGCGACCTGCAGGCAGGTGCCGAACTGCTGGGACAATTCCCTGCTTCGAAGCACACCTTCCTTCGTGACGGCAATCTGTATCGGGCAGGGGAGCTGCTTCGTCAGCCGGAACTCGCTGCCACGCTACGCCGGCTGCAGCAACACGGCGCCGCCGGGTTCTACAGCGGCACGACCGCGCAGCTGATCGTCAGGGAGATGCGGGATCACGGCGGACTCATCACCGCGGCCGATCTCGCCGCCTACCGCGTCATCGAGCGTGCGCCGCTGCGCGGCAGCTATCGCGGCTTCGGGATCGTGACCATGCCGCCGCCGAGTTCGGGAGGTGTGGCCCTGCTGCAGATGCTGACGATGCTCGAACCGCATGATGTCGGCAGCCTGGGCCTCAATTCCGCCGCGAAGATCCACCTGTTCGCCGAGGTCATGCGACGGGCGTTCGGCGACCGTGCCCGCTTCCTGGGCGATCCGGACTTCGTGCGCGTGCCGGTGAAACAGCTGCTCGATCGCGACTACCTGACGCAACGGATGAGCGACTTCGACGCCCGCCACGCCACACCAGGCGATTCGAAGTCTGCCGCCATATTGCCACCAGGCGAATCGACGGAGACCACCCATTTCTCGGTGGTGGACTCCGCGGGCAACGCCGTGAGCATCACCTGCACATTGAATGGATTGTGGGGAAGCGGAGTCACGGTGCCAGGCGCAGGCTTCCTCATGAACAACGAGATGGACGATTTCACCTCGAAGATCGGTGTGCAGAACGCGTACGGGCTGACGCAGGGCGAGGCGAATGCCATCGCACCCGGCAAGCGACCGCTGTCGTCGATGACGCCGACGATAGTGTTGAAGGATGGCAAGCCGTTCCTGGTCACGGGCAGCCCGGGCGGACCGACCATCATCAACACGGTGCTGCTGGTCATCACCAACATCATCGACTTCAACCTGAACGTGACCCAGGCCGTCGACTCGCCGCGCTTCCACCATCAGTGGCAACCCGACGTCATCGACCATGAGCCATTCCTTACATCGCCCGACACGATTGCGCTGCTCACGG
>JAATEY010000344.1 GCA_015655465.1 Gammaproteobacteria bacterium | reverse complement strand
TCCGGCAGCAGTGGCGAGAGTACGTCGCGGATCTCCTCGATGCGCAGCGCGTTGAAGATCTCGTTGTCCGCCGCGCCGGATGCCGTGGACATCAGCAGCACGTTGGCCTTGCCAAGGCGCGCCGTGCGATCATCCGCATACGCGATAGGTCATCACTCAATGTCCAGAAATCTCGAGTCGAATGTGGAGCAAAGTGGTTACCGTGAATAGGGCAACAGCGGTATCCGCGAGCGTACTCCTGGTGGTCGTTGCCGGCATTCTTGTGTGGCGCCAGCTCCGTGCCGAATTCCACAACACGGCAACGCAGATGGCCGAACTGCGGAACGCTGTACTCGTGATCGATTCTTCGCCAACCCCTATGCTTGAGCCGTACAAGAACGCTGAATCAGCGGGAGTTGCGACTCAACAAGAATCCAGTAGAGACTCCGGCAGTCGGGCGAAACGGTTCATGCTGGATCGCTACTACCCTGACTTGCAGAAGGAGACGGGATTTACCTCCGATGACTTCAATAAGCTGGTGGAACTGGCATTTAACCCGAACGAAGCGGAAATAGAGAAGGGCCTGGGCGTGGCAAAGTATCAGCGTTGGAAGGAATATGAAGCCAAAGTTCAATCTGAGATCGCAGTAAGCAGGTTGCGGAGGAATCTTGCAAGCGCTGATGCACTGCGTGAAGACCAAGCCGACATGCTGCATAGAACTATTCATGCCGAGAAGCGGCGTCGGGACGAGGAATTGCGAATGCGCGCATATGCCAGGCCGACCGATCCGCGTTTGGAACTGGAATTTGAGTTTGGGGACTTGGAGCTCAAGGAGGAAAGTGACCGACGCCTGATTTATTCGGTGAAGTCCTTCCTCACTGAACAGCAATATGCTGTGCTGCCCGAGGCCATTATCGACCCCAATTTGGCTAGCACCAGGGAAAACCTGGAGAGAATTCGCGCAAGAGTGAATGGGCGGAATGACAATACGCTTCATGGAGTTGTCGCAGAGTAGCGGCCACGCCAAGCGTGAGCACTGTGGTTACGAGTCCGATAACGACAGCAAAGGCGAACTGGGGTTATTGCCGGGTTAGTACGCGGAACACAGCGAGACTCGCAGTACACAACGATCTCATCGTCCAGTTTGGCGTCGAGCTTGCTGACTTCTTCTACGTGGATACTGCCCTGTATCAAGCCGTCCCGGGCACGGCGCGGACCGTGATTTCCAAGCTGCGCCGACCCCAGAGCCTTTCTCGGGCCAGATAGAATGATATTCCAATGGCGGACCGGCTCCGAATTGAGATAGAGGCATTCGTTCCATGCCGAGGATTGTCAGTAAATCACCCGCGAGAGGAAGACAATTCCATCTTCGACGCGCTTACGAAGGGTCTGAAGCTGGACAATATCGACTGTTCCTGCAGACCCGTGGGTTCCCTGATTGAACTCCTCGAATAGCTGCACTACGTTTTCCATATCGTCTTCGGCAAATTCTTCGAGCTCGGATTGGGTCATTCCCTTTGTCTTTAGGAAGTATCGAATCTTGGCGCGTCAGGTCCCCCGGCTTCCAGCAACCTGCTTGAATCTTTGAAAGGTTTGCTGGCCTGGCAGGACTGGTTAGCTGAGCAGTTGCGATACGGCCGGGCCCAAATCTTTGTGGCGTTGTTCGCCATCGTCATTGCGGCTTCCGACCAGCTGATGCACATGGCATCCGCGACGTCGTCGCGCCTGCTCGCTATAGCGGCCGCTGCCACGGCGGTCGTCGCGGCGTTGGCATGGAACGGGGCACTGGCGTGGAATGTATGGCGACGCAAGTCGAGATTGTCTGGATTCATGAAAAAGCTGGCAGCAGATTACGCCGAGGATCACAATGGAAAATGAAGCAACGGTCGCACTCACCACCTTCGCTGGCAACAATCCGCACGGGTTTGCGGCCGCTGTCACCCACGGTGACGCGGTCTCCCGCACGGTATTAGGTATCTTGCTCATCATGTCGCTGGTGAACTGGTACATCATCTTCACAAAGTTCTGGTACCAGTACCGCATGAACAAGTCGGTGAAGAGAGTTAAAGAGGGATTCTGGTTAGCGGATTCCCCCGGCGAGGGCGTCGACAAGCTGCCCAAGGACGACAACTTTCGCGTGATTGCCGAGAGTGCGCTGCGCGCCGCCCAGGATCACGAAGGACTCACGGGTGGCCGAATCAGCCTGCGCGACCGGCTCGCGATGATGCTGCAGCGTCCGGTCGATGGCCTGAACAGCAAGTTGTCCAATGACCTTTCGCTGCTGACCGCGATAGGTTCAACGGCGCCGTTAGTGGGCCTGTTCGGTACGGTTTACAGCATCCTCAAGGCCCTGATCTCGGTTGGCCTTGGCCAACCCTCCTTCGACAAGATGGCGGGCCCGGTCGGCGAGGCACTGATCATGACGGCCATCGGTCTGGCGGTCGCGGTGCCCGCATTGATCGGCTACAACATCCTTCAGCGTCGCAACAACGCGATCAAGGATTCGTTGCACGACTTCACAGGTGACCTCGAGGCGAATCTCATCGGCGGCCTGCGCCCGGACTTTGGCCGTGGCGTTCGCGCGTTGGTCACCCGAAAGTAGGCGGCGCGTTGCGTCAGTCACTGCGCGCCTACCATGCAACCGGAACGTAGCCACACCCCTACAGCCTGACAGACACGCCTCCATCCACAATCATCGGACTACCGGTCATTGCCAAAGTGCGAACATGCTACTCATCATGTTGCTCAGCTCAGGAGTGAGTTGTGGTGTCGCCTTTTCGAGGATGCGGAGGAGAGTTTTGTGCTGGCGAGTGACGGTCTCCACCCTCAGCCGCGAAGCGCTCACTGGGTCCATGCACCCGGTTCTGCTCATGATCTGGAGTGAGTCTTCCGTCTCGCGCCGCAACTCGGCCACCGTTATAGCGTTGAGCGCCTGCATCTGCTCCGGCGAGAGGCGCAGCGCACCGTGGCCGAGCCGGGGGCGAAGGATCTGCAGGCGCTGGTCGAGCGCATTGCCACCCGCATCGGCGCGCTGCTGGAGAAGCCCGGCATCATCGAGCGCGACAGCGAGAACGCGTGGCTGTCGGGGGACATGGCCGGTCCACTGGACGACCTGCTGGGTCACTCGATCACCTACCGCATCGCCGTGGGTCCAAGAGCAGGCCAGAAGCTGTTCACGCTGCAGACCGTGCCGGCTCGATTGCAGGGACTGGAAGGAGACCCCAACGGCGCCGCCCGGGCCGGCGGGTTCTCGCTGCACGCCGGCATCGATATCGCGCAAGGTCAGCGCGCGAAGCTGGAACGACTGTGCCGCTACGTCAGCCGTCCACCGGTCGCTACCGAGCGGCCTGGTGCTGACCCCCTCCGGGCAGGTCCGTTACACCCTCAAGACTCCGTACCGGGACGGCACCACGCAGATTGTCCTTGAACCGCTGGACCTGATGGCCCGTCTGCGCGCGGCGACGGCACCGCGCCCGGAAGCCGAGATGCAGATCGGACCCGACCAGGGCCAGTTGTTGGCGCTGCTGGTCCGGCTGATCGGTGCGCGGCGCTGCATTGAGATCGGTACTTACACCGGCTATTCCGCGCTCGCGGTCGCACAGGCGCTGCCGGAAGATGGCGAACTGATCGCCTGCGACGTCTCCCGCATGTTCACTGACGTGGGTGAACCATTCTGGCGGGAAGCGGGCGTCGCGCACCGGATCAGGCTGAAGATCCAGCCGGCCTTGCAGACACTCGATGAACTGGCTGCCGCCGAGAATGGACGGCGCGGCTTTGACTTTGCCTTCGTCGACGCAGACAAGCCGAACTATTTCGCCTACTTCGAGAAGCTGCTGACCCTGATCCGTCCCGGCGGCCTCATCGCGGTCGACAACACGCTGGGCCTGTCGCGCACTCCGGTCATACGCATGACTTCGGAGAACGCGCAGGCGATCAAGGAGTTCAACCGCCGCGTTCACCGCGACCCGCGCATCGAGATCGCGATGCTGCCGGTCGGGGAAGGGCTGACGCTGCTTCGCGTGGTGTGAGGCCTTGAAGCTCGCGGGCTGCGCCCGCTGCGGGGGGAAGCTGCGCATCATCACCCACCTACAACGTGAGCTGGCCGCCGCTGGTGAGCCACATCGTCACGTTTGACGTCCCGGACGCCGCACACGACGCACTGCGCAGAACCACCTGGCCAGGTCAGTTCAACATGACCAACGTGCTCACCCATGAAGTGACTCACTCGCTGGTGTTCGCAAGGTTGGGCCTTGCGAACACCGCACGCCTGCCGATGTGGAAGGCGGAGGGTTATCCGGAATACATCGCCGCGACAGCAGCCCGGTCTCAGGCGGGATATACGCTGCGCGCCAGCGTGGCACGACTCCTCGAAGCGGATCTCACGTGGCTGAGAGATGCTCAAGGAAATTTTGCACCACTGCGCTACGACTGCATCGGCAAGTCCTATCTCAAGAACGAGGTGGGCGATTTCTGGCACACGTGTTACTACCTCTCGCGTGTGCTCGTCGAATACCTTCTCGACAAGAAGGGGCTTTCCTTCGATCAGTTGGCGCAGCCGTCGGTCAACGAGTCGGAGCCGCTGCGCGAACTGCTGGGCGCATATCACGCCGGGTGCTGACCCCCTCTGGCCAGGTCCGTTACACCCTCAAGGCTCCGTACCGGGACCAAATATCCATATGAGCGACAATTCTCCGTTTTATCGCTCACTATCAGGCTAGAAACTGAGCGATAAAGTGCTACGTTATCGCTCATGCCTTGGAACTGGCAAAACCCTGACTGGCCGGAATTCCGGTTTCATCCCGAGCTCCTGGCG
>JAATEY010000169.1 GCA_015655465.1 Gammaproteobacteria bacterium | reverse complement strand
GGCCTTCTTCATGGTGATGTGGCTGGTAGCCTCGGTCTCCAAGGAACAGAGCGCGGCGCTGTTCGAATACTTCAACAACCCCAGCATGGAAGAAGGCCACAGCGTGAAGGCTGCGCCAGGCCAGGCCGGGCCCGGCGGCGCCAGCACCAGCCCCATCGACCTCGGCGGCGGACTGGATGCGCCGAAGTCCAATCCCACCGACGCCAATGGGCTCGGCGTGCCGGTCAGCAGCATCAGCGAGGACGAGGCCAAAAAGATCGCGGCCGAGGCCGAGAAGAAACAGCTCGAGTCGCTGATGGAAGACCTGCGCGAGGCCATCGACAAGAGCCAGGCGCTGCAGCCGTTCAAGGACCAGCTGCTGCTCGACATCACGCCGGAAGGCCTGCGCATACAGATCGTCGACAAGCTCAATCGCCCCATGTTCGACCAGGGTCGCACGCAGCTGAAGGGCTACACCAATGACATCCTCCGCGAGCTGGCGAAGTACCTGAACACGGTGCCGAACCGCATCAGCCTCAGCGGACACACCGACAACAAGCCCTATGCCGGTACGGCTGGCTACACCAACTGGGAACTGTCGGCAGATCGTGCCAATGCGGCGCGGCGTGCACTGCTTGAAGGCGGGCTCGAGCAGCCGAAGATCGCCCGCGTGGTTGGCCTGGCATCGTCGGTGCTGTTCGACCGCGAGAATGCGTACAACCCGATCAATCGCCGCATCAGCATCATCGTGATGACGAAGAGTGCCGAAGCCACGGCATTGTCCACGGATGCGCCGGATGTCGAGGCCGCGCGCGAGGCCATTGAATCCGGCAAGCAGGCGGCAGTGCCGGCCGAAGTCGCTCCGGTGACGAGTGCCACGCCAGCGCCAACGCCAACGACTGCACCGCCGGTTGCATCGGCAGCGCCGCAGGAGGTGCCGCCACGAGTGCGTGTCTCGTCTGTCCCGGCCGGCCCGGCCGCCAGGGCGGCTGAGGCCGCGTTGGCAAGGACTGCGGCGGGCAGCAACCACGCGCCTTAGGTAGACTGGCCGGATGCTTTCCGGCATTGGTCCTGCGGCGCTCATTATCCTGGCGGTGAACATCGGCCTCGGGCTGCTCAGCCTGTTTGCCATGCCACAGCTCATCGAGCGCTGCCTGTTCCGGCCCTATGAATTTGCGCGTGGCCTGCGGCGCGCCACGGTGATTACCAGTGGCTTCGTGCATGCCGATCTGCCGCACCTCATCTTCAACATGGTCACGTTCTACTATTTCGGCGTGAAGCTGGAGTGGTATATCGGCACGCCAATGTTCGTGCTGCTGTACGCCGCCGGCCTGCTGTTCAGCCAGCTGGGCACGTACCTCAAGCATCGCAACAATCCCGAATACGCCACGCTGGGTGCTTCCGGCGCGATCTCGGCCGTGCTGTTCGCGGCGATCGTCTATTTCCCGACCATGAGCCTGTATTTCATGCTGCTTCCCGTGCCCATTCCCGCGCCGCTGTTCGCCGTCGGCTATCTGGCCTACAGCTTCTGGTCGGCGCGGCAGAACCGCGGCCGCATCAATCACGACGCGCATCTGGGCGGCGCGCTGTTGGGGCTGGCCTTCGTGGCCGTGTTCGATCCCGGGGCCTGGGTGCACGCCATACATCTGATTGCAGGATAATTGCGCTATATTGGCTGCCATGGGAATTCACAGGCAGCAGCGAAAGCCCGCACGCGGAATGACGGGTCGCGTCAGCGCATGGCGAGTCGTGCTTGTGCTGCTGGCGCTGGTTGCTGCGAGCGCGCAGCAGCTGGTTGCCCAGACCCACTGGCATGCCACCGAGCTGGTGCAGGTCGGTACCGGTTCCGGCTCACCGGCACCCGTTGCCCCGGGAACGCGGCACGATGACTGCCTCCTGTGCCAGATTGCCGCGCATGCCGGCGCAGCGGCGCCACCTGCGGCGATGCTGCTGGCGGTGGTGGCCAGCAATGCCCATGCGGTCCAGGTTCCATCCGTCCGTTATCTCGTCGCCATTCCCGAGCCAGCACATGCCTGGCAAAGCCGCGGCCCTCCCACCGTCTGATTGATCTACATCCGGCAATAGCCGCTGGCGCCGCTCGTTTCGGGCGGCCGGTTTGATCATTCATTTTCAGGTGGATCACATGAAATTCATTCGCCCTGCCGGCGCCGTGATGGCGCTGGTTCTTGTTTCCATTGTTTCTCCCGTTCACGCACAGCAAGCCGAGCATGCCGGTGAACTCGAAGAGGTGGTGGTCACCGCTTCGCCCATCGGCGATCCGGACCATCTTGCCACCATCGCCGGCAGCGTCGATCGCGACCAGTTGCTGCGCGCAGGCGGCAATACGCTTGCCGATGCGCTGACGAACGTGCCCGGAGTGACCAGCAGCGGCTTCGCGGCCGGTGCCGGCCGACCGGTGATCCGCGGCATGGACGCCAACCGCGTGCGCATGCTGGAGGACGGCATCGGCAGCTTCGATGTGTCGGATGTCGGTCCCGACCACGGTGTGCCCATCGATCCTTTCTCGGCCGAGCGCGTCGAGGTGGTTCGTGGCGCGGCGACGCTGCGCTATGGCAGCCAGGCGATTGGCGGCGTGGTCAACGCGATCAGCAACCGTGTCCCGTTGCACCTGCCCGAGGGCACGCTGGGCGGCGAGTTCGTCAGCAACTTCGGCAGCGGCGCGGACAGCCGCGATTTCGCCGGGCAGTTCAACGCGCGTCCCGGCGCGTTGGCCTTTCACGCCGATGCCTACGACCGCCACTCGGACGACTACGACACGCCGGAGGGCGCGCTGGCCAACTCCTGGCTGCGCGGCAGGGGCGGTTCGGTGGGCGGTGCCTGGATAGACGGGGACGACCGCGTGGGGCTCGGTGTATCGCGGCAGGAGTCGCGCTACGGCATTCCCGGCGAGGAATCCTTCATCGACATGGAACAGACCAAGCTGTCGCTGCGCTCGGCCTGGGCACTTGATGCCGGTCCGTGGAAGAAGCTCACGGTGGATGGCGGCTGGGCCGATTATCAGCACAGCGAGATCGAGGACGATGTGGCGGCCTCCACCTTCAAGGACAGGGAATGGGATGCGCGGGCTGAAGCAGTGGCCGGCGCCGCTGGCCCCTTCAGCCAGTCGGCGCTGGGCATCCAGCTGCAGCGGCGCGACTTCTCGGCATTGGGCGAAGGCCAGGACTATCTGGCTCCCACCCGCACGGCGAGCCGCGCGCTGTTCGGCTTTGCGGAAAGTCCGCTGGGCGAGCAGCTGCGCCTGCAGTTCGGCGCGCGCGTGGAGGACGTCGATATCGATGGCACACCGGTGTCCGGCATACCGACCTCGCGTGGCTTCACGCCCATCAGCGCCTCGGCCGGCCTGGTGTTCGATGCAGCAGCGAACTGGCGTCTGGGTCTTGCGCTGTCCTCCGCTGCACGCGCACCTGCGCAGACCGAGCTGTTCGCGCGCGGACCCCACGATGGTCCGCTGACCTACGAGACCGGCGATCCGGCATTGCGCCTGGAGCGCGCCAATTCTGCGGAGATGACGCTGCGCTGGCGCGGCGGGCGGGTGCACGCGGATGGGTCCATCTGGGTCACGGATTTCAACAACTACATCTACGGCGCATTGACCGGTCGCAACTGCGACGATGAAGGCGATTGCGCCCTGGGAAGCGAAGAGGAGTTGAAGGAGCTCGTATACACCCAGCTCGGCGCACTCTTCCGCGGTGCGGAAGGCCATGCCGAGATCGAGCTGCTGCAGCAGGGCGGCAACGACCTGCACCTGGACCTGCTGGCCGACATGGTGCGCGCGACGCTGGATGGGGGCGCGGGCAATGTGCCGCGCATCCCGCCGTGGCGGGTAGGCATGGGGCTCACCTGGCAGAGCACGCGCCTCGATGCGAGCGTGTTCGTCCGCTATTCCGCCAGGCAGGACAAGGTGGCCGCCGCGGAAACCTCCACGGGCGGCTTCACCAATGTCGATGCGCAGCTGGCCTGGCGGCCGTGGGTGCAGCGGCCCCGCATCGAGCTGGCGCTGGTGGGACACAACCTCACCGACAGCCTGCAGCGGAATTCGGTGGCGCTGAACAAGGATGAGGTGATCCTGCCAGGTCGGGACATCCGTCTGGTGATCCGCGCCACGCTGGATTGATAGCCATCAGCACGTCGCGCTTCCGCTGCCGTAGCGCGACGTGGCATATGATTTTTTGTACCATTCCTCCATAAGAAGTGTGGGGGTTTGGTTATGAAGGAATTGTGGGGCGCCGCAAAGGCCGGCTGGAAGGTCGGCGTGGGTCGGCTGGGGATGCTGTTGTTCATCGCAACAGCCCTGACCGCATGTCTGCAACCTCCGGGCGGCGGAGCAGTGAAGACTGGCCCGCAGGCCACCGCCGTGAAGCGGCCCAACATCCTGTACATCCTCGCCGACGACCTGGGTTATGCGGATCTGGGAGTCTTCGGCAGCGAGATTCCGACGCCGAATCTCGATGCGCTGGCGAAGCAGGGCATGCTGCTGACCGACTTTTATGCCGGCATGACCTGTTCGCCGACGCGCTCCATGCTGATGTCCGGCACCGACAATCACCAGGCGGGACTCGGTGTCATGGGGGTACCCACGCGCGCCGACCAGAAGGGCAAGCCCGGCTACGAGGGTTATCTCAATTTCCGCATTGCCTCGCTGGCGGAGCTGATGACCGACGCTGGTTACAACACCTACATGGTCGGCAAGTGGCATCTGGGCGATACGGTCGAAACGGGACCGCATGCGCGTGGCTTCCGGCGGGTGTTCGCGTCGTTCGACGGCGCCGCGCACCTGGGTGGCTGGGATTGGCGCGGGCCCACGCCGGCAAAATACTGGGATGACGACCAGGTGGTGAACGTGGGTGACGACTGGTACACCACGCGCGACTACACCAGGAAGATGCTGGGCTACATCGAGCAGGATCGAACCGAGGGCAAGCCCTTCTTCGCTTACATGGCCTATACCGCGCCGCATTGGCCGCTGCAGGCGCCGAGGGCCTCGATCGCGAAGTTCAAGGGCTGGTACGACGCCGGTTATGAAGCGGTGTACGCGCAGCGCTTCGCGCGGCAGAAGCGGCTCGGTCTCGTGCCCAGGGGTGCCGTGCCGATCGACAACGCGCGCTTCAATCCACGCTGGGACACTCTGAAGCCCGGGGAGAAGCAGGTCGAAGCGCGGCACATGGAAATCTATGCCGCGATGGTCAGCGACCTGGATACCTACGTCGGCGAGGTCATCGCATACCTGAAGAAGAGCGGCCAGTATCGCAACACCTTCATCATGTTCATGTCGGACAACGGTGCCGAGTCCGCGCGTCGCGACCTGGAGAAGAACATCCAGGACCACGTCGGCAAGGAATACGATCACAGCCTCGAGAATCTGGGCAGCGCCACCTCGTACATCATGTACGGCGCCAACTGGGCCAGCGTCAGCGCTGCGCCGTTCTTCCGCCACAAGACCACCGCCTTCGAAGGTGGCATACATGTGCCGGCATTTGTCCGCTTCCCGGGCAAGGTGGCGCGCGGCAGCCGCAGCGATGCCACCGGTACGGTGATGGATCTGTTGCCCACCTT
>JAATEY010000272.1 GCA_015655465.1 Gammaproteobacteria bacterium | reverse complement strand
GTGGGCGCCGGCTGGACGGCGAGGTGCGCATTTCCGGCGCCAAGAACGCGGCGCTGCCGATCCTGGCGGCAACCTTGCTGTCTGAAGAACCAGTGTCGGTCGGCAACATCCCGCAGCTGCAGGATGTGAGCACCATGATCCAGCTGCTCGGGCGCATGGGCGCAGCGGTCACCATGGGTGAGCGCATGCGCGTGGGGTTGGATACCAGGGGTATGCATGATTACACTGCGCCCTATGAGCTGGTCAAGACCATGCGCGCCTCGATCCTGGTGCTCGGACCGTTGCTGGCCCGCTTCGGCCAGGCCGATGTCTCACTGCCCGGTGGCTGCGCCATTGGCGCGCGCCCGGTGAACATCCATGTCGCGGGGCTGCAGGCCATGGGCGCCGAAATACACATAGAGAACGGTTACATCCGTGCGCGGGCAGGGCTGCTGAAGGGCACCCGCCTGGTGCTCGACACGGTTACGGTTACCGGCACCGAAAACCTGATGATGGCCGCCGCGCTGGCGGATGGCGAGACCGTGCTGGAAAACGCGGCGCGTGAGCCCGAGGTGGTCGATCTCGCCAATTTCCTGATTGCCATGGGTGCGAGGATCCGCGGCGCCGGCACCGACCGCATCGTCATCGAGGGCGTGCAGCGCCTGCATGGCGCGCACCATGAAGTGCAGCCCGACCGCATCGAAACCGGCACCTTCCTGGTGGCTGCTGCCATCACCGGCGGCCGCGTGCTGGCACGGCATACACGGCCCGAACATCTGGATGCCGTGCTGTTCAAGCTGCAGGAAGCAGGAGCAACCGTGCGCACCGGCGCCGACTGGATCGAGCTGGACATGCACGGCCGGCGACCGCGTTCGGTGGATGTGCGCACCGCGCCGTATCCTGCGTTTCCCACCGATATGCAGGCGCAGTTCGCAGCGCTGGACTGCGTCGCCGATGGTGTGGGCGCCATCATCGAAACCATCTTCGAGAATCGTTTCATGCACATGCTGGAGATGCGGCGCCTGGGCGCCGAAATCCGCCTGGAAGGCAATACCGCCATCATCAAGGGTGTGCCGCGGCTGACCGCAGCGCCAGTGATGGCCACCGATCTGCGCGCCTCGGCCAGTCTCGTCATCGCAGGTCTGGTGGCCGACGGGCGTACCGAGATCGACCGCATCTACCACATCGATCGCGGCTATGAATCCATCGAGGAAAAACTTTCGCAGCTGGGCGCCGAGATCAGGCGGATACCGAAATAAAACGCTACTGCGCGAGCGGCGGCGGCTCGATGACCTTCAGATCCACGGAAAAATGCTGCTTGCCCTGCAAGCCAGTGATTTTCACGGACGTTCCCGGCTTGCGGCTGGCAATGCGCGCCAGCGTGTCCTGCCGATTGCGCACGGGCTGGTCGTCGATGGTTTCGATCTTGTCGAAGCGCATCAGTCCGGCTTTCAGTGCAGGCGAATCCGGATGGAGTCCCCAGATCAGGACGCCGGCGTAGGGCAGGCCCACCTGTCGCGCATCCACGTCGGAAATATCCGCGAGCGCGATGCCGATCCAGCCGCGCACCACACGCCCGTGCTGCAGGATCTCGCGCATCACGCCGCGTACCAGGTCCACGGGAATCGCCACACCCAGGCCATCCGCACCCAGGTCCTTGCCAAGGACCGCCGTGTTGATGCCAATCAGTTCGCCACGAGCGTTGACCAGCGCGCCGCCGGAATTGCCGGCATTGATGGCGGCATCGGTCTGGATGAAATCTTCGAAGGTGGCAACCCCCAGTTGGGCGCGACCGGTGGCGCTGACGATGCCGTGCGTGACAGTTTGCGACAGGCCGAGCGGATTGCCGATGGCGAGCACCGTATCGCCTACGGCAAGCCGATCCGAGCGGCCCAGCGTCATGACTGGCAGGTGCGGCAGGTCGATCTTGAGCACCGCGATGTCGGTATCCGGATCGGTCCCGACAATGCGGGCCGCGGCGCTGCGTCCGTCCGCCAGTTGCACGTTGATCTCGTCGGCTTCCTTGATCACGTGCTCATTGGTGATGATGTGACCCTGCGCATCCACGATGACTCCGGATCCCAGGGTCTGCTGCAAACCCTCGCGCTGGCGCCGGCGAACACCGCCAGGGACCGGTTCCAGCTGCGTGCCGGGAAGCAGCACTTTGCGTTGGGTGTAGACACTGACTACTGCAGGCGCGCTCACGCGAACGGCGGGCGCATAGCTGCCGATGGGGGCCAGCAATGGATCCATGGCGGTCGCATCTGCAGGCATCGGCCCGGATGTCGTGGTGCCTGGCACCAGCGCGTCGTCTACCCGGGCGGCCACCGTCGTTGACTGGGGGGCTACCATCGTTGGAGCGACCAGCGGCACAGGAGCTTCATCCGCCGCACCCACCGCCGCCGGCTGCGCGCCCGCTGCGCCATCACGCCAGGGCCACAGATGGTTCACGAGCAGCGCAATGGCCACGCCCGCCAGCACCGATCCGGCCACGAAAGCCATATTCCGACGCAGTGTGCTGATGGTCACAAGGGATACCCCGCCATGGGCGCTTTATCGATAGTGTATAATGCCGCGCTGTCCGATCCGCGAAGTCTCAAAGTCCCAAGCGGGTCGGGCGCCAGAACAGCAGCAACAGTCCGGAAGAATTAATGAGCGATCATTCCGCCCCTTCCGTCGCCGAAGTCGATCAGGACCGGCGCGGTTTCCTTATCTTTGCCACAGTGGCCACCGGCGCGGTCGGCGCGGCATTCGCCGCCGTACCATTCATCGCCTCGTGGAGCCCCTCGGAGCGCGCCCGCGCCGCCGGTGCTCCGGTCGAGGTCGATGTCAGCAAGATCGAGCCTGGCCAGATGGTGACAGTCACCTACCGCAAGAAGGCGATGTATATCGTGCATCGCACCCCCGAGATGATCGGGTCGCTGGCGGGCCATGACGGCAGGCTGAAAGACGCCGCTTCAAAAGATTCGGAACAGCCGGCCTATGCCGCCAACGCCACGCGCGCCGTGCGCCCGGACTTCCTCGTGCTCGAGGGCACCTGCACGCACCTGGGCTGCCTGCCGAAGCCACGTTTCGAGAAGGCCATGCCCGAGCTTGGCGCCGACTGGCCGGGCGGATTCTTCTGCCCCTGCCATGGTTCGCGCTTCGACCTGGCCGGCCGTGTGTTCGAGGGTTCGCCTGCCTCGAAGAACCTGCGCATTCCGGCGTATTCGTTCCCGAACGAGAGCACGCTGGTCATCGGCGTCGATGCCAGCACGGGAGTCGCGTAATGGCCGGCAGCAACGATGCCCTGCCCGTGCGCACGGGTTTTCTCGGCTGGCTGAACAAGCGCCTGCCCGTCGACCAGTTCATGCGCGACCAGCTCACCGGCTACTTCGCGCCGAAGAACTTCAACTTCTGGTACTACTTCGGGGTGCTGTCGCTGGTGGCGCTGGTGCTGCAGCTGGTCACCGGCATCTTCCTCACCATGCATTACAAGGTGGGCGAGACCACGGCCTTCGACTCGGTCGAATACATCATGCGCGAGGTGCCATACGGCTGGCTGCTGCGCTACATGCACTCCACCGGCGCATCGTTCTTCTTCATCGTCGTCTACCTGCACATGTTCCGCGCCTTCCTGTATGGCTCATACAAGGCGCCGCGCGAGCTGTTGTGGCTGTTCGGCATGTTCGTGTACCTGGCGCTGATGGCCGAGGCCTTCATGGGCTACGTGCTGCCCTGGGGCAACATGTCGTTCTGGGGTGCACAGGTGATCGTGAACCTGTTCGGCACCATCCCGGTCATCGGACCTGGCCTGGTGGAATGGATCCGCGGTGACTACGGCATCGCTGACGCCACGCTGAACCGTTTCTTCTCGCTGCATGTGTCGGCCGTGCCGCTGGTGCTGCTGCTGCTGGTGGCGCTGCATCTGGTGGCACTGCGCCAGAACGGTTCCAACAATCCGGACGGCATCGAGATCAAGGAAAAGAAGGGATCCGACGGCAAGCCTCTGGACGGCATTCCCTTTCATCCGTATTACACGGTGAAGGACCTCGTGGGCATTGGCGTGTTCCTGGTCGCGTTTGCGGTGGTGGTGTTCTTCGTGCCGACCTTCGGCGGCCTGTTCCTCGAAGGGCCGAATTTCGAACCCGCCAACGCACTGTCGACTCCCGAGCACATCGCGCCGGTGCAGTACTTCACCCCGTTCTACGCCATCCTGCGCGCGGTGCCGGACCAGCAGATCGGTGCGCTGTTGATGGCCCTGTCCATCATCTGCTTCATCGTCGTGCCCTGGCTCGACCGTTCGCCGGTCAAGTCCACGCGTTACCGGCCATTGCGCTGGAAGCTCGCGCTGGCGGTGTTTGCCGTGTCCTTCGTGGCGCTGGGGTATCTGGGCCTGAAGCCCGCCGACGGCCTGTATGTGCTGCTGGCGCGGATCTTCACGGCGCTGTATTTCGCGTTCTTCGTACTCATGCCGTTGTATACACGTGGCGAATCGACCAGTCGTGTACCCGAGCGGCTGACTTTTCCCAATCACTGAGGCGGCGATGCAGGGTCGTTCTATGCGTGGATTGATGGTGCTGCTCGCGGCCTTTGCAGTGACGGGTTCCGTTGCTGCCTCGGAAGCGGCCGGCGAGCATGGTGAGGCAGCCGGTGTGAACTGGCAGGAGTGGACTGCCGGCAATGAAGTGACGAGCACCGAATCGCTGCAACGCGGTGCGGCGAATTTCGTCAACTATTGCCTGGCGTGTCATTCGCTGAAGTACATGCGCTATCAGCGCATGGCGGATGACCTCAACATTTCGGCAGAGCAACTGCGTGGCAGCCTGATTCCCACCGATGCGAAGTCCTCCGACTACATGCTGAGCAGCTTCCCGAAGGCGGATGCCGAGATCTGGTTCGGCAAGCAGCCGCCTGACCTGTCGCTGGTTGCGCGCGCGCGCGGCACCGACTGGGTGTACCGCTTCCTGAAGGGCTTCTACGTCGATGCCAGCAGGCCCACCGGCACCAACAATCTGGCGCTGGATGGTGCCGCGATGCCGGCGGTGTTGTCGGACCTCGAGGGTGTGAAGACAGCCGTATTCGCCGAGCACGCCGCCGCCGGGGGAACCCATGCCGGCAAGGCCGTGGAGCGCTTCGAGATGGTGGCCCATGGCCGCCTCAAACCGGAGGAATTCGATGGTTTCGTCCGCGATACCGTGAACTTCCTCGACTATGTCGGTGAACCTGCGCAGGTACAGCGTCGCAGCATCGGCCTGTGGGCCGTGCTGTTCCTGCTGGTGTTCACTGCCTTTGCCTGGATGCTGAAAAAGGAATACTGGAAGGACGTCCGCTGATGCCACTGCCCGCCCGTGTGCAGCTGGTCACGCGGGCGAAGCGCTGGTTGTGGAGTCCATTCTATTGACGAGTCGCCGCGCCGTGATGACATTGTTTTCGGCCCCGGATGAGCCCGCCAGCCACCGGACCCGTATCGTACTGGCGGAAAAAGACGTCGAGATCGAGATCGTCAGCGTCACGCCGGGGCGTTTCCCGGAAGACCTGCTCGACCTCAATCCCGATCATTCGCTGCCCACGCTGGTGGATCGCGACCTCGTGCTGTATGACTCGCGCATCATCATCGAGTATCTCGACGAGCGCTTCCCGCATCCGCCGTTGATGCCGGTCGACCCGGTGTCGCGGGCACAGTTCCGGCTGGCGCTGCATCGCATCGAGCGTGACTGGTATGGCCTTGCCGCGAAGCTCGACAAGCAGGGGCAGGATGGTCCCGACGCGCCGCGCCTGCGCAGCGAGCTGCGTGACCTGATCGTGCAGACCGCCGATTTCGTGCGCAACAAACCCTATTTCGTGAGCGACGAACTGTCGCTGGTGGACGTGACCATCGCGCCGTTGCTGTGGCGCCTGCCGCGTTATCGCATCGAGTTGCCGAAGGATTCCGCGCCGCTGCTCAAGTACGCCAACCTGCTGTTCTCGCGCCCGGCCTTCCGCATGAGCCTGTCGACGCAGGAACGGGAGATGCGCGTTGCCTGAACTCTCGCGGCGGCCGTATCTGCTGCGAGCCATGCTGGACTGGATCGTCGATTGCGGCTACGCACCGCACCTCATCGTCGACGCCAGTTCCGATGCCGTGCAGGTGCCGCGGCAGTTCGTGAAGGAAGGGCGCATCGTCCTCAATATTTCCGCTTCCGCCACCCAGTCATTCCAGATCGGCGCAGCGGCGGTTGAATTCAGCGCCCGCTTCAGCGGCGTCAGTCATCGCATCCGCGTGCCGGTGGAACATGTGCTTGGCATCTATGCCCGCGAGACCGGGCAGGGCATGGTGTTCACGGAAGAGCCGGGCAGTCTGCCGGCTGCGACGAATGCATCCGGCGGAGGCAACGAAGATCCACCCGAGCCGCCAGCGCCGGCGCCCGACCGTCCGAAGCGCCCCAGCCTGAAAGTCGTCAAGTAACGACCGGGCCTCAGCGCTCCGCTGCGCTGAACGCGTGGCGGATCCAGTTGATGGCGAAGCCGCTGGCGTCGGGCTTCAGATCCAGCACATCGAAACGCAGTGCGCACCTGGCAAGTTCGGGATGTGTGGCCAGCAGGTGCCGCGCCGCGCGCTGGATCTTGCGCTGCTTGCGCCAGTCCACACTGGCCGCACCGCCTCCATAATTGCACCGCGCCCGCAGGCGCACTTCGGCAATGACCACGATGCCGTCGCTGGTCTGCGCCACGAGGTCGATCTCGCCGGTACGGCAGCGATAGTTGCGCGCGAGAATGGTCAGCTGCCGCGCCTGCAGGAACTGTGCGGCGGCGGCTTCGGCCGCACGCCCGGCCTGCATCCGGTCGATGGAACGCGGCGCCAGGGCCTTGCCTATGGTGCCGCCGGATCGGCCGGCTGGGCTGTGCCTTCACCGCTCATGCGCGCCCAGATCAGGCTGCGTTCCACGCGGCCTTCCGGCGTCAGGTTCAGGCGGCCGGTGAGACCGGCCAGCGGCCAGTTCCTCGAGCCGTTGCGTATGGCGAGCGCCAGGTTGGCGGCGTCATAGCCGAAAGCAAAGTAGCGCGACTCCCGCAGCCCGTGCGCTGCCCAGATCGACTCCGTTGCCACGCGCACATCGGCGGCGGGGCCGCTTTCCAGCATCCAGGGAGTGACCAGCACACGCATGCCTGCCAGATCGCGATTCGCCTGGGTGTCGGCGTCGAGCCCGTCCTGGGTCATGTAGACCGGGATGTCGCCCGCATAGCGGTAGAGCAGGGGGTTGATCAGGCGCAGGGGGTTGATCAGGCGCTCGCCCGGCGACTGGTACCCGGCGGCAAAGATCGCGTCGATATCCGGCCGCGGGCGCGCAACGAAGACCAGCTCACCTCCGATGATCCCCTGTACTTTCTGGTGGCGATCACTGCTCTCGTCGATGCCGAGCACAGCCGTGATCCTGGCCATCGGGTCACTGCGATCATAGGCGCGCTGTGCCACGACGCGGCCACCGGCGCGCGTGAGTTCTTCGGCAAACGCTGCTGCCACGCGGTTGCCCCAGTCGCCCGCAGGTGCCAGCACCAGTGCATTGCGCTGACCACTGCCCAGCATTTGCCGTGCGATCTGCCGGGCTTCGTCTTCCGGTGCGAGTGCGTACTGGTAGAGGTTCGCACCGACGAAGCCACTGCCGCCGAGATTGTTGAGCAGCATCATTGGCGGGGTGCCCGGATGTTGCCCGGCCGCAGTCTGTACTTCCTCGCGGGTCAGCGGTCCGACCAGGAAACCGGCGCCTTCGGCGCGCGCATTCTGGATGGCCGTGCCCACCGGCATCGCGCCAGTGTCGTAAAAGCGCACGGCCGGGCGTGAGTTCTCCGGCAGTCGTGCGATGGCCGCAAGGAACCCGTCACGGGTAAGCGCAGCATATGCCGCATTGTCACCGGTCAGCGGCAGCAGCAGACCGATGGACGAGGCATTGGTCACCACCGCAGCGCCACCCGGCGCGATGCGCTCGCCGGGCGTGATGATCTCGCTGGCAGCGATGGTCGCAGCGGGATGGCCGGGAAAGCGGCTCACCCAGCGTTCGATGGCTGCCGGCGCGCTCATCGGACTGCGGCCTGCCGCCGCCGCGATCTGGCCGATTTCCAGCCAGCCGCGCACCATCGCGTTGTTGCTGGCCGCGGGGTCGACACGCAGGCCGCGATCGATGGCGCTGCGCAGGTCGTTCAGCAGGTCGCGGCGCGCCCGGGTACGCTCGCTGTCGGAGGATGCCACGCGATCGCGCTCCAGGCCGGCGCGCACGGCTTCAACCGGTTGCCCGGCGCGCAGCGCCAGCTGCTGTTGCAGCAGGAACAGGCGCGAGGCATCTGCGGGCTGCACCGGCGCCGGGATTCTGGACGCCTGTTGCCATGCCGGCGCGTACTGGCCGCGCGCCATGGCAACTTCGCCCCGCAGCAGGTCGCGTTCGAACTGCTGTGCCGGCGTGAAGCCGCTGCCGGCAGCATCGATCACCCGCTGTGCGTCGTCGGCACGATTGGCAGCGAGCCAGGCACGCGTTGCCGCCAGCGCAAAATCATTGCGGTCGGGGGGCGGGTTGTCCCGGGCCAGCTGCTCGTACATCTGCGCCGCCGCTGCCGGGTTGTTCTGTTGCAGCAGTCTTTCGGCGCGACCCACCGACGCGGGCCCGGTGCCGGGCGCCGACGGTGTGGCGCAGCCGGCGAGCACCGTTGCCAGCAGGCAGGCGGCAAGTGCGGCGCGGGACTTGAGTGGCAGTCTGTATTGCGTGGCTGGCATCGGGCGGGGCAAGCTTGGCTGTTCCCTAACTGGCGTAAACGTGGCGCCCGGAGATTATAGAGGTGGCCCCGGGCCGAATCGAACTGGTTGCGACGCCGATCGGCAATATGGCTGATCTGTCGCCGCGCGCGCGCGAGGTGTTGGCAGGCGCCGACATCATCGCGGCCGAAGACACCCGCCACACCGCCAACCTGCTGCGGCAGCTGGGCCTGCAGCGGCCGCTGGTATCGCTGCACGACCACAACGAGGCGGCACGCCGCGACGAGCTGATCGCACAGGTGCAGCAGCGCGGCATCAGTGTCGCGGTGGTCAGCGATGCCGGCACGCCGCTGGTATCCGACCCCGGGTATCTGCTGGTGCAGGCGGCACTGGCGGCCGGAATTGCCGTGCATGCCATTCCCGGGCCGTCGGCGGTGCTGGTGGCGCTGGCGGTCAGTGGCCTGGCGGTGGACAGATTCTGCTTCGAGGGGTTCCTGCCCGCGCGCGCAGGCGCCAGGCGCGAGAAATTGCGTGCCCTGGTGCGCGAGCCACGCACGATGGTTTTCTTCGAAGCACCGCATCGCATAGTGGAAACCCTGCAGGACCTGCAACAGGAGCTTGGGCCAGGGCGCAATGCCTGCGTGGCGCGCGAGCTGACCAAGGCACACGAAAGCATATATCGCGGCAGCATCGCGGCGCTGCTGCAGATTGCGGCGCAAGATGCCAATTTCGCACGTGGCGAAATCACGCTGGTGGTGGCGGGTGCAGAGGGCATCGAGGCGGCGCCCGACGACGCTTTTGTTACACGCGCGCTCGACCTGCTGTCGGCAGAACTGCCGCCATCGCGGGCTGCGGCCGTGGTCGCGCAGCTCACCGGCAGGCGCAAGGCCGATGTCTACGCACTCACGCGCCGCACCGGCGCCACAGATCAATCCAGTGAAGCGGAAGAGTCCATGACTTCAATCCCCCTGAAAGTAATCTCGTCGATGGCTACGCGCGAGCTGCTCGCGGAGCTGGCTGTGCAATATGAGCGCGACACACAGCAGCCGGTCGCCACCGAAGCCGGCGGTGGCGTCGACGTTGCGAAGCGCATTTCCGCGGGGGAAGCGATGGATGTGGTGGTGCTCGCGTCCACCGCCATCGACAAACTGATTGCGGAGGGGCGCGTGCTGGCTGGTCGTGTCGACCTGGTGCAGTCTGGAGTGGCCATCGCCGTGCCTAGCGGTGCCGCTGCGCCTGCGATCGGCACCGAAGAAGACGTAAAGGCTGCGGTATTGGCGGCCGCCACCTTGAGTTATTCCACCGGACCCAGTGGCGTATATCTGGAAAAACTCTTCGCCCGCTGGGGAATTCTCGAACAGATCCGCGGCCGCATCATGGTGCCGCCGCCTGGCGTGCCGGTCGGTTCGCTGGTGGCCAGTGGCCAGGTGGCGCTTGGCTTTCAGCAGTTGAGCGAACTCAGGAATCTCGACGGCATCACGGTGTTGGGGCCGCTGCCCGATTCGATCCAGGCGCTGACGGTTTTTTCTGGCGGCACATGCGCCAGCAGTACGGCGCCCGCAGCCGCGCGTGCACTGCTGCAATACATGGCATCGCCCGACGTAGCCGTCATCAAGCAGCGGCACGGCATGGCACAGCCCGGCTGACGCGATCGGCAAGCAATGCCGGGCGGCCGCTGCTATGGTCCGCCGCGGGGAAGCTGGCTGGGCAATCGCTGCGTGACACCCGCAAGGGTGAAGCGGGGAGGAAAGTCCGGGCTCCAGTGGACAAGGTGCCAGGTAATGCCTGGGGGGCGTGAGCCCACGGAAAGTGCAACAGAGAACAGACCGCCTAAGTATCCGCAAGGATGCCGGCAAGGGTGAAACGGTGCGGTAAGAGCGCACCGCGTCGGTGGTAACACTCGACGGCTGGAAAACCCCACCTGGAGCAAGGCCAAATAGGGAAGTCGCGCCCGAAGCCGCAAGGCCGAAGGCGCAAGCGTGAGTCCCGCGTGCTTCCGGGTAGGCTGCTAAAGGGCTGCGGTGACGCAGTTCATAGAGGAATGATTGCCCTCGACAGAACCCGGCTTACAGGCCAGCTCCCCCACTTTGTGAGCTTTCAGATCCAAGTGCCGGATTCGAAAGGGATCTTCATGAGAACTGCGTCCCACTTTTTGCAACGCACGTAAGTTGTTGTGCCGTAAACAAAAAAACCCGGTGGCGACGTTGACATAAGACCTGCCCGGTTCCTAATATGGGACCAAGTGGGTTCAAGTGGGTAGAAGTGGGTTTTCCCCCTTCAGTGCATGTTTCGCGGCGCTACAAAAATCACGATTGATGACAAGGACAGGGTTGTGGTGCCAGTGCGCTACCGCGGGCTGCTGTCTGCTGCCGGCGAGGGCCGGGTCATCGTGACGGTCGATCGGGATGAGTGCCTGCTGATCTACTCCGTGCCGGAGTGGGAGCGCATCGAGCAGCAGCTGAACGGTTTCCCGAGCCTGCATCCGCAGGTGCGCCGGCTGCAGCGGCTGATGATCGGTCATGCCGAGGAGCTGGTGCTCGACAGCCATGGCCGTCTCGCGTTGACGCCGGAACTGCGTGAATTCGCCGGCCTGGATCGCGCCGCCTGGCTGGTCGGCCAGGGCAACAAGCTGGAATTGTGGGATGAAGCGCGCTGGAACATCCAGCGCGAAGCGTGGAAGAAAAGTGAGCAGGGCGTGACTGAACTCGCCGCCGAGCTCAGTACGTTGAAGCTGTGATGTCTGGATTCCGGGGAGCATTTCATTGGCTGAGCACGAACCCGTGCTGGTCGAAGAGGCCGTCGCAGCGCTTGCGATCGGCCCGGATGCCATCGCGCCGCGACTGTACATCGACGCAACCTTTGGCCGCGGCGGTCACGCAGCCCGCATCCTCGAATCGCTTGGGAGCCGCGACCGTCTGCTCGCGATCGACCGCGACCCGGCCGCCGTTGCCGCCGCTGGCCGGCGCTTCGAATCGGAGCCGCGCCTGGTGGTGGCTGGCGCTGCGTTCAGCGCGCTCGAAGCACTGGTCGCGGCACATGGCGAAGGACGTGCCTGTTGCGGGATTCTGTTCGACCTCGGCGTGTCTTCGCCGCAGCTCGACGAAGCCGCGCGCGGTTTCAGTTTCCAGCACGACGGTCCGCTCGACATGCGCATGGACCCGGCGCATGGTGAAAGCGCTGCCGACTGGCTTGCACGCGCCCCCGCCGACGAGATCCGCGACGTGATCGGCACGCTGGGCGAAGAACGATTCGCCGGGCGTATCGCGCGCGCCATCACCGAACAGCGCGCCGCAGAGGCAATCGACACCACGGGCCGGCTGGCGCAGATCGTCGCTGGCGCCGTGCGCACCCGTGAGCGCGGCAAGCATCCGGCAACGCGGACCTTCCAGGCAATCCGCATGCACATCAATGCCGAGCTCCCCGAATTGTCGCGCGGCCTCGCGGCGGCGTTGCGCGTGCTCGCGCCCGGCGGACGTCTTGCGGTGATCAGCTTCCATTCGCTGGAAGACCGCATGGTCAAGCAGTTCATGCGGCGCGAGGCGCAGCCCGATCCGGCCTGGGCGCGCCTGCCGATTGCGCCGCCGTTCAACCCCTCGCTGCGTCTGGTGGGCAGGAAATTGCGGGCTGGCACGGCGGAGCTGGCTGCCAATCCGCGGGCGCGCTCCGCCATCCTGCGTGTGGCCGAGCGTCTGGATGCCGCGCCTGTCGGCGGTGACGCCTGATGTCCATGCTGCGCCAGCCATGGGTGGTGGCGATGGTGCTGTGGTGCGCGGTGCTGGGTTCGGCTGCCGCAGCGGTCTACACCAGGCATCGCTCGCGCGAGCTGTTTGTCGAACTCGAACGGCTGCATCGCGAGCGCGATCGGCTGGATATCACCTGGGGTCAGCTGCAGGCGGAGCAAAGTACCTTTTCAGCGCATGCCAATGTCGAGGCGACGGCCAGGGCGCGGCTCAACATGAGCACTCCGGACGCGGCAAAGATCCAGCTGGTGATGCCGTGAGCCGCGCACCGGCAAACGACCCGGCAAGTTTTCGCCTGCGGGCATGGTTCGTGTTCGGCGTGCTGATGCTGGCTGCCGGCGGGCTGCTGGCACGCGCCGTGGAACTGCAGCTGGTCGACCGTGAATTCCTGATCAGCCAGGGTGATGCGCGTTTCACGCGCCCGGTGACCACCGGCGCCAATCGCGGCTCGATCGTGGATCGCAACGGCACGCTGCTCGCCATCAGCACGCCAGTGGATTCGGCCTGGGCCGATCCGCGCGACCTGGCTGCGGTACCGGAACGCTGGGCCGAGATTGCAGATGCGCTGCATCGCGATCGCGACGAGTTCAAGCGGCGCATGTCGACCAGCCAGAACAGCAAGTTCATCTGGCTGGCCAGGCAGATCTCGCAGGACGAAGCGCGGGCAGTGCGCCGGCTCGATGTGCCCGGCGTGCATCTGACGCGCGAACAGAAGCGTTACTACCCGGCCGGCGCTGTCGTCGGCCATGTGGTGGGTTTCACCAACGTGGATGACGAAGGCCAGGAGGGCATCGAACTCGTCTATGAGTCGTGGCTGGGTGGTGAGGGTGGTCTCAAGCGCGTCATCCAGGACCAGGCGGGTCGCAGGGTCGAGGACATCGAGAACATCCGCACTGCGCGGCCCGGTCGTGACCTGACCCTGAGCCTGGACACGCGTATCCAGTATCTGGCCCATCGGGAGCTGCGGGCCGCGATCGAAGCGAATCGCGCGCATTCCGGTTCGATGGTGGTGATCGATGTCGTCACCGGCGAGATCCTCGCCATGGTCAATCTGCCCACCTTCAACCCCAACAACCGCGCGAATGTGGCGCCGGCGATGTATCGCAATCGCGCGGTCACCGATATTCTCGAGCCGGGTTCCAGCATCAAGCCGTTCGTGGTTGCCGCGGCCCTGGAATCCGGGCGCTTCGACGCCACGAGTGTGGTCGATGTCAGCCTCGGCTATGTCAAGGTCGGCTCCCGGCTGATCAAGGACGAGCATCCACAGGGTGTCCTCAATCTGGCCGGTGTGCTGGCCCACTCGTCCAACGTCGGCATGGCCAAGATCTCGCAGGCGCTGCAGCCGCAGCTGATCTGGACCACGCTGACGCAGCTGGGGTTCGGTCATGTGACCGCCAGCCAGTTCGTCGGCGAGTCGGCGGGCATACTTTCCAACTACGGCAGCTGGCGGCCGGAGGGCATCGCGTCGCTGTCCCGTGGCTACGGCCTGTCGGTCACGCCGCTGCAGCTCGCGCAGGCCTACGCAGCCATCGGCGCCGGGGGCGTGATGCGGCCGGTGACGATGCTGCGCCGGAATGAGCTGGTGGCAGGTGAGCGTGTGATCAGCGCGCGCAGCGCACGCACGCTGATCGGCATGCTCGAGTCCGTGGTGGTGGACGGGACCGGCACCAAGGCGGCAATTCCCGGCTACCGTGTGGCCGGCAAGACCGGCACCGCCTTGAAGTCCAATGGCAGCGGCGGCTACTACGAGGATCGGTATACGGCCATATTCGGTGGCCTGGCGCCGGCGAGCAACCCGCGTCTGGCTGCAGTGGTGGTGATCGATGATCCCGCCGCCGGTAGCTACTACGGCGGCGACGTGTCGGCACCGGTGTTTGCAAACGTGGTGGGTGGCGCCCTGCGTCTGCTGGGCGTGGCACCGGATGGCACCACCGGCACCAGCGATCCGCTGACCGGTGTTGCGACCATGGTGCAGCGTTGAACGCTTCGCCGCAGCTGGCACTCTCGAAGCTGCTGCAAGGCGTTGCGGCGGTGCCCAGGGATGTAATGCTGACAAACCTGACGCTGGACAGCCGCCAGGTAAAACCTGGCAGCGCTTTTCTGGCCTGTCGCGGGGCGCGTCACCACGGTCTGGATTTCGCGCGGGATGTGGAGCGGTGCGGCGCGGCCGCCATCGTCTGGGAGCCGGATGGTGTGCACCAGCCGCCGGCCATGGACCCGGACATCGTGCTGGCGGCGGTGCCGGAACTCAGTCGGCAGGCGAGTCTGCTTGCCGACCGGTTCTTCTCCTGTCCCTCGCGGCAGCTGGATGTGGTGGGTGTGACGGGCACGAATGGCAAGACCACCTGCGCCTGGTTGCTGGCACAGGCGCTGACTTCCTGCGGCGAGCCGGCTGCGTACATCGGCACCCTGGGCAGCGCCTTCGCCGGTGAACTGGTTGCGGGCGAGATGACCACGCCCGATGCAGTAACGGTGCAGCGCGGGCTCGCGGAGTTCCGTTCACGTGGTGCCCGCAAGGTGGCGATGGAAGTGTCCTCGCATGGACTCGCACTGGGCCGTGTGCAGGCAGTGCACTTCGACACCGCCGTATTCACCAACCTGACGCGTGACCACCTGGATTTTCACGGCGACATGACTGCGTACGGTGCGGCCAAGGCCAGCCTGTTCGAACGCGATGATGTGCGCCTGCGGGTCTTCAACGTCGATGACGCATTCGGCGCCATGCTTGCCGCGCGGCCGCAGTTTACGGATCGCATTGCCTGCAGCAGCCGGGGCGACGTATCGCGGGAACGCGGTACCTTCGTGCAGGCGCGCAACCTGCAGTTCACGCCTGCCGGCACCTGCTTCGAACTGGAATCCAGTTTCGGCAATGCCACCGTGCAGACGTCGCTGGTGGGTGCATTCAATATCGACAATCTGCTGGCAGTATTTGCGGTAATGCTGGGCAGCGGCGTCAGCCTGTCACGCGCGGCGGCGGCCATTGCGGGCCTGCAGGCTCCGCCCGGCCGGCTTGAAGTATTTTCCGCGCCAGGCAGGCCGGTGGCGGTGGTGGACTATGCCCACACGCCGGATGCGCTGCAGCAGGCGCTGCAGGTGTTGCGCCATCATTGCACGGGCCGCCTCACCGTGGTGTTCGGTTGCGGCGGTGACCGCGACCGTGGCAAGCGGCCGCTGATGGGCGCGGCAGCAGCGCGTTTTGCAGACCAGATCGTGCTCACCGATGACAACCCGCGCTCCGAAGATGCATTGCAGATCGTGGCGGACATCCAGGCCGGAACTGGCACTGCACCCGTGACGGTGGTGCAGGACCGGCGCGCGGCCATCGCCCACGCCCTGCAGCATGCGACGGCCGGCGATGTGGTGCTCGTGGCCGGCAAGGGGCATGAGACCACCCAGGTGACGCGCGCCGGGGCGCGTCATTTCAGCGACCAGCAGGTGGTGCGTGAAGTTTTCGCGGGGGTTGCATGAAGCGCACCCTGCAGGCATTTGCGGCGCTCTGTGGTGGTCGCTTCAGCGGCGAGGATCGCGCCTACAGCGGCGTCAGCACGGATACGCGCTCGCTGCGCGCCGGTGAAATCTATCTCGCGCTGCGCGGCCCGCGCTTCGATGGCAATGAATTCCTGGGTGGTGCTGCGACTGCAGGCGCCGCGGCGGCCGTGGTGGATCGCGCCGTGGCTGCACCGCCGCTGCCGGTGATCGAGGTTGCCGACGGCCAGGCGGCGCTGTCGCAGGCCGCTGCCGCCTGGCGTGGCGAGTTCAAGGGTCCGGTGGTCGGCATTGCCGGCAGCAATGGCAAGACCACGGTCAAGGAGATGACCTCGTCCATCCTGGCACAGCGCGGCCCCTGTCTCGCCACGCGCGGCAACCTGAACAACCATATCGGTGTGCCGCTGACGCTGCTGCGCCTCGCCGCTGAGCATCGCAGTGCAGTGATCGAGATCGGTGCCAACCGTCCCGGCGAAGTCGCGGCTCTGGTAGCCCTGGTCAGGCCCACCGTGGGCCTCATTACCAATGCCGGCGCAGAGCACCTCGAAGGTTTCGGCGATCTGGACGGTGTGGCGCACGCGGAAGGCGAGATGGTGGCGGGCCTGGCACCCGCCGATGTCGCCATCATCAATGCCGACGATGACTATGCGCGACTGTGGCACAGCATGACACCGGCGCGCGTGGTGACTTTCGGCGTCGACAAGGCGGCGGACTTCCGCGCCGCGGATGTTGTCGAAACACTGACCGATGCCGGGTTTCGCGTCACGTTCACGCTGCAGTCGCCGCTGGGTGCGCGTGCCGTGCAGTTGAATGTCGGTGGCCGCCACAACGTGCGCAACGCCGTGGCAGCTGCCGCCGCCGCGGTCCAGGCCGGCGCGGCACTGGACGACGTCGTGCATGGCCTGGCTGCGATGCAGCCCGTATCCGGCCGCCTGCAGCCGGCGCGCACGCGCCAGGGCGCGCGCCTGATCGACGATTCCTACAACGCCAATCCAAGCTCGATGCGGGCTGGCATCGATGTGCTGACACAGCTTCCAGGCCCGGCCTGGCTGGTCATGGGAGACATGGGTGAGCTGGGCGACCATGCCCGTGACAGTCACGTGCAGATCGGCACCTATGCGCGCGAACGGGGAGTGCAGTGCCTGTTCGCCACTGGCTCGCTGAGCACGCTGGCCGTCGAATCCTTCGGCGCAGGTGCCAGCTGGCATTCCGACACCGATTCCCTGGCGCGTGCCGTGGATGCGCGGCTGACCTCCGATGTCACGCTGCTCGTCAAGGGTTCGCGCTCCAATCGACTGGAACGCGTGGTCGCTCATCTGACCGGCGTCCCTGCCAAAGAGACTCACTGATCATGCTGTACTGGCTGGCGCATCGACTCGCGGAAACCCACTCGTTCTTCAACGTTTTCTCGTACCTCACGCTGCGGGCGATTCTTGCTGCAAGCTCCGCGCTGCTGATCTCGCTGCTGATCGGCCCGGCGATGATCCGCTGGCTGTCTCGCTACCAGGTGGGCCAGCAGGTGCGCAGCGATGTACCGCAGACGCACCTGAAGAAGGCCGGCATGCACACCATGGGTGGTGCCCTGATCATCGTTGTTGTTACGCTTGCCACGCTGCGGCGGGTGAACCGTGCGAACCGCCATGTATGGATCGCGCT
>JAATEY010000192.1 GCA_015655465.1 Gammaproteobacteria bacterium | reverse complement strand
GTTCGATGGCTCATCGATCGCCGGATGGAAGGCGATCAATGAGTCCGACATGATCCTGATGCCGGACCCTGACGCCGCGACGATGGATCCGTTCTCCGCCAAGCCGAGTTTGATTCTGTTCTGCGACATCGTCGAACCGTCCACCGGGCAGCCGTACAATCGCGATCCGCGCTCCACGGCAAAGAAGGCCGAGGCCTATCTGAAATCGTCAGGTGTGGGCGACACCGCGTTCTTCGGTCCCGAGGCGGAATTCTTCGTGTTCGACAGCGTGCGGTACGGCACCGGCGGCAACTACGGCACCTACCATATCGACAGCCAGGAGGGGCCGGAGGCAGGTCTCAGGGACTACCCCGAAGGCAATATGGGTCACCGGCCCGCGGTGAAGGGCGGCTACTTCCCGGTGCCGCCGGTGGATGCCTATCAGGACATCCGCAGTTCCATGTGCAATGCACTGGAAGAAATGGGCATGGAAGTCGAAGTGCACCATCACGAAGTGGCCACGGGCGGCCAGTGCGAAATCGGTGTCGGCTGCGGCGGCCTGGTGAAGAAGGCCGACGAAGTACTGATCCTCAAGTACGTGATCCAGAACGTGGCCGCGCAGTACGGCAAGACCGCAACCTTCATGCCGAAGCCGCTGGTCGGCGACAACGGCTCGGGCATGCACGTGCACCAGTCGTTGCAGAAGGAAGGCAAGGCCCTGTTCGCCGGCGACAAGTACGGCGGACTGTCGGAGACGGCGCTGTTCTACATCGGCGGCATCATCAAGCATGCCAAGGCGATCAATGCGTTCACGAATCCTGGCACCAACAGCTACAAGCGCCTGGTGCCGGGCTTCGAAGCCCCGGTCATGCTGGCTTACTCGGCCCGCAATCGCTCTGCCTCGATCCGTATTCCGTGGGTGCCGAATCCGAAGGCACGTCGCATCGAAGTGCGGTTCCCGGATTCGCTGGCGAATCCCTACCTTGCGTTCTCGGCAATGATGATGGCCGGCCTCGACGGCATCATCAACAAGATCCATCCGGGCGAACCAGCCGACAAGGATCTCTACGACCTCGAGCCGGAGGAAGAGAAGGAGATTCCGCAGGTCTGCCATTCGCTCGACATGGCGCTGGAACACCTCGACGGCGATCGCGCCTTCCTGAAGGCCGGTGGCGTGTTCACGGACGACGTGATCGATGCCTACATCGGCCTGAAGATGCAGGAAGTCACCCGTTATCGCATGAGCACGCATCCATGCGAGATCGACATGTATTACAGCATGTAAGGCCAATGGAGCCTGCCGGCGTGGCGCAATATCACGCGCAGCGCCGGCAGACTCCTTGAAACAGCGGGAAATGGGACTATGCTGATGCTCCATGCGCCAAGTCGCCTCATTTCTGCTGATCGTGATGGCGCTGCCGGCCATGGCAACCGAGACCTGGCGCTGGAAGGACGAGAGCGGTGTGGTGCACTACTCCGATCGTCCGGTGCCCGGTGCGGAGCGCATCAAGGTGGGGCCAGCCGCAGGTTCCGGCAGTACGGCCGGCACGGCATCGACCCTGGGCACGCAGGCTTCGACACCACCGCTGGCGCAGCCTGCCGCGGAATTTCGCTACTCGAGTTGCGTCGTGCTGGCTCCCGCCAACGACGAAGTATTCAATGCGGTGAACTCGCTCAACGCATCGCTGCAGATCTCACCGGGATTGCGGCCCGGGCATCGTGTGCAGGTCGTCCTGGACGGCAAGCCCTATCCGGAGTGGCCCGGCGGCTCGCTGGGTTACACACTGGCCAATATCTATCGGGGCAGCCACACGCTGGGCGTGCAGGTGCTGGATGCCGACGGCCGCTCACTGTGTGCGGGTCCGGCAATCACCTTCCATGTGCGTCAGCCGTCGATTCTTTCGCCGGCGCGTCAGCCACCGCCAAAAGTGCCCAATACGCCCAATACGCCCAAGCCGTAGGCACAACGCCGCGCGCGGAGGGTTCCGCGCGATGACGGCGTTACGCGACCAGTCCTATTCTTCGCCGCTGTCCCAGTTCGAACCTACCGAACTGTTCGATTCACTCTCGACCGGCATCGTGGTGCTCGATGCCCAGCTGTGCCCGATCTACGCCAACGTCAGTGCGCAGGATTTCATGGCAGTGAGCCTGCGGCAGGCGCGCGGCCGGCCGTTCTCCGAACTCTTCTATGATCCGCGGCAGTTGCTGGAGGTATTGCGGCGTTCGCTTGCGAACCTGGAGACCTGCACGCAGCATGAGCTGGTGGTCAAGGCCGTAGGTTCGGCTGCGAACCGCGAGCCCAGCGTGATCGACCTGATCGTCACGCCGCTGGAGGGACAGGTCACCGGCACCTATCTGCTGCTGGAGCTCACCGACGCCACGCAGCGGCAGCGCATCTTGCGCGACAACGACATCCTGACCGACATGGATGCCAGCCGGCTGATGGTCCGGCAGCTGGCGCATGAGGTGAAGAATCCGCTGGGCGGCCTGCGCGGCGCGGCGCAACTGCTCGACAAGGAACTGGCGAGTCCCGCGCTGCGGGAATACACCGCCATCATCATCAGCGAAGCCGACCGGCTGGTTGCGCTGGTCGACTCCATGGCCGGGTCCAGCGGTCCACCCAGCAAGGGCATGCTCAACATCCACGAGATCTGCGAACACGTGGTGAAGCTGATCCGTGCCGAGGCGCCCGCCACCCTGCAGCTGGAACGCGACTACGACCCCAGCGTGCCCGAGGGACTTTTCGACCGGAACCAGATCGTGCAGGCGCTGCTCAACGTGGCGCGCAATGCGATGCAGGCTGCGGGCGCACACGGCAAGATCATCGTGCGCACGCGTGTGCGCACCAACATGGGCATCGGCAAGGTGCGTCACCGGCTGATTGCAGTAGTCGAAATGGAAGACAACGGCCCCGGCGTGCCGCCCGACCTGATCAAGACGCTGTTCCTGCCCCTGGTGACCGGACGTGCCAATGGCAGCGGTCTCGGACTGGCAGTTGCGCAGGATCTGGCAACGCGGCACGGCGGCATCATCGAGTTCACCAGCCAGCCAGGTCGCACGGTCTTTTCACTGCTTCTGCCGCTCGAGGGCACCGACGAATGAGTAATTCGCAGCTGCGTGTGTGGCTGGTGGACGACGATGCATCGATTCGCTGGGTGCTGGAGCGCGCGCTCAAGAATGCCGGCATGTCGCCGCGCCTGTTTGACGCCGCAGAGTCCGCGCTCGCTTCCCTGGGCAGTGAAGTTCCGGACGTGCTGATGACGGATATCCGCATGTCCGGCAAGTCCGGGCTGGAACTGCTGCGCAATGTGCATGAGCGTTATCCGGAGCTGCCGGTCATCGTCATGACCGCCCATTCGGATCTCGGCAGCGCGGTTTCGGCGTATGAGAGCGGTGCTTTCGAATATCTGCCCAAGCCGTTCGACGTGGATCAGGCGGTGGACCTGGTGCGTCGCGCTGCGCAGATGAGCGACCGGCCGGCAGAGTCCGTGGCGGTGGCGCCGGTGATGGCGGAGCTGCTCGGCAAGGCGCCGGCCATGCAGCAGGTGTTCCGCGCCATCGGCCGGCTGTCGCGTTCCAGCGTGAATGTGCTGGTGACCGGCGAGTCGGGCACCGGCAAGGAACTGGTGGCGCGCGCCCTGCATGATCACAGCCCGCGCGCCAACAAGGCCTTCATTGCACTGAATACCTCGGCAATTCCCGGCGAGCTGCTGGAATCGGAACTGTTCGGCCACGAGAAGGGCTCGTTCACCGGTGCCGATGCCCTGCGACGCGGTCGCTTCGAGCAGGCCGATGGCGGCGCGCTGTTTCTCGACGAGATCGGCGACATGAGCCTGCCGCTGCAGACGCGCCTGCTGCGGGTGCTGGCGGAAGGCGAGTTCTATCGCGTGGGTGGCCAGACGCCGATCAAGGTGGACGTGCGGGTGATCGCAGCCACCCACCAGAATCTGGAAGACCGGGTGGCCAAGGGGCAGTTCCGCGAGGATCTGTTCCATCGCCTGAACGTGATCCGCATCGAGCTGCCGCCGCTGCGCGCGCGGCGCGAAGACGTGCCGATGCTGCTCAGTCACTACCTGCAGACCGCCGCGAAGGAACTGGGCGTCGATACCAAGACCATCGCGGGCGAAGTCACCGATGTGCTGACGCGCTACGGCTGGCCGGGCAACGTGCGTGAGCTGGTCAACCTGTGTCGCCGCCTCACCGTGCTCGCGCCGGGCAGCGAAGTGCATGTCGATGACCTGCCGACGGAGATCACCGCGGCGGGCCCCGCCGCGACGCCGGCCGATGACTGGGTAAGCAGTCTCGCTGGCTGGGCCGACAAGGCTGCAACCGGCGGCGGCCGTCCGCTGCTCGACGAGGCACTGCCGCAGTTCGAGAAGACGCTGATCCGCGTGGCACTGAAGCACACGCAGGGTCATCGCCAGGCCGCCGCGAAACTGCTGGGCTGGGGCCGCAACACGCTGACCCGCAAGCTCAAGGAACTCGGGATGGACGACATCCCCGAGTAGTCGCGGGGCTGACCGCATCGCGCCCCCGCGGGTAGGATGGCGCAATGAAGGATTTTCTGGCGCGCCTCGACGCAAGGTTTCTCGACAATACGCTGAGCGACTGGCTGCTTGCCGCGGCGTTGTTCGTGGTCATCTTCCTCAGCGTGGAATTCGTCCGCGGCCTGGTGCGCGCGAAGCACAAGCGCTGGGAGAACGCCAGCAGCGCCACGCTGGAACTGTTCGGCGGTTTTGCCACCGCCACCAGCCGCATGGTGGTGATCTCGGTGGCGCTTTACTTCGCCGAGAAACTGCTGCGGTTACCGCCGCGCGCCGACCGGGTTTTCGAGGCCGTCATCGTCGCCGGCATTGCCGTGCAGCTGGCATTGTGGGCGACGGTGGCACTGCGCTTCGGAGTGAACCGCCACTACCGCCGCGCGGTCGGCGAGGATGCGGGCGCGCGCGCTTCGGTCGGTGCGCTGATGTTCATCGGGCAGCTGGTGATCTGGGCGGTGTTCACGCTGCTCGCGCTCGACAACCTCGGCATCAACATCACCGCGCTGGTGGCGGGCCTGGGTGTCGGCGGCATAGCGGTGGCGCTGGCCGTGCAGGCGATTCTTTCCGACCTGTTCGGCTCCATGTCGATCGCGCTCGACAGGCCTTTCGTGGTGGGCGATGCGCTGCGCATCGACGACATCGAGGGAACGGTCGAGCACATCGGCATCAAGAGCACGCGCCTGCGCAGCGTCACGGGCGAGCAGGTGATCCTAGCCAACGCGGACGTGCTGAAGAGCCGCGTGCGCAACCTGGGTCGCATGTCCGAGCGGCGCGTGCAGCTCACCATCGGCATCACCTACGAAACGCCGCCCGAACGCGTGGACCGCGTCAGCGCCATCGTGAAGCAGGTGGTGGAGGCGCAGCACGACACGCGTTTCGTGCAGTGCCCGCTGGCGCGGCTGGGCGACCACGCGCTCGAATTCGACGCCATCTACTTTGTCGCGAACCGCCCCGGTCAGCGACACGGCGATTCGGTGGATGCAATCAACCGCGGCCTGGTCCGCGCGTTTGCCGCGGCGGAAATAGACTTCGCCTACCCGACGCGGCGGTTGCTGGTGGAGCAGGCCTCACTGACCAAGGCCTGACCGACAAGGTGGCTTCTTGTCGCTGCCCCGACTAGTGCTTGACTTCGCGCACCGCGATTGACAGTCGGCGCACACCCTCGTCGATCTGTGCCGGTGTCAGCGCGCAGAACGGCAGGCGCAGGAAACGTTCGCCACCACCGTTCGGGAAGAACGCCAGGCCGTCAGCGAGATTGAGGTTGTGCCTGGTGGCTGCGGCGCGCAGCGCCGTGGTCGAGGTGCCATCCGGCAGCGTCACCGACAGGAAGAAGCCGCCGTCCGGGCGCGTGGCCACCGCGTCGGGCATGTGCTTGTCGAGTGCCGCCAGCGTCGCGTCCAGGCGCGGCGCGTACAGTTTCTTCAGCTTCTCGATCTGCGGGCCGAGCTTGCCTGCGGCGCACCACTCCGCGGTCACGCCATGCGCGAAGTAGCCCGGCGAGATGTAGGTGTCTTCGGCGACCTTGCCGATCTTCGCCAGCAGCTCCGGATCGCCCAGCATGAAACCGGTGCGCACACCGGGTGCGATCAGCTTGGTGAACGAGCTCATGTGCAGCACGCGATGCGGCGCCAGCGAATACAGCGTGGCCTCGTCCTGGCCGCGGTAGCGCAGCAACCGGTATGGCGCATCTTCCAGCAGCAGGAAGTCGTACTTGTCGGCCAGCTCCACCAGCCGCCTGCGCTTGGCGCCCGAGCAGGTGGCACCCGACGGATTCTGGAAATCCGGAATCACGTAGAACAGTCTGGGCACGCGGCGCGCCAGGATTTTCTCCAGCGCCTCGATGTCCGGGCCATCGGCCTGCAATGGCACGCCCTCGATTTCGGCGCCATTGCGGCGGAACAGCGTCAGCGCGCGGTCATAGGACGGCGACTCGGTCAGCACGAAGTCGCCCCGTTTCAGCAGCGCGATGCACAGGAACTCGACGATTTCCAGCGAGCCGTTGCCGGTCAGCACGCGCTCGACCGGCACCTGCTGCCACTGCGCCAGCCATTCGCGGAATGCCGCGAGACCAGCGGCCGGGCCGTACTGCAGCATCGCCACGGCCTGTTTCTGCAAGGCGCGTTGCGCGGCGGCGGCAATTTCGTCGGTGGGAAAGGATTCGTTCGCGGGCACGCCGCGCGTGAAGTTGATCGTCTCTGTGGTGGACATGGCTCGATGGAAGTTGGGAGAGGAAAAGGATCAGGCTGTCAGGGCGGCCACATTGGCCAGTCCCTGATCAGCGAGGTAGTCGGCGATGCCGCGATTGATCTTCGGGCACACCAGCGGATCGTAGAACAGCGCGGTGCCCACGCCGATGGCGCTGGCGCCCGCGATCAGGAACTCGATGGCATCAAGGGCGGTGCAGATGCCGCCCTGGCCGATGATGGGGATGTTGTGCGGCCTCGCGACCTCAGCCACCTGCGCCACCTTCAGCAGCGCGATGGGCTTGATGGCCGGACCCGACAGCCCGCCCTGGCGGTTGCCGAGGATGGGTGTGCGCGTGTGCGTGTCGATGGCCATGCCGGACAGCGTGTTGATCACCGCGAACGCATCGGTGCCAGCCTCGATGCACAGCTTCGCGTTGTAGCGGATGTCGGTCTGGT
>JAATEY010000401.1 GCA_015655465.1 Gammaproteobacteria bacterium | reverse complement strand
AGGTGGAGATCTGCCCCACCATGTTGGGCACGTTGCTGTTGGTGATCACCAGCCGCGTGGTGCCGGGAAGCCTTGGCATCACCGCTTCGGGGAAGTTCACCGAATTGCGGATATTGCCGTTTTCGAGAAAGTCGCGCAGCTGTTCAGCCGCCATGACCGCGCAGTTCTCTTCAGCCTCATTGGTGGAGGCGCCCAGATGCGGCAGCGTCACGACCTTCGGATGATCCTTCAGCGCATTGCTGGGGAAGTCGCACACATAGGCATGCAGATGCCCGGCATCGAGGGCCGCGATGACCGCCGCCGCATCCACGATGCCGCCGCGCGAAAAATTCAGCACCGCGCTGCCGCGGCGCAACAGCTGGATGCGGGCCGCATTCACCAGGTTGCGGGTGGCATCGTTCAGCGGCACGTGCACGGTAATGAAGTCGCTGCGTGCGAACAGGTCATCCAGCGACACCGCCTGCTGCACGCTGGAAGAAAGCTCCCAGGCGCGCTGCACCGTGATCTGCGGGTCATGGCCCAGCACTTTCATCCCCAGCGCCAATGCGCAATTGGCGACCTCGACGCCGATGGCACCGAGTCCGATCACACCCAGGGTGCGTCCCGGCAGTTCGAAACCGACGAAGTCCTTCTTGCCCTTCTCCACCGCCACATCGATGGCCTTGTCGTCGCCGGTCTGCGCGCGCGCGAACAGCCAGGCCGGGCCGATGCTGCGGGCCGCGAGGAACAGGCTGGCGATGACCAGCTCCTTCACCGCATTGGCGTTTGCACCCGGAGTGTTGAATACGGGAATGCCGCGCGCCGCCAGCGCTGCAACCGGAATGTTGTTGGTGCCGGCGCCGGCGCGGGCAACGGCGAGCACCGAGGCCGGCAGTTCCAGCTTGTGCATGTCCGCGGAACGCAGCAGCACGGCATCGGGTTGCTGGATTGCCGACGCGACTTCGTAGCGATCGCGCGGCAGCCGCTCCAGCCCCTTGGCGCTGATGTTGTTCAGCGTGAGTATGCGAAATGGCTCAGCCATGGCGGCGTTCGAACTCCTGCATGAAGCTGATCAATGCGGCCACGCCTTCCGGCGGCATGGCGTTGTAGATACTGGCGCGCATGCCGCCCACGGAGCGGTGGCCTTCCAGGTTGGTGAGCCCCGCCTCTTTCGCCGCAGCGAGAAATGCCTTGTCGAGTTCGGGCTTGAGCAGCGTGAAGGGCACGTTCATGATGGAACGGCAGTTGGGCCGCACCGGGTTGCGGTAGAAGCCGCTGCCGTCGATTGCCGCGTACAGTGCCTCAGCCTTGTCCAGGTTGCGGGCACCCATCGCAGCCAGCCCCCCCTGGCGCTTCAGCCACTTGAAGACCAGGCCCGCCATGTACCAGCTGAATGTCGGCGGTGTATTCGACATGGAACCATCGGCGGCCATCTGCCTGTAGTCCCAGATGGAAGGCGTAATGGTGCGTGCCTTCCCCAGCAGGTCCTCGCGCACGATCACCACGCACAGGCCGGACGGTCCGATGTTCTTCTGCGCACCGGCGTAGATCAGCCCGAAGCGCGATACATCCAGCGGTCCGGAAAGGATCGACGATGAATAGTCTGCGACCAGAGGTACCGCATCGGACTGCGGTATGTGCGGGAACGCCACGCCGCCAATGGTTTCGTTCGGCGTATAGTGCAGATAAGCTGCATTGCCGCTGCGTTTCCACAGGGATTCATCCGGCACGGAGTTGTAACCGTCGGCAGCTGCATCCGCCACCACGTTGACCTGCGCGCAGTAACGCTTCGCCTCGGTAAGGGCCTTCTTCGACCAGTTGCCCGTATTGACGTAATCCACCGTGGAGTCGGCCGCCGCCAGGTTCAGCGGGATGGCAGCAAACTGCCCGCTCGCGCCGCCCTGCAGGAACAGCACCTTGTAGCTGGCTGGAATGGCCAGCAGATCGCGCAGGTCGCTTTCCGCCTCTTCCGCAACAGCGATGAATGCCTTGCTGCGGTGACTGATCTCCATGACGGACATGCCGCCGGACTGCCAGTCAGTCAGCTCGGCGCCCACCTGCTCCAGCACCTCCAGGGGCAGGGCAGCGGGACCGGCCGCGAAGTTGAACACACGCACTTAGGTCGCCTCCGCTCCCGTTGCCGGGGGATCCGTGTCGATATCGCCATTCTCGAATTCATCGCCAAGACTCTCGACGCGCTCCACGCCGGTGAGCCGATCGCCCTCATCGAGACGGATCAGGCGCACGCCCTGCGTATTGCGGCCGACGATGGATACATCGGCCACCGGTGTGCGCACCAGCGTGCCGTTCGAGCTGATCAGCATCAGCTCGTGTCCGGCTGCAACCTGCAGCGCAGCCACCATGTCGCCATTGCGCTCGGAAGTCTGCAGGGCAATGACGCCCTGTCCGCCGCGACCATGCGACGGAAAGTCGTCGAGCGGCGTGAGCTTGCCGAAACCATTGGCCGACGCGGTGAGCACGAGACCCTCGCCGATCACGATCAGCGAAATCACGGACTGGCCCTCGGCGAGCTTCACGCCCCGGACACCGGTGGAATCGCGGCCCATCGGACGCACTTCTTCTTCGCTGAAGCGGATGCACTTGCCACCGCTGGTGAACAGCATCACTTCGCGGGCACCATCGGTGAGCTGCACGCCAACCAGCTGGTCGGAGTCGCGCAGGTCAACCGCGATGATGCCGCTGGTGCGCGGGCGCGAGAACGCCGACAGGGGCGTCTTCTTCACGGTGCCGTCGCGCGTGGCCATGAATACGAAATGGGTGTCGTCGTACTGCTTGATGGGCAGCACCGCGGTGATCTTCTCGCCCTCGGCCAGCGGCAGCAGGTTCACCATCGGCTTGCCACGGGAGGCGCGCCCGGCCTGTGGCAGTTCGAACACCCGCAGCCAGTAAACCTGGCCGCGGTTCGAGAAGCACAGCAGGGTGTCGTGCGTATGTGCGACGAACAGTTTCTCGATGAAGTCTTCGTCCTTGGTGGCGGTGGCGCTCTTGCCACGACCGCCACGACGCTGCGCCTGGTAATCAGACACCGGCTGCGATTTGGCATAGCCGGTGTGCGACAGCGTCACCACCACATCCTGCGGTTCGATCAGGTCTTCGGTGCGCAGGTTCAGGTGGTCCAGCGAAATCTCGGTGCGGCGCGCGTCGCCGAACTGGTCGCGTATTTCGAGCAGCTCGTTGCGCACCACTTCGGTGAGGCGCTCGGCACGGGCGAGAATGTCGGACAGATCGCCGATCAACGTCAGCAGCTCCGCGTATTCGGACAGGATCTTGTCCTGTTCGAGGCCGGTCAGCCGGTTCAGCCGCATCTCGAGAATGGCCTGCGCCTGCGCTTCGCTCAAACGGTATACGCCGTCGTTCAGGCCGAACTCGGCAGCCAGATCGTCCGGCCGCGAACTGACCAGGCCGACCCGCTCCAGCATCTTCGGCACCGAGCCCGCTGCCCAGGTACGCGCCATCAGGGCTACCCTGGCCTCGGCTGCCGCCGGCGAAGCCTTGATCAGTGCGATGATCTCGTCGATGTTGGCCAGCGCCACCGCCAGGCCTTCCAGCACATGCGCGCGTTCCCGCGCCTTGCGCAGGTCATGGATGGTGCGCCGGGTAACCACTTCGCGCCGATGCCGGATGAAGGCATCGAGCATTTCCTTCAGCGACATCAGCTTCGGCTGGCCGTCCTGCAGGGCGACCATGTTGATGCCGAACACCGTCTCGAGCGGTGTCTGCGCGTAGAGGTTGTTCAGCACCACCTCGGCCACTTCACCGCGCTTGAGCTCGATGACGATGCGCATGCCGTCCTTGTCGGACTCGTCGCGCAGGCCGTCGGAGGCAATGCCCTCGATCTGCTTCTCGCGCACCAGGTCGGCGATGCGCTCGATCAGCCGCGCCTTGTTCACCTGGTAGGGCAGTTCGGTGATGATGATCGACTGCCGGCCGCCCTTTTCGAGGTCTTCGAAATTCGTGCGGCCACGAATCGACAGGCGACCGCGGCCTGTCTTGTAGGCCTGCACGATCTCGGCGGCGCCGTTGATGATGCCCGCCGTGGGGAAATCGGGCCCCGGAATATGCGTCATGATCTGCGCCAGCGTGATATCCGGATCGTCGATCACCGCCAGCAGCGCATTGATTACTTCCGTGAGGTTGTGCGGCGGGATGTTGGTGGCCATGCCCACGGCAATGCCGGATGAGCCGTTGACCAGCAGATTCGGAATGCGCGCCGGCAGCACCGCCGGCTCATGCTCGGATTCGTCGTAATTGGCGACGAAATCCACCGTCTCCTTGTCGATGTCCGCCAGCAACTCGCTCGCCAGGCGCGACATGCGCACCTCGGTGTAGCGCATGGCGGCGGGCATGTCGCCGTCGACCGAACCGAAGTTGCCCTGCCCGTCGACCAGCATGTAGCGCATCGAAAACGGCTGCGCCATGCGCACGATGGCGTCATAGACGGCCGAATCGCCATGCGGGTGGTACTTGCCGATGACGTCGCCCACGACACGTGCGGACTTCTTGTAGGGCTTGTTGTAGTCGTTGCCCAGTTCGCGCATGGCGAACAGCACGCGGCGGTGCACCGGCTTCAGACCATCGCGCACATCGGGCAGCGCACGTCCGACGATCACGCTCATGGCGTAATCGAGATAGGACTGGCGCATCTCGTCTTCGAGATTGACGGGCAGTATTTCGCGGGCGATTTCGCTCATGCGCCTGGGGTT
>JAATEY010000289.1 GCA_015655465.1 Gammaproteobacteria bacterium | reverse complement strand
CGTGACGCCCTGCGTGCCACGCGAGTCATCCCACCGGACGGTGATCGTGCACTGAAAGCCGTTGCAGCTCACCGCGCCTGTCGCAGCGGAACCGAGTTCGGTTCTGAGATTCTGGCGCCAATCGAAGAGAACCGTGTTCGCGAAGGTGCCCGGGGCTGGATCGGCAGCGCCCAGGGCAATATTGAACATGCCACTGTTGGCGTTGAGGCGATCGCCGCGCAGCGCATCGGCAATGGCATGCGTTTCGACCACTGCAATTCCACGTTGCAGTGCACTCTGGTTGTTGCGCAGCGTCCGCATTTGCAGACCTGCCAGACCAAGCATGCCGATGGAAAGGATGACTGCCGCAACCAGCACTTCAACGATGCTGAAGCCGCGCTGGGCGATGATCGATCCGCCGGAACAGGAATGTCTTGCCCGCTTCACCTCAGCATCCTCCCGATGCGTGGTCCGTGGACACACGACTGCCAGCACCCAGCGTAATCTGCCTGCGGTTGTCCGTCGTCGAATGAGTCGAACACACGACAATCTGCTGGCCTGCCACCAGGGCACCATTGGTCCGTGCCAGGCCATCCGAGCCAAACACCACCTGATCGCCAGCCAGCGTGGATGTCACGACGATGGCACCACCATAGCCCGGAACGTCACCACGACGAATGACCGTGCCTGCTGCGTTGTTGACTAGCCAGAAGTCCCAGGTGCCGGCCGTGGCGGAGCAGGCAACGGCAGCTTCAGAATCCGCGCGACAGAAGCTGACGCGCTGATTCGCGGTGATTGCCTGGGATCGCGCCATGGTAATGGCCGCCACCAGATCGTTGGCCTGCTCTGTCAGGTGGTGGGTGACGATGGTCTGGCGGAACATGGGAACACCTATGGCCAGCAGGATCGCGGCCAGAAAGACCGTCACCATCAGCTCTACAAGAGTGAAGCCGGCGGCAGATGCACGCATGCCGCTGGGCGAAACGAACGCTTCGGCTGCAAGTTTCATGCGGCGATCCTGCCGCGATTGCCGGGCCCCGGCGGCCCTGTCCGACCAGCGGTCCGGCTGTGCCGACGAAAGGTCGCGGAAGTGCCCCATGCCACCGGGCGGTTGGACATAAGGGCGCCCGATTGGGCTCAGTTGCGGCGACCCGACCAGCAACCCTCTTTCGTCCCCGTGCCTGAAATTCCCTGTGTACCCAGCTGGTTCAGGGTGAAAGCCCCGCACTCGGTGTCTTCGGCCTGCCGGGCCTGGGGCGTTGCGGTAAGCAGGAAGGTGTTCGCCGCAATGTCGCCGGTGATCAGGTATGCGCCCCCGGGCGTCGCCTGCGGCAGCGTGACGCAGGTGTTCAGCACACTATCCGGAGTGCGGTTGTTCGTGCGTGCAAGGCAGCGGCCCAGACGCTGCGCCAGTACCAGCAGCTCCCGCTTCGCGTCCATGCGCGTAACGCGGATCACATACTGCCGGTAAGCCGGAATGCAGATGGTCGCCAGGGTGGCTGCTGCCGCCGCCATCAGGGCCAGCACGAGCATCCACTTGATGAGCGTCATGCCACGGATGCTGGGTTTACCTGGATAGCGGCTCATCCCGTTCGATTGTATTCCGTGTCGCGATTCAGATCGAACGCAGCAGAAACACGGCTGTCGCGGCGCTGCCAGCGGAAATAAGCTGGCCCGGCATGAGCAGCACCACCGCACCACAGGGATCATCCGGATTTGCACTGACCGAAGCGCTGGTCGCATTGCTGCTGCTCGCCATCGCGATGCTTGGAACCGGCGCGGCCCTGGTCGAATCCCTTGCGGGGCAGCGGGCGGCACTGCTGCAGACCCGCGCTGCCGATCTTGCCGGCAATCTTGCTGAAGCACTGCGCGCGGCGCCCGACGCTGCAACTGCCGCAGCCGAGATCCAGTCCTGGCAGGCCATGGCGCTGGTCCTGTTGCCCCAGGCCGAGCCCATTGCATTGTCCAGAGGTCAGGTTCTGCCCGGCCCCGCCACACCCTCCCTGCCCGCCCGTTTCGACATCCGGCTGCAGTGGCGCGATGGTCCGGCGCGTACTCCCGCGCAGCTCACTCTGCCGCTGCCCTTCGACGCTGCCGCTGGCGCGTCCTGAAATCCCGTGCGCGGCGCTACCTTGATCGAACTGCTGATTGCAATGCTCCTGGCGGGCATCGCGGTGACGGGCGCACTCACTGGCCTGGCGCAGGCTCAGCGCATCCGGGGCGAGGCGGAACGCCTGGCCCGGATGCACGAACGTGCGCAGTACGTGTTCGGCACGCTCGAGCCCGAGTTGCAGATGGCCGGCTACTTCGGGTCAGACAGGGCCCCGCAGCTCAGCGGCGACATGGCTTCCACAACCGGCGGGGCGACCAGCTGCGGCATTGACGCGGTGCTGCCGCTGCAGCCGCCAGTGCGTGTGATGGAGGGCAACTGGTCGTTGCCCTGTCCCGCTCAAGGCCAGGGTGCAAAGCCCGGCAGTGACGCGCTGATCCTGCATCGGGCATCGACCCGCATCGCAGCCGTGGCAGACGGCGCGTTGCAGCTGGTGAGCAGTGCCACCCCACCGGAACCGCGTGATCTGTTCGTGCGCATCTACTACATTGCCCGCGCGGCCGATGGCGACGCGCACACCCCCGCCCTGCGCGTCAAGTCGCTCACCGCGGTGGCAGGCAAACCGGCCTTCGTCGATACGGAAGTAATGCCGGGCGTCGACGACCTGCAGGTCGAACTGCTGCCTGACGCTGCCGCACCGCGTTCGGTGCGTGTCCGGCTGCGGATCCAGGCAGATGCAGCAGAGGTGCGGGCCGGCGAGACGCCGCCCATGCTGGCACTGGACCGCCGCTTCAATCTGCGCAATGCAGGGTCCTGACCCGATGCGTGCCATCCATGCCAGCTGCGGTTTCGTGCTGCCATTAGTGCTGGGAATCATCCTGCTTGCCGCGCTGTTCGCGGTGCACTCCATCACCGAACTCGGCAGCACCACCCTGCTCGCGACCCAGCGGCTGCTGCATCAACGGGCCTTCGAAGCCGGCGAAAGCGGCATCGTCGCGGTGCTGGACCAGCTGCAATCGGGCGCGGACCCTGTGGCGCGACAACAGCTGCGATCAGCCGAATTTCCGACCGATGCGGCGACAGTGGAATCCACGCTCATCGTCCGACAGTCCCTGCCGAACGGCTACAGTGCCGGACGCGTTCTCGAAACGCACTACGAGATCCGCAGCACCGGACACAGCGCGCGCTCAACCGACGTGACCGTGGTGCAGGGTGTGCGGCAGCTGCGGGCGCTGCCTGCACCATGACTCGCGCAATCATCGTGCTGGCTGTTGGCCTTGTTTGTGGCATATCGGCGCCGTTGCTGGCCGCGGCAGCGGATTGCAGCAGGCCAGCGCCGCTGCTGCTGCGGGTGCGCTTTGCAGAGGAAACCCCACGCGAAGTACTGCTCGAATCGACTGTGTCTCACGGCCTGCGGCTGCTGGATCCGGCAACGGGAAGTGAACTCTGGTCGGCCGGTGCAGGCGCCGGAAACACCCAGCAGATTGCGGGCATGGACGCTGCCTTCGGCACAAGTCTCACGGCAGTGCACCTCGATGCCGACGGCCTGCACGACCGTCTCTACGCCGGCGACCGGGCCGGTCGCCTGTGGCGCTTCGATCTGCACGCCGGTGCGCGCCCCTCGGCGTGGATGCATGCCACGCTGCTGGCAGACCTGGGCGCGCCCGGAGGCGGTCGCGGCTTCATCGCCGCACCCGACATCACGCGCATCGGGACCGCGGATGCGCGAACCTGGCTGAATATCGCCATCGGAACGGCGAACACCACCGGCACGTCACGCGCGGATCACCGCTTCTACGTGCTGCGCGACGCGCTCGACGCTGCGGTTCCGGCGGCGCCGCTGACCGAAGCAGACCTCGAACCACTGCTGCCACCGCTGGGCCTCGCCAACGGCAATGCACACGGCTACTACCTGCAGCTGGGCACCGCGCAGGTGCTGGCACGGGCGCTGACCCTGGACGGCCGCATTCATTTCACTGTCGTCGAAAACGGGCACAACCTGCTGGCCGGATGCGCCATCGGCACCTTGCCGACGACCGTCGTGCAGATGAGTGTGAGCGTATTGCGCGCCGTGGATGGCGCAGTGGCAGCAGTCGGCAATGG
>JAATEY010000119.1 GCA_015655465.1 Gammaproteobacteria bacterium | reverse complement strand
TCCGGCAGAGCTCGTCGGATGCGGGCGCGAAAAACTGGGTGCTGTTCAAGGATCACACTGCCGAGGGCAAGGCCGAGCGCCTGGCCCGCAGCCAGGTGGCACGCATGGCGCTGCAGCGCGTGATGTACGAGAACAGGATCGGCGCCTTCGTGCACGCCGAGAACACCGTGCCGACACCGAAGATCCAGGGGCCGAACGTGGGCACCGCAAGCCTCGACGGCATCTCGCCGTTCTTCCAGGTGCCGCGCATCGCGGTACCGGCGGGCTTGTCCCCTTTATGTCCCCTCAGCAACCAGTAAACTCCCCGCAATTCGCAGAAATCCCGCAGAAACGACACAAGTGGAAAACGCTACAAAAACAGGCATGTCCTCCGGGAATCGCAGCGATTCCATCGACAGAAAGCTGTCAGTCGCGCCCATGATGGACTGGACGGACGATCAATAAATCGCTTTGAGCTTCAATAAGTTGGCGCTTCTGCTGAGGGCTTGTCTCCTTTACGTCTCCTCACCACGGTTTTCCTTGAGCATGTTGCAGAAGAGGGCGCCCTGTTCGATGGCGTCGCTCAATGCGATGTGAGTGTGCGGCAGTTCGTCGAACCACCGCTTCGGCATGTTTCGTTTGGTACTGTCCCGGTAGTTAGTCTTGAGCACTGCCATCGCAAATGATTTGATGTCCAGCGCGGAGTGGCTGAAGGGACTCTCCCCGACGAACTTCATCAGGTACCAGTAGACGAACAGGAAATCGAAGCCTGCAGGGTAAGCCACGAAAACGGGGTTGCCATCGAGCGATCTGATCCATGTGACGAAGCGCGTCATCGCGCGTTCGGGAGGTTCCAGATCCATGCGACAGGCGGCCCAGGCTTCCGGATGGGTTGCCCACCACTGGGCTGTCTTCGGATGCGGCTGTGCGCCAGGCAGCGTTTCCAGGTTTGCCGAGAAGGTGGACACGAGGACCTTGTCGGCGGTGTATGCCGCGGCTCCGATGCTGAGCATGGAATGCGGGCCGGGAATCGGGCCGTCCGCTTCAATATCCGTGCTGATGTAGATTTCATCCATCCGGAGCTCTGGGTGGTTCGTCCGACGGGGTGGGTAATGAAAATACCACTTATCAACAAGTGGTGCTAGTATTACCCGACATGAAGACCCGGGATCTCAACACGGCACTCAAGGCCTTCCGCAAAATGGGCGGCACGCTGCGCACCCGGGACCTTATCGCGCGGGGGGTGCACACCGACGCACTGTACGCGCTGCGAGACAGCGGTCGCGTCGTTGAACTTGGCCGGGGCCTTTACCGTGTGGCCGATGCCGGCGAAGCCGAGCATCCCGACCTCGCCGTTGTCGCGGCGCGCGCGCCGGGCGCGGCGGTGTGTCTGATCAGCGCGCTTTCGTACCATGGCATCACGACCCAGATTCCATCCTCCGTTCACCTGGCCGTACCGCGCGCCAGCTATCACGGCATCAAACTGTCCATTCCCGTGACGGTACACCGATTTGATCCGAAGACCTTCAATGAAGGACTCGAGACGCACAGCATGGGTGGCCTTCCTGTGAGGATCTACGGTGCCGCCCGCAGCGTCGTGGATTGCTTCAAGTTCAGGAACAAGCTTGGGCTGGACGTTGCGCTGGAGGCGCTGCGTCTGGCGCGGCAGAGAAAGCGTGTGCAGAACAAAGATCTTCTGCGATACGCGCGGCTGCTGCGAGTCGAGAAGCCGATGTCACCCTACCTGCAGGCAATCGAATGACGGAGAAGGGCGTGAAAAACGTCACCGCTTCCGTGCTGGCACGGCTGCGGAATGATTCGAAGTCGAGCGGCGCGCCGTTCCAGCAAGTTCTGCAGATGTATGGCATTGAGCGGTTTCTGTATCGCATCTCGAAGTCCGTGTATGCCTACGTTCTGGAGTAACGGGAGCGAATATCGCGCCGTCATGAACTTGAGAGATCAAGCCGCAGGAACTCGGCAAGCGCCATCTGCGAGCCAGTCATCCGCTTCATGTCGGGTGGGCGTGCCGGCTCCTTGTCGGAACGGCGGATCTCTCCTGCCTGCCGGCGAAACAGCCACGACAGATAGAGGGCGCGATAGTCGCCAGAAATCAGTTCATTGCGGATCGGAGTCAACGCCCCGAGCCCGCTGCTTTCCACCTCTTCCCGGTCCGCGTCTTCGTCTTCAGACCACCAGCTGAGTACCAAATGGGTCTTGCTCATGGAGGCAGTGGCGACGCTCGAACCCGCCTGAGATTTGGCGGAGCGTCGCGCGCAGTACTGGAGAGCGAGCTTCATATCCAGTTTCGTCAACGGAACCCGCAGCATGAGGTGCCGGGCACCCCAATTCGCATAGTAGAGAAATGCGTCGAAATGCCGGGTGACCAGTGCATGCGGGTCGCCCTTGAAGTCGCCCCATTCATAGGTATTGACCAGGCGAGTGGCGGTGATGGTCGCGCGGCTCGTGACGGCGCGGAGTTTCTTCTGGGCAGCGAGGCTCAGTGGACTATCGATCGCGACGAACTCGTAGTACTGGAATTCGCTCATCCGGGTCTCGTCCAGAGGCGGTAAGCATCGATCCATTCCGTGCCCGCAGGGCGTGGCGTCGGCAGGGGCAGATCCAGGATGGGTACCGCCTGCTTTGTCCGACCGCGCCGGCAGATGGCGACAATCTGGTCATCGTCGGCCAAGTCGACGCGCTCGACGACGACGTTTACTCCGAGAATCGATGCGTCAAATGGCATGTCGAGGTGTTCTTCAAGCATCGTGTAGAAGCCCATGCGCTGTTCCGACTCGTTGTACGCGTCGACGGTGGCCTCCGCGATCAGGGCCATCAGCCGCGCCTTTTCACGCGGAGTCTTCTTCTTTCTTGTTTTGAGCGGTTGGATGCTGGTCATGTCTGTGGGCACACTGTGGTGCGAATATGCGCTCACAGCGCATTCCACGGCACGACTTGCACGCCGCTGCGCACGACCGCCTCGCTGCCGCCGTACACCAGCTGCTTTTCGATCTTCCCGTCAGTGCCCTTGTCTGCCAGCAATTTCTCCAGCGCGTGCATGGCTTGAAAGTAGTCGCTGCCGATGGTTTCGCCGGACTTGGCTTCGACCAACAGCGTTCGATCTGCCAGCGGTTCGATGAAATCGACTTCGATTCCGCACGACTCCCTGAAATGGAACAGCTGCGGCACTTCACCCAGGTGAATTCTCTTTTTGTAGAGTTCCGAGAATACCCAGGTCTCGAACACCGCCCCGCGCAACGGGTGGTGCCGCAATTGGGCCGGCTCCTTGATTCCCAGCAGATAGCAGACCAGGCCGGTGTCGAAGAAATGCAGCTTCGGCGCCTTGACGATCTGCTTGTTGATATTGCGGTGCCATGCTGGCAAGCGACAACACAGGAAGCTTGATTCCAGCACCGACAGCCACGCATTTGCCGTGTTGTGAGAAATGCCGGCATCCTCACCCAATGCGGACAATTTCAGCTCCCGCGCGGTGTTGGCTGCGCACAGTCTCAGAAAAGTGGTGAAGCGGCCAAGGTCACCGACGTTGAGGATCTGCCGCACGTCGCGCTGCACGTAGGTAGCCACGTAGTCGGCCAGCCACTGCTGAGCGGGAATGTTGCGGTCGTAAATGCGCGGGTAGCAGCCGCTCCACAGCAGTTCAAACAGATCCTTGGGCGCATTCGAAAAGCCAGCGAGTTCCTCGCGGCTGAAAGGCAGCAAGTGGAGGATTCCCGCCCGTCCTGCCAGCGATTGAGATACAGCCTGGGAGATCGCGAGATTCTGCGAACCCGTCAGGATGAATCGTCCCGGCGTGGGGTCTCGATCCACTTCGTTCTGCAGGTAGCTCAGCAGATCCGGTGCGTGCTGGACTTCATCGACGATCGCGCCACTGCGGTACTGCGAGAGGAAGCCTCGTGGGTCCGTGCTGGCGAATTCCCGAGTATCCAGCGGCTCCAGGGTCACGTATGCCTTGTCGGGGAAAGCCGCCTTGGTCAGCGTTGTTTTTCCCGATTGGCGCGGGCCGTCCAGTAGCACCACCGGGTAGTACCCTGCGGTAATAATGAGTTTATTCAACAAGATACGTGGATTCACGGACGCGTCCTCGGCATCAATGAATAGATTGTAGATTGAATTTACAATCTATGCGAGAGCTAGCGCGGGATGGGCAGGGCGCGCGCGGAGCGAAGCGATCAGGAGGGGGCCGCAGGGCGAGCCCCTGCAGGGCTTCTATGCTTCCGGCGCCCCGACCAGCGACCCGATTCCCTCGTCGGCAATGGTCCTCATGACTTCATCAAGCGCCTGCTGATCGGTATCGAACTGGTCGTTCCAAACGGTCGAATTCCCGAATCTGTCTTCAACTTCCAGCAGCCACTTGCCGGGATCGCCCTGGTAGATGTGGACTCGAACTGTGTCTGTTCCGCTTGTAACCGGGCGGGACAGGGGTGACGTGACAATTTCAGGTATCTTTTCCACCGTGTCTGCTCTTGTTGCCGAACGCTGGCGGAATAGTACAGCCAGGCACTGACTGCGTCCCGAGGTGAGGGACTTTCCACGCTCAACTTGAAAGTGCGCGTGATCCTTCGCCGTTCATGTCTTCAAGTCGTAGCTCGGCGATTTCGGCAGACGCTCGTCAGCAGGAGACGGTGGGGTATCGCCTGAATTT
>JAATEY010000396.1 GCA_015655465.1 Gammaproteobacteria bacterium | reverse complement strand
GCATTGCCGAGCGCGTCATGGAGCAAGACAGGCGAATTCCTGAGCACCGGCGACGTTCGCCCCGACAACTTCTACGTGGCGAGCCAGGCGGACCAGATGGTCGAGGGTCTCACGCGCGCTTTTGCCAAGATCGCATCCGAATCCGTGGGATCCGCCAGCTCGCTGGCCGCCAACTCGACACGTCTGGACACGGACACGCGCACCTTCCAGGCGCAGTTCAGCAGCTCGTGGAGCGGCGAGCTGAAGGCGTACTCCGTGGCTGCTAACGGCTCGCTTTCGAGCACGCCGGTTTGGACCGCGAGCGCGTCGACGTCGCTCGCCGCCACAAACTGGGCCAGCCGGGCAATCTACGTCCACCAGATGCCTGGCGACGCGTTGCTGCCATTTACCTGGGCAAACCTGAGTTCAGCGCAGCAAACCGCCATGGGAACATCGGATGTAGTGGACTACATCAGGGGCAACCCGGCCAAGGAACAGGCCGAAGCCGGTGGAATCTACCGCACGCGCCCGCGCGGTCTGCTGGGCGATATCGTCAACTCCACGCCGGTGTTCGTTTCGAAACCCAGTCCCAACCTCTACAACGGGACGATGGGATTCCCGGGTGCCAGCAGCTATCAGACGTTCGCCGTAGCCAAGGCCACCCGCACCGGAATCATCTGGGTGGGTGCGAACGATGGCATGTTGCACGGCTTCAATGCGGACACCGGCCAGGAGGTCTATGCCTTCATTCCCAAGACGGCCATTGCAAATAACCTGGCCAGTTACGCCACGCCGAACTACGCGCACAAGTACTTCATCGATGGTGACATTGCGATTGCGGATGTTTATGACACGGCCGCTTCGAAATGGAGAACCATCCTGGTCGGCACCCTGGGCCGCGGGGGGCCGGGGGCTTTCGCCCTGGACGTGACCAATCCCTGGCCCACCACGGCCGCCACCCCCAACGGCATCTCGCTGTTGTGGGACAAGGACGCAACGGATATTCCCGGGTTGGGCAAGAACCTGGGCAGGCCGGTCATTGCCCAGACGGCCAGTGGCATCTGGCAGGTGCTGATCGGCAACGGCCCGGGAAGCTCGGGCGGCACGGCGAAACTCATTGCCATCAATGTGGTGACCGGCGCCGCGACGACGATTGGCACCGGCGGTGCAGCCAGCAACGGGCTGTCAGCTGTGCTGGCGCGCGACACCAACGGCGACCGGCTTACCGACACCGTATATGCAGGTGATCTGACCGGCCGGCTGCTGAAGATAACTGGCGTGGCCGGCACGCCAGCGTACAGCACGATATTCAACGCGGTTGATGCTTCCAGCGTTGCGCAGCCCATCACGTCCGCTCCCCAGGTGGGCAAGGACCCTGCGACGGGCATCACCTGGGTGTTTTTCGGTACGGGACAGTATCTTACCGATACGGATCCGACCACCGCGCAGGTCCAGACCTGGTATGGCATCCAGGATGCTGGAGTCGTGCCGACTCGCGCCAGCCTTGTGCAACGTAGTGCCCAGACCTACACCATCACCGGAGGCTCCAAGCTCCGGACGGTCAGTGCGGGAAACACAGGTGACCTGGTGGGCAAGCGCGGCTGGTATCTTGATCTGCCAGCCACCCGCGAGCGTATGGTCGTGCCAAACCAGTTCCAGGGTGGGGCGCTGATCGGCACGACCCGCATACCGGACAGCTCAAACGTATGCAAGCCCAGCGGTGCGGGCTTCATCATGGCCATCAACCCGTTCACCGGGGCCCGGCTCGACCAGACCTTCTTCGATATCAACGCTGACGGGTTGTTCAACAATTCGGACAAGGTGAGCGTCAGCGGTACGCTCACCATCGTCTCGGGTGTCGGTCTCGACAGCAGCCCCAACTCGCCAATCTTCGTGGAAAACGTCATGCAGGTATCGCTGGATGATGGTTCCACCAAGATTTTCCGGACCCAGGGCACTTTCGTGGATTCACGTCGCTTGAGCTGGCGCGAGATCCGCAACTAGAGGACGATCAAGCATGAACGCACGTTTCAGCCGCAAGTCCGGATTTACACTCATCGAGCTGATGATCGTCATCTCGATCATCGGCATCCTGGCCGCGATCGCGGTTCCCGCATACATCAATCATGTGGTGCGGGGGAACCGCGCAGCGGCCAGGGCCTGCATGTCGGAAGTCGCGCAGTTCATGGAGCGGTTCTATACCACGCGGCAGAGGTATGACACGGCGGTCATGCCAAACTTGAATTGTCGATCCGAGGGTCGCTTGAATACGAGCTATACGCTCAGTCTGGATACGCTCGCGCAGAATACCTATCGTGTGGTTGCGACGCCCATCGGGACGCAATTCACCAAGGATACGGCCTGCAGGACACTCACCCTGAATCAGGCAGGTACGCGGACAGAATCCGGCACCAGCACCGTGGCCGACTGCTGGTCGCGGTGACCTGTTCTGGTGAGACCGGTCATGGGCATCCGGACAACGACGGGCTGCCGGGCAGGTCGTAACTGAGCCGCGGTCGGCCCGTCTGGCTGACGATGACGCTGCGCCGCGCCGCTGGCGCCGCAGGATGGCAGAAGTAGAGGCTCAGGGTTGCCGCAGCCCGCGGCTGAGGCAGATACCACGCATAGGCACGCGTGCCGCTGACCTGCACGTCGCGTGGTAGTGGCCAGCGCCGCAGCACCACTTCGCCGGCCTCCCGCCGGTTGAGCAGGCCACCGTCATGGTTCACGAACAGCATCCATTCGCGCCCCGCAAGATCGCAGCGGGTCATGTCTGCCGTGAGGCACAGTGTTACCGCCTGGCCGCTCGCCAGGGCCGTGCGCCGCGCCAGTGCGAGCCCGGAGAGCGCCTGTTCGGCGGCGGCCCGTACGGCCGCTGCCGCAAGTGGCCGCCGCCAGGCCGGTAGCGCCAGCGCCAGCAGCACCGCGGCTATCGACAGCACGCAAAGCAGTTCCAGCAGTGAGAAGGCTCGGGGCCGCATTCATGCAGCCTGTGGCTGCGACGGCGGCGGGGCCACAGGCAAAACTTGCGGATTTGCCCAGAATGCGCGGTTTCCCTAGAATGCGCGCCGGCGCCGGAGTAGCTCAGTTGGTAGAGCACGTCATTCGTAATGATGGGGTCGTAGGTTCGATTCCTATCTCCGGCACCAGTCCTGCATCCGAGGTCGTCCGATAACGGCGGCTTTTTTGTTCTAACCCCTGAAATTCAAGGCTTTCTCCGTCCGAGGCCATCCGGCGACTTCCGCTGGCGATACAGCGCCGATGATCTAGTGGAAGCGCTGAACCCGCACACATCACGTACGCGCGCGCGCGGCCGGGCGCGGTGCTATGTCGATGCGCCAGAAGCTCGAATGGCACGCCACCGCCATGCGATACAACGCCATTGGCTTCCAGCAGTTCGGGGATCATCCGCTCCAGCCTGCGGTTCATTTCCTCGACGGAGGCAGCTTCGGTCACAAGGCCGGGTACGTCGCAAGTCTGCAGGGAGCGTACCCAGTCATGGCCCTACGCGCCGGTGCCTGTGACATGCCGATCAAGCGCAAGGCGTGCCGGGTGTCGCATACTGTCCGGCAGGGTTCGATAGCGTTGCAGGACGTATCGCCAGGCGATACACTTGGCCGTGATTAAAACCTTTCTGCATGACGGGCTTGAACGGTTTTTCCGCACCGGCTCCAAGGCCGGAATCCGGCCCGATCATGCCAAGCGGCTGCGCCTGCAACTGGGACGGCTGGATGCGGCTACCGGCGCGGAGGACATGAATCTGCCGGGCTGGGGCTGGCATCCGCTCACGAGGGAGCTGACCGGGCACTGGGCCGTGAAGGTGAACAGGAACTGGCGACTGACGTTTGCCTTTGAGGGCAGCGATGCGGTGCTGGTCGATTATCAGGACTACCACTAGAGGCAAGATCACATGAGCCGTATGCATACCCCCCCCCATCCGGGCGAAGTCCTGGCCGATACCGTGCTGGGCGATGGTGGGCTGACCGTTACCGAGTTCGCGCGCCGCCTTGGAGTGTCGCGCGTGGCGCTGTCGCGCGTGGTGAATGGCCGCGCGGCGGTCAGTGCGGAAGTGGCGATCCGGCTTGCTGCCGCGCTGGGCGGCTCGGCGGAGTCGTGGCTCAACATGCAGGTTGCCTATGACTTGTGGCACGCGAAGAAGAAACCACGCCCGAAGATCGCACGGCTTGCCGTAGCGGCCTGACGGACAAGATCCTTCCGTGTGTGTGGTTTCATGCAGATGCCTGTGGTCTTGATGATCGAGCGGTAGCCGTACCCGCTCAGATGGCCTGCAACGCGAACATTCGCCTGGTGTTCCAGCTCATCGTCAGCAGATTCCATTCACCCTGGACATTTTTCAGTCCTCGCAACAGCGTTTGCCGATAGGCGACCAGGTGGAGCCTCCCGATTCGGTTCCTGCCTGACGACGTATAAAAAAATGATACCTGCCGGGTAACAGGGTGTCACTCCGGAAACGCGACTTGTGGTGCAGGTTGCAAAGACGCAGGCTCGGTGCCCTTAGGGCAGGCAAGCGGGAGACAGGGATGTCAGGCGAAGTCACAGAAACAACGGGATTCCGGCTCTACGGCTCGAACTTCGTGCGCGGTGCGCTACGGGTGATTGCCCGGCTGCTGTTTCGCGTCAGCGTGGCGGGCGACCTGCGCCAGCTGCAGCACCCGAAGACGCTGATCGTCGCCAACCACGAGTCATTTCTGGATGGCCTGTTGCTCGCCGTCTTCCTGCCCGTCGATGCCACCTTTGTCGTGCATACCAGCATCGCCAACCACCCGGTGTTCGGCCGGCTGCTGCGGTTCATCCCGCATCTGGCGATCGATTCCTCGAGTCCGCTGGCGCTGAAAATGGTCTACCGGCTGGTGGACAGCGGCAAACCGGTGGTGATTTTTCCGGAGGGGCGACTGACGGTTACGGGCTCGCTCATGAAGGTCTATGACGGCGCCGCCTTCGTGGCCGCCAAGACCGGCGCAACCATCGTGCCCGTACGCATCGAGGGTGCGGGCCGCAGCTACTTCGGGCGGCTGGCCGGAATCTATCCGCTGAAGCTGTTCCCGAAGATTGCGCTCACCGTGCTGCCGCCACGGACGATTCCCATGCCCGCGCTGCCGTCGGCCAAGCTGCGGCGGCGGCGCGCCGGGGAGCTGATGCGGCGGATCCTGCTCGATTCGCTGGTGGCGGCGCGTCCGGAGCGCACGCTGTTCAAGGCGTTTCTGGATGCCAGGGCGACGTTTGGTTCGGGCTACAACGTGGTCGAGGACATTCGTCTCAAGGAGGAGTCCTACGACGACCTGCTGCGCATGGCCCTCGGGCTGCAGCGCCTGCTGACGCCGCGAACGGCGGTTGGCGAGACGGTGGGCGTGCTGATGCCCAATGCCGCCGCAACCCTGGGTCTGATCCTGGGGCTCTCCGCGGGTAAACGGGTGCCGGCGCTGCTCAATTACACAGCCGGTGTGGAAGGGATGCGCGCCGCCTGCACGGCCGCCGGCATCAAGACCATCGTCGCATCCCGGGCCTTCGTCGAGAAGGCACGCCTCACGTCGCAGATGGCCGCACTTTCAGGCAGCGGCGCGCATGCTGCCGGCGTCACGGTGATTTATCTCGAGGACCTGAAGGCCGGGCTCACGCTGGCCGACAGGCTCTGGATCTTCTGGCATCTGCGCTTCCCCGGGCTGGCTGCAATTCCTCAGGCACCGGACGACCCCGCCTGTGTGCTGTTTACCTCCGGATCGGAGGGACGGCCCAAGGGCGTGGTGCATTCGCATTCCTCCGTGCTGTCCAACGTGGCACAGGTGCGTGCGGTGGCGGATTTCAATCCGCTGGACAAGTTCCTGGTAGCGCTGCCGATCTTCCATTCGTTCGGACTGACCTGCGGTGTCGTGCTGCCGCTGGTGTCGGGATGCAAGGTGTTTCTGTACCCCAGCCCGCTGCATTACCGCGTGATTCCGGAAATCGTCTACGACCGGAACTGCACGGTGTTGTTCGGCACCTCGACCTTCCTGGCCAACTACGGAAAGTTCGCGCATCCCTATGACTTCGGGCGTCTGCGCTACGTCGTCGCCGGTGCCGAAAGGCTTGCCGAGGATGTGCGCAGGCTGTGGCTGGAGAAGTTTGGCATCCGCATCATGGAAGGCTATGGAGTGACGGAATGCGCTCCGGTCATCGCGGTGAATGTGCCGATGGCCTGCCGGATCGGGAGCGTCGGGCAATTGCTGCCCGGCATGCAGTACGAGCTCGAGCCTGTGCCCGGCATCGAGGGCGGTGGCGCACTGCACGTTCGTGGGCCGAACGTGATGAAAGGCTATGTGCTGTACGACCGGCCCGGCGTCGTCCAGCCACCGCAGTCGATCGGCGACGGCTGGTATTCCACCGGCGATATCGTTTCGGTCGATGCGGATGATTTCATCCACATCCGCGGCAGGGTCAAGCGTTTCGCCAAGATCGCGGGCGAGATGGTGTCCCTGGAGGTCGTGGAGCAGATCGCGACCCGGGCAGCGCCGTCCTTCCTGCATGCCGCGTCTTCGCGCACCGATGCGGGCAAGGGCGAGGCGATCGTACTTTTTACAACGTCACCCACACTGTCCCGTGAGCAGTTGAGCGCGGCAGCCAGGGAAATCGGTGCGCCGGAACTCGCGGTCGCGCGGATCCTGCGGTGCGTGCCGGAAATACCGCTGCTGGGCACGGGCAAGACGGACTACCTGCGCCTGAAGGAGTGGGCGGAAATGCAGGAGAACGCGAAGTGAAAGCTGGGAACTTCACTGGTCCTTGGTGTCGGCTCGTCGGTGCCGATGAATCTTACAAACGCATAATTGCAGGAGACTGGCAATGAAACGCATGGCTTTGATTATCGTCCTGTCGTCAAGTATTGCGCTCTCGGGATGCGGGCTGTTTTTTCCGCGCGGGGTGTGTGCAGGCCGGTGCGGAGTGCAGACCAGCAATTCGTCCAGCCTGGTGGGCTTTCTGTATCCGAACGGGGCGCCGCCACCGAATGACACGATTCCGGAGCTGCGCGTTCCGCTGCGCGTTGGGTTGGCAATCCTGCCCTCGAAAACGGCGAATGGCGCGATAGCGCTGGATGCGACACAAAAGCAGGATCTGCTGGAGCGGATTCGTCAGCGGTTCTCGAGCCGCCAGTTCGTCAGCGAGATCGTCATCATTCCGGACTACTACCTCGCCACTGCGCAGGGCTATGCCGGACTTGCGGGCATGCAGCGCCTCTACAACATCGACCTGGTTGCACTGGTCTCCTACGATCAGGTTACCCATCAGGACAGCAACAAGCTGTCCCTGGGCTACCTGACCATTGTGGGCGCTTACATTCTTCCGGGCACGAGCCGCGATACGGCCACCCTTGTGGATCTTGCGGTCGTGGATCCCGCAACGAAATCCCTGGTGCTGCGCGCGGGCGGCACCAGTTCGGATCATGGAATGTCGACGCTGGTCGATGTAAACCGTGACTCCCGCAAGGCCAGCGTGGCCGGGTTCGACGCGGCCACGACGCAGATGATCGGAAACTTCGACGCTGCCCTGACGGCCTTCGAAGCGGACGTCCGTGCAGGCAAGGCCAATGTCCGCGTGGTCAAGCGCAACAGCCCGGGTGGTGGCGGCGGCGGTGGTGCCGGTGCGTTCGGTGCCCTGGATGTCCTGGAGCTGCTGCTGCTGCTGGTTGCCGTCCTGCCCCAGTCAAGGGATTACCTTCGTACGTATCGTCGACAGCGCGCTTTCCAGTCCCGCGACGGTGTAGGCCGCGACCGCAAAGTAGTGAGTGCCGGAGGTTAACTGGTTGAAGGTGTAGGACGTGCTCGTCGCGCCGGATACCTGGGTGATGTCATTCAGCGCGTCGGCACTGGTCCCGTGGTACACGCGATAGCCCGCCAGGTCCGTGAGTTGACTGCCATCGGAGTTCTGTGCAGGTGCCGCCCATGACAGTGCGGCTGTTCTGGCAGCGGGCGGCGGGATGACGTTGAGGGTGAATGCCGGCAGCGCCCGCGTCGAGCTGCCATCGGTCACCGATATCGTGATATCCGCGAAGGTGCCTACATCGGCGCTGGCCGGTGTGCCAGACAGAACCCCGGTGGATGTGCTGAATGAAGCCCACGAGGGCCTGTTGGCAATCGAGAATGTCAGTGTCGGGGAGTCCGGGTCGGAAGCCACCGGGGTGAAGCTGTACAGGGTCGTGGCTTGAACGGTCGAGGGCGAGTTGCCGGAAATGCTGGGCGCGCTGCCGGGCGAGACGGAGGGGACTGGCAGGGTATGGGGGCCATCGCCAACACCAACGCTACCACCACCGCCACCGCCACCGCATGCTGCCAGTGCCGCGCCGAGGACCAGATGAACAGCCATCCACCAGTTCGATTTCATCATGCCGCTTCTCCAGAGTTGAATTCCTCGTGGACCAAGCGGAAACATGAAAAACAACAGCGTGCGAGCTGACGACGGCACAGGGTCCGCCGGCAACCCCGCTATCTGCTAGTCATTCAGACCGCCAGACCGGAGGCTTTGCGTCCCCGCCTTGCGACGGGTTTGCGATTAAGTAGAGGCGTCTTTATAAGCGCGGCGTGGGGAGTCCGTCATCAGCAATTCCCCGAGGGATCCCGAGTTGTGACGCAATCGGGAGTTATGTCGCAGTGCTGTCGCCAGGCGACGACAGCAAGTCTCTCATCCCTGGCTAGACGAACGTCAAACCTGCCTTGCTGAACGGCAGATCGCGCACGGTCCTGCCGGTCAGCACAGCCAGCGCATTCGCCACCGCGGGTGCAATCGGCGGTGTACCCGGCTCGCCCACGCCAGTCGGCTTGCTGGTGGACGGCACGATGTGCACTTCCACCTTCGGCATCTGGTTGATGCGCAGCACCTGGTAGTCGTGGAAGTTCGACTGCTGCACGAATCCGTCCTTGAGCGTGATCTCGCCGGAGATTGCGGCAGCAAGGCCGTAGGCGATGCAGGACTCGATCTGCATGGCGATCACATTCGTATTCACGGCAATGCCACAGTCGACGGCGCAGGTGACCTTGTCGACCTTGTAGCTGTTGCCCTTCTTCGAGACTTCCACAACCTCTGCCACCACGGTGTTGAAGCATTCATGCAACGCGACGCCGCGCGCCGTGCCTGCGGGCAGCGGGTTGCCCCAGCCCGCCTTTTCGGCTGCGAGATTCAGCACCGCCAGGTGGCGGGGGTGTTTCTCGAGCAGCCCACGGCGCAATGCCACCGGATCCTGCTTCGTGCTGCGGGCAATCTCGTCGAGGAAGCACTCGACTGCATAGGCGGTGTGCGTGGACCCCACCGAACGCCACCACTGGATCGGCAGGCCAAGCCTGGTGGTGTGCAGTTCCACCTTCAGGTTGGGGATCTCGTAAGGCATGTTCTGCACGCCTTCCACCGAGCTCTTGTCGATTGGTGATTTGTCGTCCAGGAAGGTGCCGGCCATGATCGACTGGCCGACGATGCGCTGCTGCCAGCTGGTGATCCTGCCGCTCTTGTCGGTGCCGGCGGCAAGCTGGTGGTAGTAGGCCGGGCGATAGAAGCCGGCGCGCATGTCATCCTCGCGCGACCAGACCAGCTTCACGGGTTTGCCGCTGCCGTCGGCCTTGGCGATCACCGCGGCGTCTGCCAGGTAGTCGGACCAGGCATTGCCGCGGCGGCCGAAGCTGCCGCCGGCATAAAGCATGTTGATCTTCACCTGCTCCGGCTTGAGCCCGAGGATGCCTGCGATCACGTTCTGGTCGCCGGTGTGGAACTGCTCGCCATTCCAGACCTCGCAGCCATCGGGCTTGATCTGCAGCACGCAGTTCATGGGTTCCATCGACGCATGCGCCAGGAACGGGAACTGGTAGGCGGCTTCAACGCGATGTGCGGCGCCGGCGAATGACTTGTCGAAGTCGCCGTCCTTGCGGGCTTCTGCGCCGGGCTTCTGCGCCAGCGCCTTGTACTCGGCGAAGATGGCATCCGAGCCCATCTTGAAGGCGCTGGTTTCATCCCATTGCACCTTCACCGCATCGCGCGCCTTTTTGGCGGAGTAGAAGTCCCTGGCGAGCACGGCCACGCCTTCGCGAATCGAGGTCTTGAACTGCACGATGTTGGCGACGTTCGGCATCTGCTTCGCTGCGGTGGCGTCGAAGCTCTTCACCGTTGCGCCGAAGCGCGGCGGGTAGATGACGGCGGCCACCAGCATGTCCGGCAGCTTGATGTCCTGCGTGAAGATCGCGGTGC
>JAATEY010000132.1 GCA_015655465.1 Gammaproteobacteria bacterium | reverse complement strand
TGGACGGCGACATGGAAATCAGCTGGTCCATGGCTGGACAGCCGGACTGGCTCATCCTGGCGCGCTTCGATGGCGACCTGGACAAGCTGCCACTGACCGGCCGCATCGAGAAGCCCTTTCACGCCACATTCGAAGGAGCTGCCACCACGCTCACCAGGAACTGGAGGATCGCAGCACACGCCAGGGTGCGGGACTTCGATCTGCAGCCCTTCGGTGGCGGCAAGGTACTGGGCATCATTTCAGGCGAGCTCGATGTCACCGCTGCCGCGGAAGGTTTCACTGCCAGGGGCGCGCTGATACCACCTGGCCTCAAGGCGGGCGCATTTGGCGTGGATTTCCACGGCGCATACAACAACAGGGTGGTGACGATTCAACGCGCCACGGTCACGCATGCCCCGTCGCATGCGCGCGCCACCACGCATGGCAGCGTCACGATTGTCAGGAACGGACCCGAGCTTGCACTCGCCGGCGACTGGACCAGTTTCCGCTGGCCGCTGGCCGCGTCGGCGCCGGCGTTCTCGAGCGCGCGCGGCAGCTACGTGCTCAGCGGTGTGAAGCCCTGGAGTCTGCAGCTGGATGGCGAGGTCATCACCGCCGGCCAGCCGACCATGCCGGCGAGTTTGCGTGGCGCACTGGCTACCGATTCGCTGCGGATCGATGAGGCCAGCGTGCAGCTGCTGGGTGGAACCGCGAAATTCACCGGCGAAGCACGCTGGCAGCCAGGGGAGAGCTGGAATATTGCCGGCAGGATGGCCAACCTCGACCCGGCCACCCTGCGGGCCGATCTGCCCGGGCAACTCAGTTTCGACTTCAAGGCCAGCGGCGCACCGTTTGGTGCGACCGGGTCACTGGATCTCGATGCGCAGCGCCTGACGGGCAGGCTGCGCGGTCAGACGATCAGCGGCAGCGGGCAGTTTGCGCGCGCCGCAGGCAGCAACGACTGGCAGTTCCGCGGTGTGGATCTGAAGCTCGGGCGCACGCGCCTGCAACTGGATGGCGGGTTCGGTGTGCACAGCGATCTGCGCTTTGCGATCGATGCCGACGACCTGAGTCTCTTCGATCCCGAAGCGCGCGGCCGCGTCAGCGCCCGCGGCCGTTATGCCGGCACCCGCGAAGCACCACAGCTGCTGTTCAAGGGGCGTGGCACGGACTTCGAATGGAAGGGCAGCAAGCTGGCCTCACTCGATGCAGATGTGGATGTGGACCTTGGTACCAGCGGCCACGCGCAAGGACAGATCGACATTTCCAGGCTGGAAATCGGCGGGCGTACGGTGCAGAAGGCCAGCCTGCAGCTCACCGGCAGCGGCGAGCAGCAGCGCTTCGCGTTGAGCGTCGATGCCGCACCGCTGCGCACTGCACTGATTGCGCAGGGCGGCATGCATGAGGGCATGTGGCAGGGCACGCTGCAGAGTCTCGCGGTCGAAGACACGCAGGACCTGCATCTGCAACTGGAAGCACCAGCTACGCTGGCGATGAACCTGCAACAGCTGCAGCTCGGGCAGACCTGCGTCAAGGGCACCCAGGAGCGGCTGTGTGTCAACGGGCACCTGCAACCCGACGGCAGCTGGAATGCCAACCTCACCGCAGGCTCGCTGCCGCTGCGCGCCCTGACGGCTGGCCTGATGCAGGACATCGACTACGACGGCACCATCAACATCCAGGCCGAACTCGCCGGCAACCGCACGGACCTGCCCACCGGCACGGTGCGCGGACAGTTGCAGCAGGCACAGCTGCGGCACCGGCTGGCCAACGGGCGCGACGAGCGCATGCCACTGGGCTCCGGCAGCGTCACGGCCAATGCGACCGCCACCGGCTTCACCGTGCAGGTGGGCCTGGATGCCGGCGCCTCCGGCAGCATCAAGGGCGAACTTGCCGGCGAACGCAATGCCGGCGACTGGCGGGATTACCCGATCCGCGGCTCGCTGGACGCAAGCACCGACGGACTGGCACTGCTCGACATCTATTTCGGCGGCATCGACAAGGCCACCGGGCGGCTCGCCACCAGGGTCAGCATCGGCGGCACGCTGGGCGCCCCGACGCTGCAGGGCCTGCTGCAGTTGCGCGATGCCGCGATCGACATCTATCAGGTCAACCTGGCGCTGCGGGAACTCTCGATGGACGCCAATTTCAACAACGATTCGCTGGATGTCGCAGGCCAGTCGCGCCTGGGCAATGGCATGGCGAAGTTCAACGGCAAGCTGGCGTGGAAGGAGAACGAGCCATTCGGCAACCTGCATGTCGAAGGCGAGAACCTGCGCGTCGTCGACGTTCCCGAAGCGCGCATCGACGCATCGCCAAAACTCGACTTCAGGATTGCCGGGCACCGCATCGATGCCAGCGGCGAGTTGCGACTGCCCTTCGCCCGACTGGAGCCGGCGGATCTGACCAATGTCGTGCTGCGCTCGAATGATGAAGTGATGGTCGGTGCACCGGTCGTCGATCCGGCCCAGCGCTGGGTGGTGGTGAGCGACATCCGCGTGATGCTGGGCGACCAGGTGCGCCTCAACTCGCTGGGCCTCACGGCCCGACTCGGCGGCACCCTCACCGTGCGTACCGATGAATCGAACGACAGCCGCGGGCAGGGCGAACTGAATATCGCCGAAGGCAAGTTTTCCTACGCGGGTCGCCTGCTGGACATCGAGCGCGGGCGGCTGATCTTCAACAACGTGCCGCTGAATGACCCTGGCGTCGACCTGCGTGCGCAGAAGGTCTATCCCGACATCACGGCCGGGGTGAATGTGCGCGGCCCCCTGCGGGGCCCGCTCACCACGACGTTCTTCTCCGAGCCCGCCATTCCGCAGTCGCAGATCGTGTCGCTCATCCTTGCCGGTGGCTCGCTGGAAAGCGTGCAGAACAGCAGTCGTCCAGGTGCGGCGCGCAACGACCTGCTCACGCAGGGCGTCGCGATGCTGGGGCAGCGGGTCGGCTCCCGCGTCGGCATCGACGACGTCGGCGTCGAATCGGACCTCAGCAACGACACTTCGCTGGTGCTGGGAAAATATCTGTCGCCGCGTCTCTATGTGAGCTACGGCATCAGCCTGGCCGAGGCCATCAACACGCTGAAGATGCGCTTTTCCCTCGGCGATCGCTGGACCATCAAGACCGAGGCCGGCAAGGCGCGCAGCGCGGATATCGTCTATACGATCCAGAAATAGGCGTTGCGGCCTGTCATGAGCGCATGCCACTTGCGCTTGCGCGCCATGTGTCCTATTGTACTAGTACACATGGTCGCTCAATGTTCATACTGAATCCGCATTCCAGCGTGCCCATCTACCAGCAGCTGGTCGACCAGGTGCGGCGGCTGGTGGCCGGCGGCCAGCTGGTGCCGGGCGCCGAACTGCCCTCGGTGCGCGAGATGGCACATGAACACACCGTGCACCCGATGACCATCTCGAAGGCCTACAGCCTGCTGGAGTCGGAGGGCATCCTCGAACGCCATCGCGGCAAGCCGATGCGGGTCGCCGCACTGCGCCGCAATCAGTCGGGCGTTGCCGCGCGCCTCAAGCAGATCGAACCACAGCTCGAGGCGCTGGCCCTGTCCGCGCGGCAGCTCGAGCTCTCAAGCGACGACATCGTCGCGCAACTCAGGAAGAAACTGGGAGAAAAACCATGAGTCATGCTGCCGTCAGCATTCATGAACTGTGCAAGTCGCTGGGCGGGCGCCCCGTCCTGAAGGGCATCAGCACGCAAGTCCGTGCCGGCGATGTCGTGGGCGTCATCGGCAAGAACGGCGCCGGCAAGACCACGCTGCTCGAAACCCTGCTGGGCTTTTCGCCACCCACCTCGGGTGCAGCAAAAATCTTCGGCGAAGACTGCCTCGCCATGTCGGCAGCAGCAAAAGCGCGCATCGGCTTCGTGCCGCAGCAGGATGAGCTGCTGGCGACGCTGACCGGGCACCGCCAGCTGTCGCTGACCAGCTGCTTCTATCCACGCTGGGATGAAGCATTGATCAAGCGGCTGGCTGCGGATTGGGAGGTTCCCCTGGATCGCCGCGCGTACTCCCTGTCAGGCGGCGAGCGGCAGAAGCTTTCGACTCTGCTCGCCCTGGGCAATCGCCCCGATCTGCTGGTGCTCGATGAACCGGTGGCGAGCCTCGACCCGCTGGCGCGCCGCCATTTCCTGCAGCAATTGCTGGAGATCGCTGCCGACAGCGAGCGTGCCGTGATTTTCTCATCCCATATCGTCTCCGACCTGGAGCGCGTCGCGAACCGCATCTGGATCGTCAAGGACGGCCAGCTGCTGTGGGATGGTGAAACCGACAGCCTCAAGCAGTCGGTGCGGCGCCTGCACATCCGCGCGCGACAGCGGCTGCCCGCCGACCTCGGCCTGCCGCGAATGCTTTCGGCGCGACGCGGCCAGGACGGCATGACCGCGACGGTCAGCGTACGCGACCTCCCCGATGAAGAACTGCAGGCTACCAGCGCACGCCTGGATGCGCATATCGACAGCGAAGGACTGGGCCTGGAGGACATCTTCCTGGAGATCCACGCGTGAGCGCCATACTGCGAATCGCCCTGGCCTACTTCTCCTTCGTGCCGATACAGCGCTGGATCAATATCGCGGGCGCAGCGTTGATGGGCACCGGCCTGCTGTGCGCCGTGCTGATGCAGCACAGGCCCGCCACCGCCGTGGGTGCGATATCGGCGTTGGGCATGCTGGGCATGATACTGATCGTACTGGCGCCAGGTTTTGCAGGCGGCGTGGCCCTGCGGTTTGCCTCATCGCACACCATGCTCAATGTGCGCCCATATGGACGCCTGCGCATGATGCTCGGCGCTACGCTGGCGATCACGCTGGTTGCGATGCTGATGACCCTGCCCGTGCTGGCCAGCCAGCTGCTCGTACGGCACTACAGCGGCAGGATTTCCCCTCACTACCTTCCGCCTGCGCAGCTGTTCCAGCTGGCATGGAGCCTCACCGTGGCACTCTGGATCTGGACATTCTTTGCCTGCGGCTCACGAGTTCTGGTCCTGGTGATTGGCTTCGGACCATTGGTGGTCTCGAAACTCTACGACATCATGCAGCCGCGATTCGAGCCCTTCCTCGCCACCGTGACCCTGCCCGGCCCGGCCATCCTGTTCACGGCTGCGCTCATGGCATGGGCCGCATTCGCCATCTGGTACGCACGCACACACTCGATCCGGCTCCCCCGCATGACGTCGGGCTGGGCGCGCAGCGGCACCCCGATCACCTACGATTACTCCAGCGCAATCGGTTTCCTGAAACGCACCAGCGGCAAGCCTGGCAGCCTGTCGCGCGCGCAGGCACAGCGGCAGTTCCTGCTGGGCACGACGTCACCCGTGGCCCCGCTCACAACCGGCGCCGTCCTGACATTCGC